>NZ_AKKF01000160.1 GCF_000281955.1 Caulobacter sp. AP07 | reverse complement strand
CCCCCAGCCGGTTCGGCGGGGCGGTGGAGTCGGCCTACAAGGCTTCGGTCAAGCGGATCACGGCCCGGGCGGTGATGACCGCGGTGGTCATCGTCCTGGCGTTCGGCGGCATCACCCTGCTGCTGTGGACCGGCGCGCACCTGGTGCTGTCGGGCGAGATGACGCCCGGCACCCTGGCGCAGTTCGCCCTGCTGGCGATCATGGCCGCCGGCTCGATCGGGGCCCTGGGCGAGGTGTGGGGCGACGTCCAGAAGGCGGCCGGCGCGATGGAGCGGATCTCCGAGCTGCTCAATTCCGACCCGGCCATCGCCGCGCCGGAACGGCCCCAGGTCCTGCCGGTCCCGGCCCGGGGGGCGATCGCCTTCGAGAACGTCACCTTCGCCTATCCGGGCCGCCCGGACCTGCCGGCCCTGCGCGGCTTCGACCTGGCCGTGAAGCCCGGCGAGACCGTGGCCCTGGTCGGCCCCTCGGGGGCGGGCAAGAGCACCGTCCTGCGCCTGCTGCTGCGCTTCTACGACCCGCAGGCCGGGGCGATCCGCCTGGACGGCGTCGACCTGCGCGAGGCCGACCCGGCCGACGTGCGGGCCCGCATGGCCCTGGTGGCTCAGGACTCGCCGCTGTTCTCGGGCTCGGCCCTGGACAACATCCGCTTCGGCCGCGAGGACGCCACCGAGGACGAGGCCAGGACCGCCGCCGCCGCCGCCCAGGCCACCGGCTTCCTGGAGGCCCTGCCGCAGGGCTTCGACACCCCGGTCGGCGAGCGCGCCAAGACCCTGTCGGGCGGCCAGCGCCAGCGCCTGGCCATCGCCCGGGCCCTGGTCCGCCAGGCCCCGATCCTGCTGCTCGACGAGGCCACCAGCGCCCTGGACGCCGAGAACGAGCGCCTGGTCCAGAAGGCCCTGCACGACGCGATGTCGGGCCGCACGACCCTGGTCATCGCCCACCGCCTGGCCACGGTGCTCAAGGCTGACCGCATCGTGGTCATGGAGGACGGCCGCGTGGTCGAGCAGGGCACCCACGCCGAACTGTCGGCCCAGGGCGGGTTGTACGCCAAGCTGGCGCGGCTGCAGTTCGGGGTCGAGGCGGCCTAGGTCGTTCTTGACCGGCTCGGCTCAACTCTCGATGGTGTTCTGAAGTTTTCGAGAGTTTTTGCGTGAACGCACTTCTACGAGCGATCAATCCGGCCCGGTCGGTCAGGACCGAGGGCGAGGCGAAGGCGGCCGCCCAGGCCGGGGCGTTGGGCGCTTTCCTGATGGCCGCCTATGGGGTGGTGGTCGCGGTGATCCTGGTCATGACCGCCGAAAGCTATGTCGCCAATGCCCGCGCGTTTGCCCCGGTCCTTTACGGCCGGGGCTCGGAGGCGGCCAGGATGGTCGCCGCGACGATCTCGCCTGCCTGGATTTACGGGTTGGCGATTTGGAGCCTGATCTGCGCCTTGGGAGCCGCAGGGCTCGGCGTGGTGCAATGGGGCAAGCTGACCCGGCTCATTCCAATGATCCTCGGGCTGTTCGCGCTCTATGGCTTGTTGATGTTCGGCCTCGGCAAGATCAACGGCAGTCCGTTGGCGGGTCAGATGCCGGTTCCGCTGTGGCGGGAAATCCTGTGGTTGGTCGTAAATCTCGCCGAGATCGTGCTGTTCTGGGCCGGCTTCCGGGGCGGCCGGCAGCTGCTCGCTCTACGGCGGGAAGCCGTCTAGCCTTTCATCACCGCCGCTGTCGCCGCCGGCAGGGCCGCCGAGAGGCCTTCCTCGCGGCGGATGACGTCGATGTGCTCCAGCTGCAGCTTGAGCTCCTCGATGGCCTTGTTGCCGGGCATGCCCTGGCTCTCGGCCCAGGCGATCACGGTGGCCAGGGCCTCGCCGATCCGGCCCAGCTGGCGGCCATAGGTGCCCACCTCGTTGAGCACCCGGCTCTCGACGCCGGGCGCCTTGGAGGTTCCCAGGTTGATGCTGAACAGGCTGACGTTTCCCATCGTCCAGGACCACGGGTTGATGGTCTGGGTCAGCTGCTTGGGGGCCAGGGCGAGTTGGAAGTCGGGCATGGCGGTCGCTCCGTTGAGACGCGGAGTATCAACCCTGGCGAGCGTCTTGGCTTGGGACACTTTTGTAACCGGGCCGGGAATCGGTGGTTCGCCCAAGCTTTGAGCGCTTTCCCCTCTCCTAAGCCGCCTCGCGCCCCTCGGCCGCTTCCAGGTCGACGCCCAGCCGCGCCAGCAGTTCCTGCCGCCCTAAGGCGGTCAGGCGCACCACCCGGCTGGCTCGGTCGGCGTCGAGCCAGGCCAGGTCCGCCATCCGCGACAGCAGGGCCACGCCCAGCGGGCCGGCCAGGTGGTGGCGGCGCTCGGTCCAGTCCAGGCACTGGCGGGCCGCGCCGCGCTTGGAGCGCAGGCTGGCGAGATCCAGGCCCAGGTCCTCGAACCACGCGCAGCCCGCCGCCGTGACGGCGTAGAGCTTGTCGTCGGCCGGGACGATCAGGCCGCGATCCACCAGGCCGTCGGCCACCGCGATCCCCAGCCGTCCGGCCAGGTGGCCGTAGCAGCAGCGGCCGTCGCGCAGGGCCCGGGCCTTGGGTGAGCGGGGCTGCTCCAGCGAACGGACCGGGGCGGCCAGCACGGCCAGGGCCTCCAGGGCGTGGGCGACCTCGGCGTTGGCCAGGCGGTAGTAGCGGTGGCGGCCCTCGCGCTCGACCGTGGCCAGTCCGCCATCGACCAGCCGCGTCAGATGGTTGCTGGCGGCCTGGGCGGTCAGCCCGGCCGCCCAGGCCAGGGCCCCGGCCGGGTGGGCGCGGCCGTCCATCAGCAGCTGCAGCATGGCCGCCCGGCCAGGGTCGCCGATCAGGGCGGCGGGGGAGGCGATGTTGGGTTCCATGAGCGGAATATAGGGGATGCCGGCGAACGATGCTTCAGCCTTCGATGTAACATCCTCGGCCGCCACGGGCGAAGATCGCCCCATGACCCCCTCCCGAATCGCCAACCTTCCGCTGATCCTCGTCGCCGCCAGTTTCGGCTTCACCATCGTCCAGCTGGACGTCACCATCGTCAACGTGGCCCTCGACGCCATCGGCCGCGAGTTCAACGCCCCGACCGCCAGCCTGCAATGGGTGGTCGACGCCTACACGCTGCTGCTGGCGGCGCTGCTGCTGTCGGCCGGGGCGCTGGGCGACCGCTTCGGGCCGCGCAGGGCCTTCCTGGCGGGGCTGATCCTGTTCGCCGTCTCCTCGGCCGCCTGCGGCCTGGCCCAGAGCGCGGCGGGGCTGATCCTGGGCCGGGCGGTGCAGGGGGCGGCCGCGGCGCTGCTGGTGCCGCCGTCCCTGGCCCTGATCACCCACGCGGCGGCCGGCGACGACAAGGCCCGGGCCTGGGCGGTGGGCTGGTGGACGGCGGCCGGCGGGGTGTCGATCGCCGCCGGACCGGTGATCGGCGGCCTGCTGATCGGCGCGCTGGGCTGGCGCTGGGTGTTCCTGGTCAACCTGCCGCTCTGCCTGGTCGGCGCGGCCCTGACGTTGGCGTTCGTGCCCGAGGTCCCGCCGCGCGAGAAGCGGCCGCTGGACCTGCCCGGCCAGGTCCTGGCCTTCGTGGCCTTGGCCGGCCTGGTCGGGGCGGTGATCGAGGGCGGCCATCGCGGCTGGGGCGACCCGTTGGTCCTGGCCGTGCTGCTGGGCGGGGGGCTGGCCGCGGCGGCCTTCCTGGCGGTCGAGGCGCGCAGCCGCCATCCGGCCGTGCCGCTGGACGTGTTCCGCAACCGGATGGTCTGGTCGGCGGTGGTGATCGGGGTCAGCGTCAACTTCACCTATTACGGGGTGATCTTCGTGCTCGGCCTCTTCCTGCAGCGTTCGGCCGGCTACAGCGTGGTCCAGGCGGGCCTGGCCTTCCTGCCGCTGACGGCGACCTTCATCGTCTCCAACCTGCTGAGCGGCCGGCTCGCCCACCGGTTCGGCGCGGCGCGGACCATGGCCGGCGGCGTGCTGGTGGCGGCGGCCGGCTACGCCCTGACCAGCCGGCTTTCGGCCGACAGCCCCTATTGGATGATGGTTCCCGGCTTCCTGCTGATCCCGGCCGGCATGGGCACGGCGGTGCCGGCCATGACCAGCGCCCTGCTGGCCAGCGTCGACCGCCATTGGTCGGGCACGGCCTCGGGCGTGCTCAACGCCTGCCGCCAGGCCGGCGGGGCGGTCGGCGTGGCGCTGATGGGCGCGCTGGCGGCCGGCGGGCCCGAGCGGATCGCGGCGGGGCTGCGGACCTCGGGGCTGGTGGCGGCGGCGGTGCTGCTGGGCGCGGCCTGGGTGGCGGGGCGCAGCGAGGGGAAGCGCGGGGTCACGGCCTGACGCGGGGGGCGCCCTACAGCGGCGCGCAGGGCGGCGACGCGGCCGCGGGCAGGAAGCGCCAGCTTGGGCCGTGGCCGGCCTGGTCGGTGGCCTCGGCGACCAGGGCCTCGCCGTCGCGGCGGTAGGCGATGCGCTTGGGGAAGTCGTGCGCCAGGTTCTCGAACACCGCGAAGTCTTTGCCCGACGTCTTCAGCGCGAAGGCCACGGCGGGCCGCCCGCCCGGGCTGGCATAGTAGGTCGGACCGCCGGGGCCCGGCGCGATCCGCAGGTGCTCGAAGGTGGTCTGGCGGGGCGAGCGGGTCAGGTTGACGCCGGCCAGCAGGGGGCCCGAGCCCAGCCAGTGCTCCTCGACGATCGATGTCGCGCCGCAGGAACGCCAGTCGCCGGCCATCCAGTCCAGGTTGGGCGCCTGCATCGCGGTGGTCGCCAGCCAGATCGCGACGGCGGATATCGTTTTCATGGATCTCTCCTCTGCCGGGTGACGCTAGCGCCCTTCATGCGGGGTGGGCTTGTAGGTTTCCGACAGGGCCAGGCTGAGCGCCAGGCCGGGGTCGCCGCGCAGGAAGGCGGCGGGGGCGGCGCCGACGAAGCGGCGGAAGTCGCGACCCATCTGGGCCTGGTCGAAATAGCCGGCCGCCAGCGCCGCCTCCGCCAGGTCGACCGCCCCCTCGCGCACCGCGTCGGTGACCCGGCGCACGCGGACGACGCCGCGCAGGGTGCGCGGCGAGACGCCGATTATGTCGAGGAACTGCCGTTGCAGCTGGCGGGGCGGCAGGCCCGAGGCGGCGGTCAGCTGGGCGGAGGTCGCGACGCCGGCTTCGTCCAGCAGCCTCTCGACGGCCCGGGCGACGGCGTCCTCGGCGGCGAGGGGAGGCGCGGCCGCCAGTCGGGCCTCGACATAGTCTTGCACGGCCTCCAGAGGGTCGGCGGCGGCTTCGACCGCGGTCCGCAGGGCGTCGGCCGCCGCTGCCCCATGCAGCGCCGCCAGGGCGACGCGGCGATCGGTGAGCGGGCGCATCGGCTGGCCGGCGAACCGCCGCGCCCCGAACGGCTTGAAGCGCACCGCCACGATCCGGCCGGCCCCGCGCGAGCGCAGGTGCAGCGGTCGGGTCAGCTGACCGGCCAGCAGCGGCGTCGGCTGCGGGCTCCAGACGTCGTCGGCCCCGCGCTCGGCGTGGGGCGGACCCAGGTGGACGATCAGTTCGGGACAGCCGTCGGGCACCACCTGCTGCACCGCGTCGGGCCCGTCGGCGCGGGCGTAGCTCCAGACGCAGGCGACCACGCGGGCCAGGCTCGGCCGGGGCGCGCGTTCGAGATAGACCGGCTGGTTCATCGCTTGGCCCTGCTGAACCGGGCCAGGCTACAGCAATCTCCCGATTGGCCCCATGCCGACGCACGAAAGGACGCCCGCCAGGGTGGCGGGCGTCCTCGCGCGGAGGGGCGACCTTAGGGTCCATGAACAGCTAACGGACCGGGCGCTGAAAACGCGCCTTCACCTCAAAACCTCCGTCATCCCCCGAACAAGTCGGGGGATGACGACTGTGGGTGGGTCTGGGCGTCAGACTATCCGCGGAAGAAGGCCAGCAGGTCCTTGTTGATGATCTCGGCGTGGGTCGTGGCCATGCCGTGCGGCAGGCCGGGATAGACCTTCAGCTGGCCCTTCTTGAGCAGTTTGACCGCCAGCAGGGCGGAGTCGGCGATCGGCACGATCTGGTCGTCGTCGCCGTGCATGACCAGCACCGGCACGTCGATGGCCTTCAGGTCGGGCGTGAAGTCGGTTTCCGAGAAGGCGGTGATGCAGTCGTAATGGGCCTTGGCGCCGCCCATCATCCCCTGGCGCCACCAGTTGTCGACCAGGCCCTGGCTGACCTTGGCGCCCGGACGGTTGAAGCCGAAGAACGGGCCGGCCGGCACGTCGCGGAAGAACTGGGCGCGGTTGGCCGCCAGGGCGGCGCGGAAGCCGTCGAACACCTCGATCGGCAGGCCGCCGGGATTGGCGGGGGTCTTGAGCATGATCGGCGGCACGGCCCCGATCAGCACGGCCTTCGACACCCGGCCGGGCTCGGCGCGGGCCACGTAGCGGGCGACCTCGCCGCCGCCGGTCGAGTGGCCGACGTGGATGGCGTTCTTCAGGTCCAGGTGGGCGGCCAGGGCGATGACGTCGGCGGCGTAGGTGTCCATCTCGTTGCCGGTGTCGGTCTGGGTCGAGCGGCCGTGGCCGCGGCGGTCATGGGCGATGACGCGATAGCCCTGGGCCAGGAAGAACAGCATCTGGGCGTCCCAGTCGTCGGCGCTCAGCGGCCAGCCGTGGTGGAAGACGATCGGCTGGGCGGTCTTGGGGCCCCAGTCCTTGTAGAAGATCTGCGTGCCGTCCTGGGTGGTGACGAAGCCGCTGCCCGTGGTGGTCTTGGCGCTGGCGGCCTTCTTCGCGGCGGCCGGGGCGGCGGCCTGGGCCGAGGCGGCGGCGAAGGGCAGGGCGGCCGCGGCGGCGGCGAGGCCCAGGCTGGCGGTCATCACATTGCGGCGCGAGGCTTGGCTGTTCGGCTGGCTCATTGGATGTCCCTTTGATTGATGTCGCGATATTCGTTGTTGCGATATCGACATGGCTAAGGCGCCTGCGACGACCTGTCCAGCACAATCTTTGTCGCGATATCATTTTTCGTGGTATGTAACCGGAAAGGGCGTTTCGCCCGCGAGGACCCCCGCCGTGCCTATCCCGTTGGACAACCAGATCTGCTTCACGCTCTACGCCACCAGCATGGCGATCACCCGCACCTACAAGCCGATGCTCGACGAGATGGGCGTCACCTATCCGCAGTACCTGGTGCTCAGCGTGCTGGGCGAGGACGACGGCGCGACCGTCGGCGCGATCGCCCACCGGCTGGCGCTGGAATCCAGCACGATCACCCCGCCGGTCAAGCGGCTGGAGCAGGCCGGCCTGGTCATCCGCCAGCGCAGTTCGGTCGACGAGCGCCAGGTCCAGGTCTTCCTGACGCCGGCCGGCCGGACGCTGCTGAACCGCTGTGACTGCCTGGGCGAGACCCTGGTGGCCAAGTCGGCCATGACCCTGGACCAGCTGGACGCCCTCAACCGGCAGATCCAGGCGCTGCGCGCGGCGTTGGTGGCGGGCTAACTTCTCCTTCTCCCCTTGCGGGAGAAGGTGTCGGCGAAGCCGACGGATGAGGGGTCTCTCAAACGACAAAAGCCGCGACCGGCCTTGAGGCTTGTCGCGGCTTTTGCGGTCTTCAACCCCTCACCCGACCTCGCTCCGCGAGGCCACCCTCTCCCGCAAGGGGAGAGGGAAGGGGCGCTTAAACCAACGCCCCGTGGCAGTGCTTGAACTTCTTGCCCGAGCCGCAGGGGCAGGCGCCGTTGCGGGCGGTGTTTTCCCAGCCTTCCGGCAGGACCGAGACCGGCAGGGCTTCGCGCTGTTCCGGCGACAGCCCCTCGGGCAGGGCGCCGGCCACGGCGATGTTCTCGCCGGTCAGCGGGTCGAGGTGGACCTCGACCAGGCCCTCGGGCGTATGCAGCGGCTCGGGCTCGGCATAGGCGATCTCGACCGTCATCAGCCAGCGGGTGGTGTTGGTGCGCAGGTCGCCCAGCAGCTTCTCGAACAGCGAGAAGGCCTCGGTCTTGTACTCGTTGAGCGGGTCGCGCTGGCCGTAGCCGCGCAGGCCGATGACGTTGCGCAGGTGGTCCAGGTGCATCAGGTGCTCGCGCCACTGCAGATCGATCATCTGCAGCAGGAAGCTCTTTTCCACCGAGCGCATCTGCTCGGGGGTGATGATCACTTCGCGCTCGGCGGCGTGGGCGTCGGCGGCCTTGCTGATGCGCTCGCGCATCTCCTCGTCGCCGATGCCTTCCTCGCCGGCCCAGTCCTTCAGCGGCAGGGTCATGCCGAGGATCGACTGGACGCGCTCGTCCAGGCCCTCGATGTCCCACTGCTCGGCATAGGCCTTGGGCGGCATGTAGCGGGCCACGAAGTCGTCGACGACGTCGTGGCGCATCTCGGTGATGATTTCCGAGAGGTCGGTCGCCTCCATGAACTCCTGGCGCTGCTCGAATACGGCCTTGCGCTGGTCGTTGACGACGTCGTCGTACTTCAGGAGGTTCTTGCGGATCTCGTAGTTGCGCTGCTCGACGCGCTTCTGGGCGGTGGCGATGGCGTTGTTCAGCCACTTGTGGGTGATCGCCTCGCCTTCCTGGACGCCGAAGGTGCGCATGATCGCGTCCAGGCGCTCGCCGGCGAAGATGCGCAGCAGGTCGTCCTCGCACGACAGGAAGAACTTGCTGCGGCCCGGGTCGCCCTGGCGGCCGGTGCGGCCGCGCAGCTGGTTGTCGATGCGGCGGCTTTCGTGGCGCTCGGTGCCGAGCACGAACAGGCCGCCGGCGGCCAGCGCCTGGGCCTTGGCGGCGGAGATCTCGGTCTCCAGCTCGGCGCGCTGGGCGGCCTCGTCCTCGTGGCTCGGGGTGATCCCCAGGCCTTTCTGCTGCTGGCGCCAGTTGGCCAGGCGCATGTCCAGGTTGCCGCCCAGCTGGATGTCGGTGCCGCGGCCGGCCATGTTGGTGGCGATGGTCACCGCGCCGGGCACGCCGGCGTCGGCGACGATGCCGGCTTCCTGCTCGTGGAAGCGGGCGTTCAGCACCTGGTGCGGGATGCCCTTGCCGGTCTTGTGGACGACGTCGAAGGCGTCGTCGCCGATCTTGGCCAGTTCCTTGTCGTCCTTGCCGGCGTAGGCGCCCTTCGGCGCGCGCGACATCTCGACCTTGTACTCATAGGTCGACAGCAGCTTGGACAGTTCCTCGGACTTCTCGATCGACACCGTGCCGACCAGGATCGGCTGGCCGTGGGCGTGGCAGTGGGCGATCTGCTTGAGGATCGAGTCGTTCTTCTCGCGCTCGGTGCGATAGACCTCGTCGTCGTCGTCGATGCGCAGGACGGGGCGGTTGGTCGGGATTTCGCTGACGCCCATCTTGTAGATGTCGTCGAACTCCTGGGCCTCGGTCGCCGCCGTGCCGGTCATGCCGGCCAGCTTCTTGTAGAGGCGGAAATAGTTCTGGATGGTCACCGAGGCCAGGGTCTGGTTCTCGGGCTGGATGTCGGCGCCTTCCTTGGCCTCGATGGCCTGGTGCAGGCCTTCCGACAGCCGGCGGCCGGTCATCATGCGGCCGGTGAACTCGTCGATCAGGATCACCTCGCCGTCCTTGACGATGTAGTCCTTGTCGAGCGTGTACAGCACGTTGGCGCGCAGGGCCTGGTTGACGTGGTGCACCACCGAGATGTTGGCGGCGTCGTAGAGGCCGGCGGTGTCCTCGGCCAGGTGGCCGCCCGCCATCAGGATCTCTTCGATGCGCTCCTGGCCGTCCTCGGTGAGGATGACCTGCTTCTGCTTCTCGTCGTGGTCGTAGTTGGTCTTGTCCTTGATCAGCTCCTTCACGAGCAGATCGATGGTCTTGTAGAACTCGCTGCGGTCCTCGGTCGGGCCCGAGATGATCAGCGGCGTGCGGGCCTCGTCGATCAGGATCGAGTCCACCTCGTCGACGATGACGTAGTGGTGGCCGCGCTGGACCATTTCCTCGACGCTGTAGACCAGGTTGTCGCGCAGGTAGTCGAAGCCGAACTCGTTGTTGGTGCCGTAGGTGATGTCGCTGCGATAGGCGCGCTGGCGCTCGCCCTGGCTGAGGCCGTTGACGATCACCCCGTAGGTCAGGCCCAGGAAGTTGTGGATCTGGCCCATCCACTCGGCGTCGCGCCGGGCCAGGTAGTCGTTGACGGTGATGACGTGGACGCCCTTGCCCTCGAGCGCGTTGAGATAGGTGGGCAGGGTGGCGACCAGGGTCTTGCCTTCGCCGGTGCGCATCTCGGAGATGCCGCCGTTGTGCAGGACCATGCCGCCGACCATCTGGACGTCGAAGTGGCGCATGCCCAGCACGCGCTTGGAGGCCTCGCGCACCACGGCGAAGGCCTCGGGCATCAGGTCTTCCAGGGTCTCGCCCTTGGCCAGGCGGGCCTTGAACTCATCGGTCTTGGCCTTCAGGGCCTCGTCCGACAGCGCCGCGTATTCCGGCTCCAGCGCGTTGATCTTGGCCACGCGCGTGGACATCATCTTGACCTTGCGGTCGTTGGAAGAGCCGAAGAGCTTTTTGGCGAAGCCGAGCATGAATAGGGAATCCGGAGTGTGTCTGTGAGGCCGGCGCTAAGGCTTGAGGGCCTTCACTACGGTAAATTCGAGGCGTCGAAGCTGGCCTAGACCCGCTTCTTGCATGCGCGCGGAGACTTAAGCACCGGCCTAGCGAGTGTCAACGCGAGGCGGGTGGTCGTCGGGCGTTGTCGTGACGGGGTTCGGGGCGAAATCCGGCGCCTGGAACCCATCGTTCCATGCGCCAGTTCCCATCCACTCCCTCTCAACCGTCATTCCGGGCCTTGTGCCCGGAATCCCTCGTTCAGCTCCCAAGTGAGGCGCCTTGGCGCGCCAGCGCGCCACACCCCCGCCCGTGCGGCGGACGGAGGGATCCCGGGCGCAAGGCCCGGGATGACGAAACTATTGAGGGTTTGTCCCAACATAGCCTCACGAAGCGCGCCCGCATGTTCGCAATGCTGTTTCCTCTTGGCCCTAAACCGCGCTAGAGCGCTGGACGTGAGTTCAGCCGGAGATCGGCCCCCGATGAATATTGCCAAGTCCCGCCTGTCGGCCGTCGCCGCGGTGATTGTCCTGAGCCTGCTGGTCGCCGCCTGCGGCCGCAACAAGGCCGACGAGCGCCCGCCCGAGCCCGGCGACACCGCCGTGGCCAAGGTCGATGGCCACACCGTCTGGGCGTCCGACGTCAAGCGCGAGGCCGTGGCGCAAGGCCTGATCAGCGAGGGCGAGCCGCTGGACATCGGCTCGGACCTGTTCCGCCAGCGCCTGGACGAGGTGGTCGACCAGAAGCTGCTGGCCGCCGAGGCCCTGAAGCAGAAGCTGGACAAGGACCCGGTGGCGCAACGCCGCCTCGCGGCCGCCCGCGAGCGCATCCTGGGCGACATGCTGGTCGAGAGCGTGGTCGAGAAGGCGGTCAACGAGAACGCCATCCGCGGCCTCTATGCCGAGCAGCAGAAGCTGTCCAAGCGCTCGGAGGAGATCCGCGCCCGCCAGATCCTGGTCGGCAGCCAGGCCGACGCCGAGGCGATCAAGAAGCTGCTGGCGACCGGGGCCTCGTTCGACGCCCTGGCCATGGAGCGCTCGACCGACCCGGCCACCCGCTTCAACGGCGGCGACCTGGGCTATTTCACCGTCGACGTCATGCCGGCCGCCTACGCCGTGGCCCTGAAGGACGCCCAGAAGGGCGCCCTGGTCGGTCCGTTCCAGACCGAGGGCGGCTGGGCCGTGCTGCGCGTCGAGGACAAGCGCCTGGAAGAGCCGATCACCCTGGAGGCCGCCCGGCCGCAGATCGTCCGCTTCCTGACCTATGACCAGGTCCGCGACCTGCTGGAGAAGCTGCGCGGCGGCTCCAAGATCGAGATGCTGACCGGCAAGCCGCAGGACGTGCCCGGCGCGCCGCAGGAGCCGGCTTCCGCGCCCCCCGGCGGGGGCGACCCGCCCTCCGACCTTGACGCCGCGCCCCCGGCGTCGGCGCCCGAAGCTCCGGCTCCCGCTCCAGCACCGGCCAAGAAATGACCAAGCCTCCCGCCCCGAAGAAAGCGACCAAGGCCGCTCCGAAAGCCGCTCCCGCCAAGGCCGCCAAGGCTTCGGCCGCGCCGTCCCCGACCCCCGCCGAGATCGTCGGCCAGGTCGGGGCCAGCGTCGGCCACACCCTGGAGCGGGCGTTCGACCCGCTGAACGCCGCCCTGAAGCGCGCCGGCCTGCGCCGCGCCGAGAAGGCCGCCAGCCAGTTCTCGCCCGCCGCGACGTCCAAGGAGGCCGTTCAGGCGACCAAGGCCAGCTCGCCCGCGCCCGGCAAGCCGGGCCTGGCGGTCTCGCCCCTGGCCGTGCCGTTTCCGACCATCCCGCCGATCGCCGGGGTCGAGATCGCCACCGGCCGGGCTGGCTTCTACAAGCACGACCGCGAGGACCTGCTGCTGATGCGCTTCGCCGAGGGCACCAGCTGCGCCGGCGTGTTCACGCGGCACGGGGTCGGCTCGGCCCCGGTCGACTGGTGCAAGCGCCAGCTGGCCGCCAGCAAGGGCGAGGACGTCCGCGCCCTGGTGGTCAACGCCGGCTGCGCCAACAGCTTCACCGGCAAGCCGGGCGCCGACGCCGTGCGCCGGGTGGCCACGGCCGTGGGCAAGCGCTTCGACTGCCGCCAGCGCGACGTGATGATGGCCTCGACCGGGGTGATCGGCGTCATCCTCGACGACAGCAAGATCATCTCCAACCTGCGCGAGGTGGAAACCCGCTTCACGGCCGACGCCTGGGCCGGCGCCGCGGCGGCGATCATGACCACCGACACCTTCCCGAAGGGCGCCTACGCCACCGCCCTGATCGACGGCCACGAGGTGCGGATCGCGGGCATCACCAAGGGCTCGGGGATGATCGCGCCCGACATGGCCACCATGCTGGCCTTCGTCGCCACCGACGCGGCCATCGCGCCGGCGGCGCTGCAGACCTTGGTCAGCCTCTACACCCGCACCACCTTCAACTGCGTGACGGTGGACGGCGACCGCTCGACCAACGACACCTTGCTGCTGTTCGCGACGGGGCAATCGGGCGCGCCGAAGATCCACCGGGCCGGCGACCGCCGCCTGGCCGACTTCCGCGAGAAGCTGGAGGCCGTGCTGCTGGACCTGGCCCTGCAGCTGGTCCGCGACGGCGAGGGGGCCAGCAAGTTCGTCAAGATCACCGTCAACGGGGCCGAAAGCCCGCTGTCGGCCCGCAAGATCGCCCGCACCATCGCCGAGAGCCCGCTGGTCAAGACCGCTTTCGCCGGCGAGGACGCCAACTGGGGCCGCATCGTCATGGCCGTCGGCCGGGCCGACGAGCCGGTCAACCGCGAGAAGATGAGCGTCCGCTTCGGCGAGCTGTACGCCGCCCGCGACGGCCTGGTCTCGGCCGAGTACGACGAGGCGGCGATGAGCAAGTACGTCAAGCGCGCCGAGTTCGAAGTCAGCGTCGACGTCGGCGTCGGCAAGGGCTCGGCCACGGTGTGGACCTGCGACCTGACCAAGCAGTATGTGGCGATCAACGGGGACTACCGGTCTTAGGTGAGCGGATACTGAAAGAGGGCGCGCCCATGTCTGACATCTCCGTCGGCCTGCACGAGATCGCCGCCGTCTGCCGCGAGCACGGCTATGTCGTCGCCGAGATCGACCGCGGCCTGGAGGTTTCCGGGGCCGAGGAGGGCGGGGCCTTCTACCTGTTCCCCGAGGGCGACTGGCTGCAGGTCCGCTGCCAGGTGCTCGACGCCGAAGACCTCGACCAGGCCCGCAGCCTGGACGCCCTGTTCGAGACCGTGGCCCGCGCGCAGTTCCGGCTGATCGGCTGCCGCTTCGGCTTCGACGCCTTCACCGGCCTGTGGCTGGTCGAGGACCTCTATCCCGGCTTCGAGGCCGATCGCCTGCCGGCCGTGCTGGAGCAGCTGACCTTCGTCTGGTCGTCTCTGGAGGGCGTGCTCGACGCCGCGCTGAAGGGGACCATCCCCAACGACGACGTGCTGGACGCCGCCTTCGACCTGGTGCCGGCGGCGCAACCGAACTGAGGTCTGCTGTCGGGATCGATGCGATAGGTCGTGTTCGACCCGCTGCGGACGCTCCTGTATCCCTCTCTCTGTGAGAGAGGGAGGGGCCCGCCGCGAAGCGGTGGGAGGGTGAGAGGTTCACCAGCACCGCCAGGATGTC
>NZ_AKKF01000159.1 GCF_000281955.1 Caulobacter sp. AP07 | reverse complement strand
CGGCGAAGCCGACGGGTGGGGCCTGCTGACTCATCAAACCCCACCCGACCCCTTCGGGGCCGCCCTCCCCACGAGGGGGAGGGAGAAACGTCGTGGAGGCGGCCTACCCCTCCACGAACACCTTCTTCAGCTCGTTCTTCATGATCTTGCCGTTGGCGTTGCGCGGCAGGGTCTCGGGCCAGAACACCACCTTGACCGGCACCTTGAAGGCGGCCAGGCGGTCGGCGACGAAGGCGCGGAGCTCGGCCTCTGTGGCGGTCGCGCCGGGCTTGAGGGTGACGACGGCGGCCGGTTCCTCGCCCAGGGTCTTGTGCGGAATGCCGACCAGGGCGGCGTCCATGATCGCCGGATGCTCGTAGAGCAGGTTCTCGACCTCGATGCAGTAGATGTTCTCGCCGCCGCGGATCAGCATGTCCTTGGCCCGGTCGATGATGTAACAGAAGCCCTCTTCGTCCAGCCGCGCCAGGTCGCCGGTCTTGACCCAGCCGTCGACGAAGGTCTGGGCGGTGGCTTCCGGCTTGTTCCAGTAGCCCTTCACCACCTGCGGACCCTTGCACCACAGCTCGCCGACCTCGCCGATCGGCAGCTCGCGGTGCGGTTCCTCGACGGTCATGATCTTCAGGTCGGTGACCGGCACGGCGGGGCCGCAGCTGTCGGGACGGTTCTCGTAGTCCTCGGCGGAGTTGCTGGTGGCCGTGGCCGAGGTCTCGGTCATGCCCCAGCCGTTGCCGGCCGACGACTTGGGCCAGATTTCCTTGATCTTGCGGACCAGTTCCGGAGCCGACGGCGCGCCGCCATAGGCGATGGCCTCCAGCGACGACAGGTCGTACTTGTCGCGGTTGGGATGCTCGATGATCTGCCAGGCGATGGTCGGCACCCCGCCCATCTGGGTCAGGCGCTCGTCCTGGATCAGCTGCATGGCCTTGTCGGGATCCCACTTGCGGATCATCGCCAGCTTGGCGCCGGCGAACAGCGACGGGTTCATCACCGCGAAACAGCCGGTGGCGTGGAAGAACGGCACCGAGATCAGCGCGCCCTTCTGCGGCAGGCTGGGGTCGGGCTGCGGCGGAACCTCGCCGCGACGCAGGAAGCTGCGGGCCCCGGCGGCGGCGGCGGCGAAGATGTTGCTGTTGACGTTGCGATGGGTGCCCAGGGCGCCCTTGGGCTTTCCGGTGGTGCCGGAGGTGTAGAAGATCGTCGCGTCGTCTTCCGGGCCCAGTTCCACGGTCGACAGCGGCTTTTCGTCCAGCGTGATCCAGTCGTTGGGACAGCCGATCACCTTCTCCATCCGCTTGACGTAGGGATGGGCGATCTCTTCCTTCGAACGGCTGACATAGACCAGCTTCAGGTCGGGGCAGTTGTCGAAGTGCTCGGTCAGGCGCTCGAAGCGCTCGACGTCCATGATCGCCACCGAGGCGCCGGAATCGACCAGGCCGTATTCCAGCTCCTGCCCAGTCCACCAGGCGTTCAGCGGGGTGAGGATCGCGCCCAGCGACAGGCCGGCATAGAAGGCCACCGGCCATTCGGGCAGGTTGCGCATGATCAGGGCGACCCGGTCACCCTTCTTGACGCCCGAGGCTTCCAGCTCGGCGGCGAACACCGTCACGGCGCGGTAGAAGGCCTCGAAGCTGACCCGCTCGTCCTCGTGGACCAGGAAGATCTTCTCGCCGTGGGCGCGGCCCACCAGCAGGGTGTCGCGCAGGGTCGGCGGGCAGTTCTTCCAGACCCGGGTCTTGACGCCCCGGATGTCGATTTCTTCCATTTCGCCGGGCGTGCCGGGCTGGGTGATCAGGGCGTAGGCCTGTTTCACCGACATGGCGGGCCACGGAACGGCGGCGGGGGCAGGCGCTGCGGCGGCCTGGGTCATCGTTACTCTCCCGGTGTTGTGGTCGCGCCTCGTTGGACGAGCGCGTTCAAGGCTGAGAAAGCACAGGCGGCGACGGGATGCAAACGTCCGTTCGAACGTAAGGGAACGTTGTTTAGTTAGGGGGTAGGAATTGATCGATTGGGGTAACAAGGTTCGGCGGAATGGAGGGTTTGTCTCGGCGTGGCGGCGCCGTGGCTCGCGCCCTTGCCCCCTCCGGGCCTGCGGCCCTCCTCCCCCATAGGGGGAAGAGTTTAAGGCGCGAGGCTCCGCCCCCTATGGGGGCGGACAGGCCGCGAAGCGGCCAGGTGGGGGCAAGTGGGTGTGATCTCACCTCGTCCACTGGGCTTGTCCCGAGCCCCAGGATCATCCTACTTCTGCGCCAACGAATGTCGGGTTCCAGAGCGAGGGATTGTCATGCGCCTATGGGTCACCAGCCTCGCCGCGGTCGCCAGCCTGACCCTGGCGGCTCCCGGCGCCGGAGCCGCGCCGCCCACCCCGCCCGCGAGGATCGCCGTCGCGCCCGACGCGGCCCTGGCGGCCCGGGTCGACAAGGTCATCGACAGCGCCATCGCCGACCACCGCCTAGTCGGGACCGTCGTGCTGGTCGCCCGAGACGGCAAGCTGGTCTATCACCGCGCGGCCGGCCTGGCCGATCGCGAGGCCGGACGGCCGATGGGCGAGGACGCGGTCTTCCGCTTCTCCTCGGTCACCAAGCCGTTCGTCACGGCCGCCGCCATGCGCCTGGTCGAGGAGGGCAAGCTGCACCTGGACGATCCGGTGACGAAATGGCTGCCGGACTTCCAACCCAGGCTGGCCGACGGGACCCAGCCGGTCATCACCGTGCGGCAACTGCTGAACCACACCAGCGGCCTGACCTACGGCCTGGCCGAACCGCCCTCGCACCCCTACCACGCGCTGGGGGTGTCGGACGGCATCGACCTGTCGGGGATCACGCTCGACGAGAACCTGCGCCGCCTGGGCAAGGCGCCGCTGAGCTTTCCGCCCGGTTCGGCCTGGCGCTATTCGCTGGCCATCGACGTGCTGGGCGGGGTGATGGAGAAGGCGACCGGCCAGACCCTGCCCCAGGTGCTCGCCCAGGCCGTCACCACGCCGCTGGGCCTGGCCGACACCGGCTTCGTGGCCCGCGACCCCGCTCGCCTGACGGCGGCCTATGTCAACGCCCAGCCCGCCCCGACGCGGATGACCGACAACCTGGACGTCTCGCTGGGCGCCACCGCCGTGCGCTTCGCCCCCAGCCGCGCCACCGACCCCACCGCCTTCCCTTCCGGCGGCGCGGGCATGGTCGGCACGGCGGGTGACGTGCTGGCCTTTCTGGAAGCCTTGCGCCAGGGCGGCGCGCCGATCCTCAAGCCCGCCACGGTCGCGCAGATGATGCAGGATCAGGTCGGCGTCCAGGCGGCGACGCAGGGCCCCGGCTGGGGGTTCGGCTACGGTTGGGCGGTGCTGGACGACCCCGCCGTCGCCAAGACGCCCCAGGCGGCCGGCACGATCGCCTGGGGCGGCGTCTACGGCCACAACTGGTTCGTCGACCCCAAGAGCGGGCTCACCGTGGTGCTGATGACCAACACGGCGTTCGAGGGCATGAACGGGGCCTTTACCGTGCAACTGCGGGACGCGGTCTACGGGCGGTGAGGATTGGGAACTAGAGAGCCCAGCGATCCGCCCAGGCGTCGTCCTTCCCCTTCATGGGGAGGGTGGCCCCGAAGGGGTCGGGTGGGGCTTGCTGACTCAAGGCGCCCTGCACCGGCCCCCACCCGTCGGCTTCGCCGCCACCCTCCCCACAAGGGGGAGGGACGATGCAGAAGGACACGGGGAGAGGGTGTATCGCCCCCCTACCCCACTGCCGCCAGCCGCGCCAGGGCCGCTTCCAGCTTGGCCTTCGCCGCTTCGGCGTCGGCCAGGCGTTCGCGATTTTCCTCGACCACCTCTTCCTTGGCCCGGGCCAGGAAGTCGGGATTGTTCAGCTTCTTGGCCGTCTTCTCGATCTCGCCGACATGGCCGGCGATCTCCTTGGCCAGCCGCGCCTTCTCGGCGGTCAGGTCGATGAACTCGGCGATGGCCAGGGCCCCGGTCGCCTCGCCCAGCACGAAGGGCACGGCGCCGGCCGGGGCCGCCTCGGCCTCGCGGGCGCTGTCCAGGCGGGCCAGGGTCAGCAGCAGGTCGCGGTGACGGATCAGGCGGGCCTTGGTCTCGGCGTTGGCCCCGATCACGGTCAGCGGCGGCTTGGCGCCCGGCGGGACGTTCATCTCGGCGCGCACGGAACGGATCTCACCGACGGTGTCGACCAGCCAGCCGATCTCGGCCTCGGCCTCGGGGTCGATCCAGCTCTGCGGCAGCTCGGGCCAGCGCTCGACGATCAGCATGCCGTCGCGGGGCGCGCCGAACTCGGCGGTCTTGTCCCACAGCTCCTCGGTGATGAACGGCATCACCGGGTGCAGCAGCTTGAGGATCACGTCCAGCGCCCAGGCGGCGGTGGCCCGGGTCTCGGCCTTGGCGGCGGCGTCGTCGCCGTTGAGGATCGGCTTGGCCAGCTCCAGGTACCAGTCGCAGAACACGTTCCAGATGAAGCGGTACAGCGCGGTGGCGGCGGCGTCGAACGACGGCTCCTCCAGGGCCCGCGTCACCTCGGCGGCGGTCTTCACCGTCTCACCGCGGATCCACTTGTTGATCGGTTGCTGCACGGTGGAGGGATCGAAGCCCTCGACGCGGACGCACTCGTTCATCTGGGCGAAGCGCGAGGCGTTCCACAGCTTGGTGCCGAAGTTGCGGTAGCCCTCGATGCGTTGCTTGGACAGCTTGATGTCGCGGGCCTGGCCCGACATCGCCGTCATGGTGAAGCGCACCGCGTCGCAGCCCAGTTCGTCGATCAGGACCAGCGGGTCCATCACGTTACCCTTGGACTTGCTCATCTTGGCGCCCTTCTCATCACGGACGAGGGCGTTGATGAACACCTGCTTGAACGGGACTTCGCCCATGAAGTGGATGCCCATCATCATCATCCGGGCCACCCAGAAGAAGATGATGTCGAAGCCGGTGACCAGGGTGCTGGTCGGGTAGAACCTGGCGAGGTCGGAGGTCTTCTCCGGCCAGCCCAGGGTCGAGAACGGCCACAGGGCCGAGCTGAACCAGGTGTCGAGGACGTCCTCGTCGCGCCTCAGGATCGGGGCCTCGTCGCCATAGTGCAGGATGGCGGCGGCCAGGGCCTCCTCCTCGGTCTCCTCGACGAAGATGTGGCCGTCCGGACCGAACCAGGCCGGGATGCGATGGCCCCACCACAGCTGGCGCGAGACGCACCAGGGCTCGATGTTGCGCAGCCATTCGAAATAGGTCTTTTCCCAGTGGCGGGGCTCGAAGACGGTCGCGCCCTCCTCCACCGCCTTCAGGGCCGGCTGGGCCAGGGTCTTGGCGTCGACGTACCACTGATCGGTCAGGTAGGGCTCGATGACCACGCCCGAGCGGTCGCCGTGCGGGACCATGTGGCGGGTCTTCTCGATTTCCTTCAGCCAGCCCTCGTCCTCGGCGCGGGCGACGACCAGCTTGCGGGCGGCGAAGCGGTCCAGGCCCTGGTACTCGGCCGGGACCTGGTCATTGAGCCGCGCGTCGGGCGTCAGGATGTTGATGGCCGGCAGCCCGTGCCGCTTGCCCACCCCGAAGTCGTTGAAGTCGTGCGCGGGCGTGATCTTCACCGCGCCCGAACCCTTGGTCGGGTCGGCGTAGTCGTCGGCGACGATCGGGATGCGACGGCCGACGATCGGCAGGATCACGGCCTTGCCGACCAGGTCCTTGTAGCGTTCGTCCGACGGATGGACGGCCACGCCGGTGTCGCCCAGCATGGTTTCGGGCCGGGTGGTGGCCACGACGATGAAGTCGCGGGTCTCGAATTCGGTGGCCTTGCCCTCGTCGTCGAAGGCGACCGGGTACTGGAACGTCACGCCGTCGGCCAGCGGATAGGCGAAGTGCCAGTAGTGGCCGTCGGTCTCGCGCTGCTCGACCTCGAGGTCGGAGATGGCGGTCTGGAACTGCGGGTCCCAGTTGACCAGGCGCTTGTCGCGATAGAGCAGGTTCTGCTTGTAGAGCTGGACGAACACCTTGCGGACGGCGGCCGACAGGCCCTCGTCCAGGGTGAAGCGCTCGCGCGACCAGTCGCAGCTGGCGCCCAGGCGGCGCAGCTGGTTGACGATCTCGCCGCCGCTCTCGGCCTTCCACTGCCAGACCTTTTCCACGAAGGCCTCGCGGCCCATCTCGCGGCGGCCGATATTGCCGGCGGCGGCCAGCTGGCGCTCGACCACCATCTGGGTGGCGATGCCCGCGTGATCGGTGCCCGGCAGCCACAGGGCCGACTTGCCGCGCATGCGGTGGAAGCGCGTCAGCACGTCCTGCAGCGTGTTGTTCAGCGCGTGGCCGATGTGCAGGCTGCCCGTGACGTTGGGCGGCGGGATGACGATCGTGAACGACTCGGCGTTCGGGTCCTCGCTCGGCTTGAAGGCCCCGGAGGCCTCCCAGGCGGCGTACAGGCGCGGTTCGACGGATTTGGGATCGAAGGTCTTTTCAAGCATGGCGCTGCGGGTATGCCATCTGCGGCCGCTCGGCGAAACCGTGGGCCTTGGTTCAACAGGGGTTTTGGACGGAAAAAGGCGGTCGCCGGAGCGACCGCCTTCTGATTTTCAGACCGCCATCGCCGCGCGAGCGACCGATGACGGCGAATTATACGCCGCGACCGCGGGCGATGCGGTGGACTTCTTCTTCCACCTTGGTCTCGACGATGCGCGGCAGGTTCTGGTCCAGCCACTCCTTGAGCAGCGGCTTGAGCAGCTCGCGGACCACGTCCTCGAGGGTGCGGCCGTCCTTGGGCATCAGCAGGGCCGAGCTCAGGCTGCCGAAGGCGCTGGCGGCCAGGGTCGAGGCGTGGTCGCCGACCAGGTTCTCGGCGACTTCCTCGCGCGAGAAGGCCGGTTGAGACGGCGCTTCGAACACGGGCGGCGGCGGGGGCGGCGCGGGTTCCGGCTCGGGCTCGGGTTCCGGCGAATAGACGTCGATGTCGCCCATCGATTCCACCGGCGCGGGCGGCTCGATCGGATCGGTCAGTTCCAGGACGTCGTCCTCGACCTCGGGCTCCTCGGCGACGGGCGCGGCTTCCGGCTCGGGAGCCGGCGCGGCCTCCGCGGGCGCGTCATCTTCCGAGATGATGCGTCGGATGGAGGCGAGGATCTCCTCCATCGTCGGTTCTTGTGAGCTCTGGTCGGACATGTGCGGGCCGTCTCGAAGGGGTACGAATCCTGTGAGCGCTCACCGAGCGCCCGGAGCGATGGTGCAGACTTGCGCGCCTTAAGCAAGCTCAAGCGTCGTGGGCGCGCCGATTCGCCCTACCTGGCGGTGGCGACGGTCTCGCCCTGGACCTTGGTCGAAGGGGCCCCCAGCTTGTCGACGCCGTGCAGCACCGGCTCCCACGGCACCCAGCCGACCGCGTGGTTGACCTTGTCGTAGGACTTGACCGGATCGTAGCGCTCGACGTCCGGCGCCAGGTTGGCGACGTTCAGCGCGCCCATGGCCTGCAGCACGCTGGCGCTGGCCACGTATTCGTCGCGACGGGCGACGACCAGGGCCACCTCGGCGTTGGCCAGTTCGAGCTGGGCGTTGAGCACGTCCAGGGTGGTGCGCAGGCCGACCTGCTGCTCCTGGCGCACGCCCTCGAAGGCGATCTTGGTGGCGCGGACCTGCTCCTCGTTGGAGATCAGGTTGGCGCGCGAGGCCAGCAGGTTGTTCCAGGCGGTGGAGATCTGCTGCAGGGCGGCGCGCTTGGCGCCCTCGACGGCGATGCGGGCGGCGTTTTCCTGCTCGATGGCGGCGCGGATCTGCGAGCTGGTCAGGCCGCCGGTGAAGATCGGCACCGAAGCGGTGATCGTGCCGGTGAGCGAGCGGCTGAAATCGTTGAACTGTTCGCCCGCCCCGTTGCTGCGTCCGGCGTCGAACTCATAGCCCGCGCGGGCCGAAACGGTCGGGCGACGGGCGGCCCTGGCCGCGGCCACCCGGGCCGCCGCGGCCTGTTCGGCGTAGCGGGCCGACTGGATCGACGGGTTGTTCTGGTCGACCAGGTCGAAGGCCTGTTCGACACTGGTGGGCAGCAGGGCCTTCAGCGAGGGCTCGGGCGCCAGGTCGGTCGGGTTCTGGCCGACCACGGCGGCGTAGGCGGCGCGGCTGGCGGCCAGCAGGGCCTGGGACGACGACAGGCTGGCGCGGGCGGCGGCCAGGCGGGCCTCGGACTGGGCCACGTCGGTGCGGGTGATCTCGCCGACCTCGAAGCGGGCGTTGGATTCCTCCAGCTGGCGGCTCAGGACGTTGACGTTCTCCTGGGCGATGCGCAGGCGCTCCTGGTCGCGGCGAACGTCGACATAGGTCTGGATGACGTTGCCCAGCACCGACTGCTCGACGCTGCGAAGGTCCTCGCGGCCGGCCAGGACGTTGGCCTCGGCGGCGGTCAGGTTGGCGGAGGCCCGGCCGCCCGTATAGAGCGTCTGCGACAGGGACAGGCCGGCGCCGCTGCCGGCGCTGGTGTTGGTGTCGCGGGTGCTGGTGACCCTGCCGAGGATGTCCCGGGTGACCACCGGGTCGGCCAGGTGGGTATCGGAGCCGCTGACGCTGACCGAGCCGTTGAGCGCGGGCCGGAAGGCCGTCTTGGCCTGCACCACGCCTTCGTCGGTGGCGCGCTGGTTGGCGCGCTGGGCTTGCAGGCTGGGATTGGTCTGATAGGCCAGGGCCAAGGCGTCCGTCAGGGTCTCGGCCTGGGCGGTCGAAACCAGGCCCATCATCAGGCCCATGCTGCAAGCGGCGGCCAACAATCCGGCCCGACGGCTATTCGACATCAAGTTCATCCCCAAGAAACCCACAACACGCGACGCCCGCGACCTATATGATCGGCTGTAAGGCGTGAGGCCAGAGCCCGCTAGTTAAGCTTTTTTCACGCGGACGTTGCGCGGATATTTCTGGACCGGAAGCGACTAGAAGGCAAAGCCTGGTTCAACGGAGAAGCCCGCCAGCAGCGGCGGGGTGGCGTCGAAAACGGCGCGGCGGCCGACGCCGTCCTCGGCATGGACATAGATCACGGCCCGGCCCACCGGCCCGTCGCGCTCGACCACGCCCAGCCGGCCGCCGACCGCAAGGGCCTTGGTCCAGCTCGCCGGAGCGCGCGGCACGGCGCCTTCGCAGATGATCACGTCGTAGTTGGCGCCCGGCACGACGGTCAGGTCGTCGCCGTCCAGACGGGTGACGGCCAGGCCCATCTTCTCCAGCACGGCCGCGGCGTAGGGCGCGGCGATGGCCAGGGCCTTGTCGCCCTCGCGGGGCCGCAGGTTCTGCAGCAGCTTGCCCACCTCGCGCGGGCGCAGCAGCCAGCGGCCGGGGGCGTATTCGACGTCGGCGTCGGCATAGGCCAGATAGGCCTTGCCGGCCGGCACACAGGCCTCGCGCGCCACGACGCGCAGGGCGTCCTGCAAGGGAAGGTCGGTGACGTCGGCCGTGCGGATCTGGCTTTCGACCATGTTGAGGCGCGCGGCGGCGAAATCGGAGCTCATGGAATCCCTCGAAGGGCTGGACTTTCAAGCCGCTTATAGGTCCGCCGCTCCCGTCTAGGCAATCGAGGCTTTTTACTACCGTGGCCTTAGGATGGCGCCCTGCCCCGCCAGCCTCACCACCGCCGAAACCCCGCCACGCGCGCCGCGAAGGCTTCGGCGTCCTCGTGGCCGCCCCAGTCGGCGATGGCCGGGGCCAGGGAGGCGGCCTCCAGCAATTGCCGCTGGGCGTCCTTATAGCGGGTGGTGCGGGCGTAGCGGGCCGTGTCGAGGATCAGCGCCCGCAGCAGCAGGGTCGCGGCCAGCGGATGGCGACCCTCGATCGCCCGGGCGGCGGGCTCCAGCAGTTCGGGACGGTCGCCGTCCAGCTCGCCCGACCGGCGTAGCGTCAGGCGGGCGGCGCGGTCCCAGGCGGGCCACTGGACCAGGAAGTCCAGGGCGGCGTGCAGGTCGTGGAAGTCCTCGGCATGGGCCAGGGCGCGGTCCTCGGCCTCGACGTCGTCGAAATCGGGCAGGCGCTTGAGGTAGTCGCGCAGCCGCTCCGTCGACAGGCCGCGCTCGAAGCCGGCCCAGCGCATGTCCTGGGCCAGGTCGCCCTGCCCGCGCGCCTCCAGCACGTCGATATAGGCCTCTTCCCAGTCGAGGGCCCCAGGGCCCGGCAAGCTGGGCCGGCCCAAAACCGCCCCGACCAGTTGCACGAACGAGCCTGGGGTCGAGCGGTCGAGCGCCGCCAGCGCCTCGTCCAGCCGACCCGCCGCCATCAGCCGGCGAGCGATCTGGGCTCCGATCGGCGGCAGCACCGCCTGGGAGTCGGTGAACTGGGCGATGTAGCCGTCGACGTCACCCTGGGCGTCGGCCAGCACCTGGATCGCCGCCTTCAGCGTGGCGCTGACCCGCCGCTGCGAGGCCATGGCGGTCTCGATCCGGGCCCGAAGCGCGGCCAGGGCGATGGCGTTGAGGGCCGGCAGGGCGTTCTGCAGCACCCGCGTCGACAGCCCCGCCCGGCCGCTCAGCAGCAGGTCGAACAACTGGTCGGCGACGATCCGGGGATCGGACTTGGCCAGGGGCGCGATGGCGGCCACGTCAGCGACGGCGGCCTGGAACACCGCCTCGACCTCGCCCTTGGCGTCCTGGGTGCGGGTGAACACCCCCTCGGCCAGGTCGATGAAGCCGATCATCAGCGGCAAGGCCAGGGCCGGGTCCAGGGCGGTCAGGCGGCCGGCGATCAGGACACGGATCATGTCGAGCTCGCGCACGAACTCCTTGTGCTTGCGCCAGTGCACCCGGGCTCGGCTGTCGGCGACGGAGTCGATGCGCTTGGCCAGTTCGGCGACTAGGTCGCCCGGCCCGACCTCGCCCGCCAGTTCCAGCCGCAGCCGGCGCTTGATCTGGGCGTGGCCCTCGGCGACGTCGATCAGCAGTTCGGCCAGCCGCTCGGCGCCCAGGGCGGCCAGGTTCGCCGTCGTCAGGGTCTTGCGCGATCCCGTACGCTTCACCGTCGCCAGCGGAGTTCTCCCGTCACGCGTCCAACCGCCCGCCCAGGCGAGTCGCCAGGTCCGGAAGCGCATCCTCTAGCACGGCGGCATAGGCCAAGGCTGCATGGGGCGCGGCGGCGCCGTGCAGCCGCCTGAAGGCGTCCTCGACCACCATGGCCTGCTGTTCGAGGTTCAGGGCGGCGAACCGGGCCTCGCCGTCCAGGTCGTAGGCATAGGCGGCGGGGCCGTCGCCGGCCCGCAGCTTGGCCAGCAGCAGGTTCAGGCCGCGCTGGGCCTGCCAGACATGGACCAGCTCGTGGACGAACACCGCCTGCTCGGCCACAGGCACCTCCGGCGCCGCGAAGTCTGGCCGCATCGCGCGGGCCGGCCAGACGATCAACCCGCCGCTGGCCGCGAAGGCGCGGCTCCAGAACGGGATGGCCAGCACGCGCACCCGCCCGGCGTCGAGGCCGGCGCCGAACACCTGCGCGGCCAGGTCGCGCTCGCCTTGCGTGAGGCGTCGCCAGCGGCCGGGTCGCGAGGTTTCGGGGCGCGCACGCATCGGTGGACAAACGCCAGTCGTTTCAAGGGCTCCGCCTGAAACGCGGAGAGGCTCGGGCAGTATGGCGCGGCGCCACGCCGACCGCCATCGCCGTCCGTCTCGCGGCGCTCCTCTTGAAACGCCCGTCATCACGTAACAAATATAATTACATGAAACGAGACAGCCGCCTTTCCGTCGCCCTCCATGTGCTGCTGCACATGGCCCAGCAGGACGACCAGCCCGTCACCTCCGAGCAGATGGCCGCCTGGGCCATGACCAATCCGGTCGTCATCCGCCGCACCTTCGCCGGCCTGCGCGAGGCCGGGATCGTCGCCTCGACCAAGGGCCACGGCGGCGGCTGGCGACTGGGCCGGGCGACCGCCGCCATCAGCCTGGCGCAGATCCAGGACGCCCTGGGCGAACCGCTGATCGCCCTGGGCAAGGCCGAGGAGAGCCCCGGCTGCGCCGTCGAGCAGGCCGTCAACGCCGCGCTGGACGACGCCGTGGCGCAGGCACGCGACCTTCTGAACCGCAAGCTGGCGACGATCACCCTGGCCGACCTGGCCGCCGACGTCGGCCCGATGCGACACCCATCCACCGAGGACCAAGACCATGTTGTTTGACGCCATCGTCATCGGCGGAAGTTTCGCCGGCCTGTCGGCCGCCCTGCAGTTGGCCCGCGCCCGCCGGCGCGTGCTGGTCATCGACGCCGGCCTGCCCCGCAACCGCTTCGCCGACGCCGCGCACGGATTCCTGGGCCAGGACGGCAAGGCGCCCGCCGCCATCATCCGCGAGGCGATGTGCCAGCTGACGGCCTATCCCACGGTCGAGGTCCTGCGCGGCGAGGCCCTGACGGCCGTGGCCGGCCCCGCCGGCTTCACCGTCACGGTGTCCGACGGCCGGTCGGTGCGGGCCCGTCGCCTAGTCCTGGCCACCGGCGTCACCGACACCCTGCCCGACGTGCCCGGCCTGAAGGAACGCTGGGGCGCCACCGTGCTGCATTGCCCCTACTGCCACGGCTACGAGGTGCGCGACCGGCCGCTCGGCGTGCTGGCCAACCATCCGATGGCCGCCCACCAGGCCGCCATGATCCCCGACTGGGGCCCGACCACCCTGTTCACCCAGGGCCGCTTCGAGCCGGACGCCGAGCAGTTGGCCGTGCTGGCCGCGCGCGGCGTGACCATCGAGCGCGAACCGGTGGTGGCCCTGCTCGGCGACGCGCCGGAGCTCGACGCCGTGCGTCTGGCCGACGGCCGCGTCGTCACGATCAACGCCCTGTTCGTCGCGCCCTCGACCCGGATGACCAGCCCGCTGGCCGAGCAGTTGGGCTGCGCCTTCGACGACGGCATGCTGGGCCCGGTGATCCGGGTCGACGACGGGAAGGCGACGACGGTCCCCGGCGTCTACGCGGCCGGCGACGCGGCCCGGGCCATGCACAACGCCACCCTGGCTTCGGCCGACGGCGTCCTGGCGGGCGTCGGGGCGCACCAGTCGCTGATGCGGGAGGTGGTCGCGGCTTAGGGCCCAGGGCATCGCGGCCTCAACCACAGTTGTCATCCCGGAAGCTTCGCTGAGGCTGTCCGGGACCCATGGGCCGGCGCAATGCGGTGGCCCTGGGTCCCGGCCCTTCGCTTCGCTACGGCCGGGATGACAACCGTTGGGGAGCTAAACTGAAGTCACGTTCTAGGCGCTGCGCTTCAACGGCTCCGCCGGGCAGTGCTCGCGCAGGAAGTCCTCGTGGTTGGGCAGGGTTGCGACGAACTCGGCCAGCATGGGGGCGGACTTGTCGAGCATGTTGTTGATCACGCTGAGCGGGATGCGGTCGACCAGCTGCTGGTAGCGCTGGGGCCGAATGCCCATGCCTTCCATCACCGACTGCCAGCTGGGAGCGCGGAACATGTCGTCCACCCCGTCGCGCAGCACGGCGCTGGCCTTGAACAGGGCGATCCGCTGCTGGAGGCTCTCCGGCAGCTCGACCTTCTGGTATTCGCGCCAGAACGGCGTGTCGTCGCGCTGGGTGGTGGCGTAGTGCAGCACCACGAAGTCGCGGATCTCCTCGTAGTCCACCGTCATGCGGCGGTTGTACTCGGCCGCCAGGGTCGGGTCGGCGTCCATGTCCGGGAAGAACCGCAGCAGGTAGTCCATGCCCTTGTAGATCAGGTGCAGGGCGGTGGATTCCAGCGGTTCGATGAAGCCGCCGGCCAGGCCGATGGCCACGCAGTTCTTGACCCACAGCCGCTCGCGCATGCCGGTCTTGAAATGCACGACCCACGGGTCGCGCAGCACCTCGCCCTCGGTCTGGCTCAGCAGGGTGGCGGTGGCCTCGTCGTCGCTGAGATACTTGCTGGAATAGACGTAGCCGTTGCCGGCCCGGTGCTGGAGCGGAATGCGCCAGCGCCAGCCGAAATCCTGGGCCTGGGCCAGGGTGTAGGGATGGGGCGGGCTGATGTTCTCGGTCTGGGTGGCGACGGCGCGGTCGCACAGCAGCACGTCCGACCAGTCGCGGAACGGCTCGCCCAGGGTCTTGCCGATCAGCAGGGAGCGGAAGCCCGAGCAGTCGATGAAGAAGTCGCCGGCCACCTCGCGGCCGTCCTTCATGATCACCTTCTCGACGCCGCCGTCGGCACGAAGGGCCACGTCGGTGACGATGCCCTCGGTGCGCTTGACGTTCCGCGCCTCGGCGAACTTGCGCAGGTAGAGAGCCACCAGCCGGGCGTCGATGTGCAGGGCGTAGTTGGCGTTGGCGATCATCGTGCGCTGCGCCTTGCCCGGCAGCATGAACTTGCCGGTGTCGGCCATCACCGTGGCCGGGGCGAAGTCCTGCAAGCCCGAGGGATGGCCGTTCTGCTTGGCCCGCAGCCAGCACTGGTAGAACTCGTTGACCTCCAGCGGCCCGCCGATCTGGCCGAACGGGTGGTAGTAGACCTCGTCCTTCTTGCGCCAGTTCTCGAAGCGGATGGCCAGCTTGAAGGCGGCCTGGGTCTGCTGGATGAAGTCCTGCTCGTCGATGCCCAGGGTGCGGATCAGCTGCAGGAACGGCGGGATGGTCGACTCGCCGACACCGATGGTGCCGATCTCCTCTGACTCGATCAGCTCGACCTGGGTCGGGCCGTTCTGGAAGTAGTGGCTGAGCATGGCGGCGCAGATCCAGCCTGCCGAGCCGCCGCCGACGATCACGATCTTGTTCAGGTGAGCCATGTGACGTTCCGGTTTCCCGGTTCCCAGAAAATCTTGCTTTGAGTTACTCGGCGGCCACGGGCTGAGGCCGCGCGTACCGTTCGATGAAGTCGCCATGGGGGGGCGTCGCCGCCACGACCTCGGCCACCGCGCGCCGCATCTCCGCCAGGGCGCCCGACAGCTGCCCCGCGTCGAGACCGTCGACGCTGAGATCGTAGGTCTCCGGCAGCATGTCGAAGCCGGCATAAATCGCCAGCCAGCTGGGCTGCGAAAACATCTCCCAGCGATAGCGGATGAAGTGGCCCTGGGCCTTCCACAGGTCGATCTTCTTCTGCAGCGTGTCGGGGATGCTCATCTCCCGGCAGTGGGTCCAGAAGCCGGTCGGGTCATCGGTTCGCCGGTTGGCCTTGTAGTGCAGGATGATGAAGTCGCGGACGCGCTCGAACTCCAGCCGCGACATCTCGTTGAACTCGTCGACGACGCAGGGGTCGAAATCGCGGCTGGGGAACAGCAGCTTGATCTTCTCGATGCCGGTCTCGATCAGGGCGATGCTGGTGCTCTCCAGCGGCTCCAGGAAGCCCGAGGCCAAGCCCAGGGCGATGCAGTTCTTGTTCCAGGCCTTGAGGCGGCGACCGGGGTTGAAGGTGATCTTGCGCGGCTCGTGCAGCAGGCGCTCGTCCAGCGAACCGACCAGCACCGCCCTCGCCTCGTCGTCGGTGGCGTGGCGGCTGGAATAGACGTAGCCGTTGCCGTAGCGGTGCTGCAGCGGGATGCGCCATTGCCAGCCGGCCGGACGGGCGGTGACGTCGGTATAGGGCGGCGGATCGCCCTTCCCTTCGCTCTGCACCGCCAGGGCCCGGTCGCACAGCAGCCAGTGGCTCCAGTCCTCGTAGCCGGTGTGCAGGGCCTCCTCGATCAGCAGGCCGCGGAAACCCGAGCAGTCGATGAACAGGTCGCCGGTCACGGTCGCGCCGGTGTCGAGGTCGATAGACTCGATGAAGCCGTCCTCGCCGCGCAGGTTGACCTTGGTGATCCTGGCGTCGATGCGGCGCACCCCGCCCTGCTCGGCCACCTGGCGCATCAGCTTGGCGAACAGGCTGGCGTCGAAATGCAGGGCCCAGTCGAAGATCGACAGCGACGAGGGCGGATTGCGCGACGGGGTGGTGAACTTGCCGGCCGCGGCCAGGCTGGCCCCCAGCGAATAGTCGCCGACCGGAACCTGTTCGCCCAGGGCGCGCAGCCGCATCCAGTAGTGATGGAAGGCCACGCCGTTCAGGTCCTGGCCGTACAGGCCGAACGGATGGACGAAGGACGAGCCCGGCTTCAGCCAGTCGTTGAAGCGGATGCCCAGCTTGCAGGTGCCGCCGGTGGCCCGCAGCACGTCGATGTCGGACAGGCCCAGGGCCTGGTAGAAGCGGCGGATGGTCGGGATCGTCGCCTCGCCCACCCCGATTGTTCCGATCTCGGAGGACTCGACCAGGGTGATGCTGATCGGCGCGCTCCCGAAGTGACGCTTCAGGCTCGCGGCCGCCATCCAGCCCGCCGTGCCGCCGCCGACGATGACGATGTCGCGGATGCGGTTGTCCTGCATGGTCGTCGCTCCCGTCACGCTTCCTCGAAGCTCTCCGGCTTCTTGATGTTGATGCTATCCGCCCCGGGAAGAAAAAGAAGCCGCTGTGACAGGGGTCACAGCGGCCCGCAGGGAGGTTGGACGCTAGATCGCTACCACTTGGCGCGGATGCCGAGGGTGTAGCGGGGTTCGAACTCGTTCTGCTTGATGTACTGGGTCGAGCCCTTGGCGAACCGGGCGTAGTAGTCCTCGATCTCGCCCGTGACGTTGGAGCCGTTGACGTACACCGTGATGTTGTCGCGAACGTTGTAGCTGACGTTCACGTCCACATAGCCGGTGGATCCCTGGTAGATCGGGATGTTGTTGCTCATGACTTCAGACAGACGCGCGGTCCGATAGTTGTAGGCGACGCGGGCCTGCAGCTTGTCGTCCTGGTACCAGCCGATCAGGTTGTACTGGTGCTTGGAGTTGTCGACGAACGGCAGCCTGGTTCCGTCCAGGCCGATCCGCGACTCGTGGCTGGGCGAGTAGGTGTAGTTGGTGTCGACGCCGAAGTTCGAGAAGAAGCCGGCGTCGGGGAACACGTCGCTGACCGCGATCTTGGCGCCCACTTCCAGGCCCTTGACCGAACCGGCGTCGCCCTGAACCGGCAGGGTGACATTGACCGGGTTGCTGAGCGAACCGTCGCCGTTGGTGAACCGGCCCGTGGTCGTGCCGTTGGTGACGAAGCTGTCGATCTTCAGCTTGAAGGCCGACAGGTTCAGCATGCTGGCGGCGCCGAAGTAGTATTCGATCGCGCCGTCGAAGTTGGTCGACCGCCAGGGATCCAGGTTCGGGTTGCCCGAGGAGCTGGCGCCGGTGACGCAACGCACGCCCGGCTTCACCGCCCCGCAGTCGGCGGTGAAGATGCTGAGGCCGCCGCCATAGTTGCTCAGATCCAGCGGCTGCATCGTCTTGCTGTAGGCGAAACGCAGCTTCAGGTGATCGTTGACGTCGTAGACCGCGTTCAGCGACGGCAGCCAGTCGGTGTACTTGCGCCGGCTGACGGTGTCGCCGACGTCGGCGTTGGTGTCGCCATAGGCCAGAGTGTCGCCGGTGTTGTTCTGCTTGACCAGCAGTTCGGTCTGGATGACCCGCAGGCCGAAGTTGCCCGACAGGGCGCCGGCCTCGAAGCTCGCCGCGCCGAAGGCGCTTTGTTCCTTCAGGTCGACATCGTAGGTCTGGCCCGGGACCTGAACGCGGACGGCGCCGCCGAACACCTTCTCCTGGAACGACTTCACGTCGTCGAAGTCGCGCGGATCGATGGCCCAGAAGTTGGGCATGCCCGAGGTGATGCCGCCCAGGTCGTCGACCAGCACGACGTTGTTGTAGGTCGACAGCTTGGTCGGGCGGTTGACCGTATAGGGCTGGAACTCCAGGACGCCGGTGATCGGGTTGGGCACCATTTCGCCCGCCGAGCACTGGGTGTTGTCCATCGCCACGTCGATGGCCTTCCACTGCGCCAGGCAGCCGCCGGCCGGAACCGGCGTGCCGTTCTTCTGCACCGCGCCGGGCGTGCCGGCGTAGAACGCCGAGAACAGGTGGAACTGCTCGACGCTGATCGAACGGTCGCTCTGGCGGACGCCGGCGTCGACCTTGGTGATGAAGCCCAGGAACTTGTCGTCGAACTTGTAGTGGCCGTCGGCGCGGAACACGTTCATGTCCGAGTCGACTTCGTTGTTGCCCTCCGACGAGAAGGCCCCGATCGCGTAGCTGTCCTTGTTGGCCATGTAGTCGCGCAGGGTCTTGCCCGCGCCCAGGCCGCCCGAGATCGGGGTGTCGAAGCCGCTCCACACCGGGTGATTGCCGCTGATGTTGTAGTGCAGCTGCGGGTTCTGGCCGTAACCGGCCGGGTTGGGATTGAGGTAGCAGCCGCCGGCGCTGCCGACGACGGGGTTGGTGCGCTGCGCGGCCGGGTACTGGCTGCAGATCGCGGTCGGATAGAACGGGCCGCGCGTGCGGTCCTGGGCGTTGCGGAACAGGTTGAAGCGGCCCGGCGCGTACTGCCAGTTGCTCAGGTCGCCCTGGGCCTGGCCGTTCATGCTGAGCTTGTTGCCGTCGGCGCGGATGGCCCGCACCTCGCTCGTGAACTTGCCGCCGTTGTCGTACTTCAGTTCCAGGTTGTAGTTCTTGGATTCCGACTTGGTGACGCGGTTGACGGTGAACGAATTGATCCACCAGGCGTCGATGTCGTACTCGTCGACGGCCCGCCAGTTGCCGACCCCGGCCGGGGTCGAGACCGTGGGCTTGGTCCAGACGCCGAAGGCGCCGCCGTCCCAGCGGTTGGAGATGTTGATGCCGACGGCGCGGTTGTACTCGTCGAGCTTGGCGTAGAAGCCTTCGGCCAGCAGGGTGAAGCCCTCGCCGAGATCGGCTTCGAAGGCGACGTTGATCCCCACGCGCTTGCGCTCGACGACCCGGTTGAAGCTTTCATAGCCGTGGGGCGAGATGAAGTTGGTCGGCGCGCTGCCGCCCCAGTCGTTGTTGCCCGACAGGCCGACCGTGCCGGAATAGTTGTTGCCCAGGTTGGACTTGCTGGCCGCGCCCGAGACCATCAGGCCGACGCGTTCGTTGCGCCAGCTGGCCACGCCGTTGAACAGGTAGTCGTTTTCCTTGGTGCGCTCGCCGCGCTGGCCTTCGGCCCCGGCGGCCAGGGTGAAGCCCTCGGCCATCTGGAACGGACGCCGCGTGCGCAGGTCGATGGTGCCGGAAATGCCCGACAGCGCGTTGAGCGGGTTGGTCGACTTGTAGACCAGCACCTGGTTCATCAGTTGCGACGGCACGTCCAGCAGGTTCGGCTGGGCCTCGCCCATGTTGCCGGCGCTCAGATACTGCTCGCCGTTCAACAGGGTGATGACCTGCTTGAGGCCACGGATGTTGACGGTCTTGCCCTCGCCGGCGTCGCGCTGGATCTGCACGCCCGAAATGCGTTGCAGCGCATCGACGATGGTGACGTCCGGCAGCTTGCCGATGTCTTCCGACGAAATGGCGTCGACGATCGACGCCTCCCGCCGCTTGACGTCGACCGAGCGGATCTGCGAGCCGCGGATACCGGTGACGACGACTTCCTCGACCTGCGAGGGCCCGTCGGGCGCGGACTGCGCCCAGGCGCCGGTGGTCAGCGCCATGGACGACGCGCCCGCCAGCAGCGCCAGGGTCATCCCCCTCGCCAACGCGGACTGGTTTCGTGGATTGGACAAGATCTTCGCTCCCCAAACGTTCTTATGGCCGTTCTCGACCCCCGCCGATTTCGGTGAGGGCTGCTGCTCCGCCTGCCGCTGAAAGGGTCCCCGGCCTGCCCGGCGAGCCCTCGCGTCCAAGTGAAGTTCTTCCGGCGACCCCTGCGTCACGAGACGCACACGCTGGCTCACGCCCTCCCCAGCCGTGACGCACGATCGGTAAATGTCCTGTCCGTGTCAACCAAAATGTCAACGTTGTCATTTTGCAGCCGACAGGCCCGCTACTGCCGTCGCCACAAGGGTTTGCGTGCTGTCCGACGGCCAGTCGGAACGAAGACGGATTCAATATCTTATTGATTTAATGGATATAATTTTCGAACAAATACCACATCGACGCCTTGTGACGATCTGGTCGCGACGTGACGGCAAGCGCTTTCACTGGCGCATGGCCGGAGCCAGGAGGCGCGCCGAATATCCTTTTGGTATCGGGAATTGCCGCGAGGAAATGTCCAAACTTGTCCTGCAATGTCTCAGACAATGTCCTTCTTGGACAAATTTTGTCCACACGCATGACATCGTTGTCGCGCTGGGCTATGGCTTCGTTCCAAGGGGCGGCGGCGGTTCGGGCGATCGAGCCCGGCGCGGTGCAATTCGGACCTGGGTGTGACGACGTAGATGGCGACGATCCATGATGTGGCGCTGCGGGCGGGGGTGTCGCCCAAGACCGTCTCGCGCGTTCTGAACGACCACGAGAGCGTCACCGCCAAGACCCGCGAACGGGTGCGCGGCGCCATGCTGGCCCTGGACTATCACCCCAACGCGGTGGCGCGCGGGCTGCGCTCGCACAGCGCGCCGGCCGTCGGCATCCTGATGGGCGACCCCAGCGGCGGCTACCAGACCCGCATCCACCACGCCCTGATGGTCGCCTGCCTCGAGAACGGCCGCCACCTCACCGCCGAGCTGGTCGAGGGCGACATGGCCGGCTGGCAGGAGCGGATCCGCGCCTTCGTCACCGACGGCGGCATCCGCGAAATGGTGCTGCTGCCGCCGGAATGCGATTTCGCCCCGCTCAAGACGCTGCTGCGCGAGCACGACGTGCGCTGCGTGCTGATCTCGCCGACCAGCCCCGACTCGCACTCGCCCAGCATCGTCATGGACGACCGCGCCGCGGCCCGCGAAGTGGTCGAGCACCTGTTCAGCCTGGGCCACGAGCGAATCGGCCACATCGCCGGCCATCCGGACCACGCCGCCAGCACCCTGCGCCGCAACGGCTTCAACGAAGCCTACGCCGCGGCCGGCAAGCCGCGCCCCGACCCGGCCCTGATCGTGCCGGGCGACTTCACCTTCAAGGGCGGCCTGGTCGGGGCCCAGGCACTGCTGGACATGGAAAACCCACCCACCGCGATCTTCGCGGCCAATGACGACATGGCCGCCGCCACCTGCATGGAGGCCCAGCGCCGCGGCCTGAAGCTGCCCGACGACCTGTCGGTGGTGGGTTTCGACGACGCGCCGATCGCCGCGGCGATCTGGCCGTCGCTGACCACCATCCGCCAGCCCTTCGACCAGATGACCCGCCGGGCCATCACCGCCCTCGGCGCCTGGAACGCCAATGAGGCGCTGGGCAAGGCGTCGGCGACGATCCTCACCAAGCACAGCCTGGTGATCCGCGAATCCACCGGCCCGGTCCGGGCCGGCTAGAGCCAACACCCAATCCGCGCCGGCGAGCCTTCGCCCGGCGCCAACACCATGAGGGAGGTTACCATGAACCGACAGACCTGGCGGGGCCTGACCCTGGCCCTGATGCTCGGCGGGTCCGCCGGCGCCCTGGCCCCCGCCGCATGCGCGCAACCCGCGGCGACAGCCCCGGCCGCCAAGCCGTGGCTGGACCCCAAGCTCGACGCCGACACCCGCGCCGACCTGGCGGTCAAGGCCATGATCCAGGACGAGAAGCTGACCGTCATCTTCGGCTATTTCGGCGCCGACATGGGCGACAAGTACAAGCGCATTCCCGAGGCCCTGCCCGGCTCGGCCGGCTATGTGAAGGGCATCCCGCGCCTGGGCATTCCCGAACAGTTCCAGACCGACGCCGGCGTCGGCGTGGCCACCCAGGGCGGCGAGCCCAACAAGCGCGAGCGCACCGCCCTGCCCTCCGGCATGGCCACCACCGCCACCTGGAACCCTGACCTGGCCTTCACGGGCGGCGCGATGATCGGTTCGGAAGCCCGCGACTCGGGCTTCAACGTCATGCTGGCCGGCGGGGTGAACCTGGTCCGCGAGCCGCGCAACGGCCGCAACTTCGAATATGGCGGCGAAGACCCGCTGCTGGCTGGCCTGATGGTCGGGGCCCAGATCCGCGGCATCCAATCCAACGCCATCGTCTCGACGATCAAGCACTACGCCCTGAACAACCAGGAGAACGGCCGCTTCGTGCTCAACGCCAGGATCGGCGAGGCCGAGGCCCGGACGTCGGACCTGCTGGCCTTCCAGTTCGCCATCGAGGACTCCGACCCGCACTCGGTGATGTGCGCCTACAACCGCATCAACGGCGACTACGCCTGCGAGAACGACTTCCTGCTCAACAAGGTGCTCAAGCAGGACTGGGGCTACAAGAACTACGTGATGTCCGACTGGGGCGCGGTCCATTCCAGCGCCAAGGCCGTCAACGCCGGCCTCGACCAGGAATCGGCCGGCCAGGCCTTCGACAAGCAGACCTTCTTCCGGGGCCCGCTGAAGGACGCCCTGGCCAAGGGCGAGGTCTCCCAGGCCCGTCTCGACGACATGGTCCGCCGCATCCTGCGCGGCCTGTTCGCCAGCGGCGTGGTCGAGAAGCCGGTCAAGATCGCCGCCATCGACTACGCGGCCCACGGCAAGATCACCCGCGCCGACGCCGAGGAAGGCATCGTCCTCCTGAAGAACGACAAGGGCCTCCTTCCCTTGGTCTCCAAGGCCAGGAAGATCGCCATCATCGGCGGCCACGCCGACGTCGGCGTGCTGTCGGGCGGCGGCTCCTCGCAGGTCTATCCGATCGGCGGCCGCGCGGTGACCGGCGAAGGCCCGGCCGCCTGGCCCGGCCCGATGATCTACTTCCCCTCCTCGCCCCTGAAGGCGCTGAAGGCCCGCCTGCCGGGCGCCGACATCCAGTATGCCGACGGCAAGGACCTGGCCGCCGCGGCCAAGCTGGCGGCCGCCAGCGACGTCGTCCTGGTGTTCGCCAACCAGTGGAACGGCGAGTCCTTCGACAGCCCCTTGACCTTGGAGCACGACCAGGACGCCCTGATCGACGCCGTCGCCGGCGCCAACGCCAGGACCGTGGTGGTGCTGCAGACCGGCGGCCCGATCCTGATGCCCTGGCTGTCCAAGGTGGGCGGCGTGGTCGAGGCCTGGTATCCCGGCTCGGAAGGCGGCGAGGCCATCGCTCGCGTGCTGACCGGCGAGGTCGACGCCTCGGGCCGCCTGCCCGTCACCTTCCCCGCCTCCCTGGCGCAGCTGCCGCGCCCGGTGCTGGACGGCGATCCCAAGACGCCCGACGCCCTGTTCGAGGTCGACTATACGATCGAGGGCGCGGCGGTCGGCTACAAGTGGTTCGACAAGAAGGGCCACCAGCCGCTGTTCGCCTTCGGCCACGGCCTGTCCTACACGACCTTCGCCTACGGCAACCTCAAGGCCACGACGGCCAATGGCGTCGTCACCGTCAGCTTCGACGTCAAGAACACCGGCGCGCGGGCCGGCAAGGCCGTGCCGCAGGTCTATGTCTCGCCCAAGGCGGGCGGCTGGGAAGCGCCGCAACGCCTGGCCGGCTTCAAGAAGCTCGACCTGGCCCCGGGCGCGACCACTAGCGTCCGCCTGACCGTCGATCCACGCCTGCTGGCCGTGTGGGACGCCCAGGCCCACGGCTGGTCGGTGGCGGCCGGCGACTACACGGTCACCCTGGGCGCCTCGTCGCGCGATCCGGTCGCCAAGGCCGATGTCGCCGTGGCCGCCCAGGCCCTGCCCGTCGGCCTGGCCAAGCGTTGAGCGCACAATTGGCGCCATTTCGTCGCAGGGAAAATTAAGGTCTGATTAACCATAAAAGACCAGTTTCAGCCGGTCTTCCTTGAAGACACCCCACCATCACTGACTTTCCACAGCCCGGCCAAAAGCCGGGCTGTTTTTTTGTCCGAATGCGCTTGCACCGAGTCACGGGGGCGGCTATCACCCGGCCTCTTCCTGAGGCGACCTGTTCCGCGGTAGCTCAGTGGTAGAGCAGCCGGCTGTTAACCGGCTGGTCGTAGGTTCGAATCCTACCCGCGGAGCCACCTCTCAGACTTGCGAACTTCGGGACCCGAAGTTCGCAGTTCTGGGCTCGCCGGGATCGATCAGCGACCACCCCCTGAATTCTCCACATCGCTCCCTATATGTCGGATCTCCTCTCGACCGGACTCCGCCATGACCAAGCCTCTGAAGATCGACTTCGTCTCCGACGTCTCCTGCCCCTGGTGCATCGTTGGCCTGGGCGGCCTGGAACAGGCCCTCGAACGGGTCGGCGACCTGGTCGAGGCGGAGATCCATTTCCAGCCCTTCGAGCTCAACCCCAACATGCCGCCCGAAGGCCAGAACATCGTCGAGCACGTCGCCGAGAAATACGGCGCGACGCCGCAGCAGTCGGCGTCCAACCGCAAGGCCATCCACGAGCGCGCGGCGGCCGTGGGCTTCACGATGACCACCAACGAGAACAGCCGAATCTACAACACCTTCGACGCCCACCGCCTGCTGCACTGGGCCGGGATCGTCGGCGGCCAACCGGCGCTGAAGCGCGCGCTGTTCGACGCCTATTTCACCGACGGGCTCAGCCCGGCCGACCATGACGTCCTGGTCGCCGTCGCGGAGAAGGCCGGCCTCGACGGGGCCGCCGCGCGGCGGGTGCTGTCCTCCGGCCAGTACGCCCAGGAGGTTCGCGACGCCGAACGCGCCTGGCAGGCGGCGGGCATCAACTCGGTGCCGGCCGTGGTGATCAACGACCGCTACCTGATCTCGGGCGGCCAGCCGGCCGAGTATTTCGAGCAGGCTCTGCGCAAGATCGCCGCCGAGGCCTAGCGGCTCGGCCTCAGTGGGCCTTGCGGCGCGGGATCAGGTGGACGACGGCGACGATCGCGCCGCCGACGATGAAGCCGACCACGGCCGACCCCGCCGCCATGGCCATCCAGCCGGTCACGACGCCGACGCCCGGGGCGCCGGCCGCCCAGTGCGACGCGCCCTCGACCAGGTGCGGCACGGTGTTCAGGCCGAAATGCTCCAGGCCGTGGACGATGATCCCGCCGCCGACCCACAGCATGGCCGCCGTGCCGATCACCGTCAGCGCCTCCATCGTCACCGGCATGGCGCGCACCAGCCCCCGGCCCAGGCCGCGCACCAGTCGCGTCCGCCGCTGGGCCAGGTGCAGGCCGATGTCGTCCATCTTCACGATCAGGCCGACGACGCCATAGACGGCGATGGTCAGCAGCACCCCGACCAGGGCCAGAGATCCGGCCTGGATGGCCAGGGGGCGGTCGGCGACATCGGCCAGGGCGATGGCCATGATCTCGCCCGACAGGATCAGGTCGGTCCGGATGGCCCCGGCCACCTTCTGGGCCTCGAGATCCTTGCTGCTCAGGGCCAGTTCCTCGATCTCCTCCCCCGGCTCGTGCGGGCTGAAGGCCTCGATGATCTTCTCCGTGGCCTCGAAGCAGAGATAGGCCCCGCCCAGCATCAGGATCGGCGTCACGGCCCAGGGGGCGAAGGCGCTGAGCAGCAGCGCGCCCGGCAGCAGGAACAGCAGCTTGTTGCGGAACGAGCCGACCGCGATCTTCCAGACGATCGGCAGTTCGCGGTCGGGCGTGAAGCCCATGGCGTAGCCGGGCGTTACGGCGGCGTCGTCGACCACCACCCCGACCGCCTTGGTCCCCGCCTTGCCGGCCGCCCCGGCCACGTCGTCCAGCGAAGCGGCGGCGAGCTTGGTGATGCCGGCGATGTCGTCGAGCAGGGCGGCAAGGCCGGAGGGCATGGGCGTTCTCTGTGGCGCGTGGAGGAGGGTCCTGTCGCGAATAGACCGGACCACGCGCCTTGGTCGAGCCTTGATCCGCCCTTCAAGGGGCGGCCCCTTCAGATTCCCTGGGTCAGCCGTCAGAATAAAATCAGTTCCTGTGGCAGTTGCGATAAGGCCGCGACGCTCCAGATAAGCGAGACGCCGGCGTGGTCGTCGGCCAATCCTTCAGGGACCGCTTTCATGCCCACACTGTTCGACCCGCTTCGCCTCGGCGACCTGGACCTGCCCAACCGCGTGGTGATGGCCCCGCTGACCCGTCTTCGGGCCGGCGACAGCCAGATCCCCAACGCCCTGATGGCCGAGTACTACGCCCAGCGCGCCTCGGCCGGCCTGCTGATCACCGAGGGCGTGCCGGTCTCGCCGCAAGGCGTCGGCTACCAGGGCGTCCCCGGCATCTGGTCGCGGGAACAGGTCGAAGGCTGGAAGCTGGTCACCAAGGCCGTGCACGACAAGGGCGGCCGGATCTTCATGCAGATCTGGCACGTGGGCCGGATCTCCGACCCGTCGTTCCACAATGGCCAGGCGCCGGTCGGCCCCAGCGCCCTCCCCGCCAACGGCCACGTCAGCCTGTTGCGCCCCGAACGCCCCTACCCCACCCCGCGCGCCTTGAGCACCGAGGAGGTGGCCGGCGTGGTCGAGTCCTTCCGCGTCGCCGCCCAGAACGCCAAGGACGCCGGCTTCGACGGCGTCGAACTGCACGGCGCCAACGGCTACCTGCTCGACCAGTTCCTGCAGGACGGCTCCAACCAGCGCACCGACCAGTACGGCGGTTCGATCGAGAACCGCGCCCGGCTGATGCTGGAGGCCGCCGACGCCGCGATCTCGGTCTTCGGTCCGGGCCGCGTGGGCATGCACCTGGCGCCGCGCGCCGATGGCCATTCGATGGGCGACAGCGACCTGGCCGGCACCTTCGGCCATGTGGCCCGTGAACTGGGCAAGCGCGGGATCGCCTTCCTCTGCGCCCGCGAATACCACGGCCCCGACAGCCTGGGCGTCGACCTGCGGGCCGCGTTCGGGGGCGTCTACATCGCCAACGAGAAGTTCACCGGCGAGACCGCCCAGGCGGCCCTCGACACCGGGGCGGCCGACGCCGTGGCCTTCGGCAAGGCGTTCATCGCCAATCCCGACCTGGTCGAGCGCCTTCGCGCCGGCGCGGCGCTCAACGACCCCGATCCCACCACCTTCTATGGCGGCGGAGCCAAGGGCTATGTCGACTATCCCGCCCTGAAGACGCTCGAGGCCGTCGCCGCGGAATAGCCGGAACCGCTCCGGGCGCGGCATTTCCGCCCGTGTCTGTATCCGCTGCGCCATTTGCCGCGTTGGGTCTTCACCCCGCGCCGCGCAGCGGATACAGGCTTAACCATGAGCGAGAGCAACCATCACTGGAAGACCGTCCTGCAGCGGGGCGTCGCGGCCCTGGACTTCCAGATCACCAGCCCTCCCAACGCCTCGCCGACCATGATCGCCGAGCCGGCGCCCCAGAAGCGAGCCCTGCCGGTGATGGTGTTCCACGCGGTGGCCGCCGCCGCGGTGGTGGACAGCTGGGTGGCCGGCGGCGAAGGCGAGGTGCTGATCGACCGGCCGGCCATCCTGGCCCGCCAGCGGCTGCTGAGCGCCAAGGCCGCCGAGCCGCCGGGCAGCACGCCGTCGCCGTTCTCGACGGGCTACGCGACCGCCTACAAGCTGGAACTGGCCCGCCTGGTGTGGCTGGCGATCATCGACCACCCGTCCCGCCGGCTGGAGGCCCTGGCCGCCGTCTACGCGCCGCCCGAACCGCGCGTCAAACTGGTCTAGCCCTACCAGGCGCCCGTATTCGGCATCGAGGCCCAAGGCTCGGCGGCGTCCAGGTTGCCGTCCTGCAGCAGTTCCACCGAGATGTTGTCGGGCGAGCGGACGAAGGCCATGTGGCCGTCGCGCGGCGGGCGGTTGATCGTCACGCCCATGTCCATCAGCCGCTGGCAGGTCTCGTAGATGTCGTCGACCCGATAGGCCAGGTGGCCGAAGTTGCGGCCGCCGTCATAGTCCTCGGGATCCCAGTTGTAGGTCAGCTCGACCAGCGGCGCCTTACGCTCCTTGGCCAGCTCGACGTCTTCCGGGGCGGCCAGGAACACCAGGGTGAAGCGACCCTTGTCGTTCTCCATCCGGTACATCTCGGTCAGGCCCAGGCCTTCGCAATAGAACCGCAGCGAGGCGTCGAGGTCCTTCACGCGAACCATGGTGTGCAGATAGCGCAAGGGGCTGCTCCTGATCTCGAACGGGGGCCTGGCTTCGAGGATACAGCGGGCGCGCCCCCTCCCGCAGCCCACAATTGTCGCCGGAGCGGTCCGCCAGGCGCTATTTCGCCGTCGGCGCGGCCTCGCCCTGCAGAACGCGCCGCGCCCGCTCCACGGCCTCCAGAAGATTGCCCAGGGCCAGGCTCTCGGGACTGTCGGCGCGATAGATCTCGCGCAGGGCCGGCACGCGGTCCTGGCAGGCGGCCATCGCGTCCAGGGCCTGATCGATCTTTCGCGTCAACATGACAATAACCGCCGTTTCAGTTCTAGTTTTGTTCTAGCCCGACGGCCGCGTGAGTCAACGTCCGCCCTACTCGGCCGCCACCGGTTTCTCCCGAGTCTGCCGCCGCCACAACGCCGCGTATTCGCCGGCGGCTTCCAGCAGGATGGCATGGGTCCCGCGCTCCACCACCTTGCCGCGACGCAGGACGACGATCTCGTCGGCGTCGGCGATGGTCGACAGGCGGTGGGCGACGACCAGGGTGGTGCGGCCGGCCCGGGCCTTGCGCAGGGTGGCCTGGATGGCGGCCTCGGTGCGGCTGTCCAGGGCGCTGGTGGCCTCGTCGAGGATCAGCACCCGGGGATCGGCCAGCAGGGCGCGGGCGATGCCCACTCGCTGGCGCTCGCCGCCCGACAGCTTCAGCCCGCGCTCGCCGACCTTGGTGTCCATGCCCTCGGGCAGGTTGCGGATGAACTCGCCCAGTTCGGCGGCCTCGGCGGCGGCCCAGACGTCGGTCTCGGAGGCCTCGGGGCGGGCGAAGGCGATGTTGGCCATCAGGCTGTCGTTGAACAGCGCCACGTCCTGCGGCACCAGGGCCACGGCCCGGCGCAAGGACGCCTGCTTCAGGGCCTTCAGGTCATGGCCGTCCAGGGTGACGCGGCCACCCTGCGGATCGATCATCCGCAGCGCCAGGCGCACCAGGGTGGTCTTGCCCGCCCCCGACGGTCCGACGATCGCCACCGTCGTGCCGGGCTCGGCCGAGAAGGTGACGTTCTGCAGGCCCTCGGAGCGCGCGCCATGGCGGAACCACACCGCCTCGAACGACACCGCCCCGCCCCGCCGGTCGGCGGGCGGCGGCAGGTCGATGGCGTCCTCCGCGTCGGCGACGTCGGGCTGCGCGCGGCGCAGTTCCAGCATGGCTTCCATGTCGATGAACGACTGGCGGATCTCGCGATAGGCGAAGCCCAGGATGTTGAGCGGTCCGTAGAGGTTGACCAGGATCAGCACGGCGGCGGTGACGTCGCCGGGGCCGATGCGGCCGCCGGCCGCCTCGCTGCCGGCCAGAATCGCCATCACGCCCAGGCCCAGGCTCATCACCGCCGACTGGACGACGTTGAGCAGGGTCAGCGAATTGGTCGACCGGATATTGGCCTCGCCATAGGTGCGCAGGGCGCGCTCGTAGCCGCCCACGGCCCGGTCCTCGGCCCCGAAGGCCTTGACCGTCTCGTAGTTCAGCAGGGCGTCCACGGCCCGGCCGGCGGCCTCGGCGTCGGCCTCGTTCATCACCCGCCGGTGGCCGATCCGCCAGTCGGAGATCGCGAAGGTCAACACGCCGTAGATCACCACGGTGACGATGGCGGTCAGGGCGAAGCGCCAGTCATAGGCCTTGGCCAGCACCACGGCGGCCATCAGCAGCTCGACGGCGGTGGGGGCGATGTTGAACACCAGGCCGCGCAGCAGGAAGTCCATCGACCGCGCGCCGCGATCGATGATCCGCGACAGCGAGCCGGTGCGCTTGGTCTGGTGGAAGTCGATCGACAGCGACAGGGCGTGGGCGAAGGTCTCGACCGCCGCCCGGGTCTGGGCGGCCTGGGCCACCGGGGTGAACACCGCGTCGCGGGCCTGGGGGGCGGCGGCGGCGATGAAGCGGATCAGGGCCCAGCCGGCCGCCAGCCCCGCGAAGGCGTAGCTGACCTGGACCGCGGCGCTGTGCCCCGCCCCCAGTTCGTTGACGGCCTTGCCCAGCAGCAGCGGCGCGATCACGCCCAGGAACTTGCCGACGAAGGTGAAGGCCAGGGCCAGGCTCACCCGCCAGTGCAGGCCGGGCGCCTTGGAGCGCATCACCAGGCGCGCCAGGTCGGCCAGGGCCTTCCAGCCGTCGGGCTTGACCTCGGGGGCCGACACCGCGCCGGCGACGGGCGCGCCGCGCGGCGCCATGCCCCTCACTGGGCGCCTTCCAGCAATTGCGTGGTCTGGACGCCGCCGCCCGGCGTCATCCAGTCGATCCGCCAGCCCAGCGGCGTCAGGGTCGAGCGCGCCGGCCCTCCCGAGGGCGGCTGCGGCGGGACCACTTCGAGGACGATCTGCTGCTCGCCGCCCTCGCCGGACACCTGGATGACCCGCGGGCCAGCCTCCAGGGCCTGGCTCAGCGACACGGTGAACCGGCCGGCGGCGTCGGTCTTGCTCTCGCCGCGCGTGGCGCGATCGACGCGCACGCCCAGGCCGGCGCCGGGCGCGGCGACGCCGGAGATCACCCCGCCGCCGCTGCGGTCATAGTCGATGGCCAGCATCCTGGGCGACGCCGAGCCCGGCGCCATCACCTCGGCGCCCGCCCCGGCCCGCAGCATCACGGCGTTGCCGCTGGGCGTGACCATCAGATAGCCCTGGGCCTGCACGGTGCGCCCTTCCAGGGTCATCGACAGGCCGTAGAGCCGCGGTTCGGCGGCCAGCGGGACCACCAGCCGCCAGCGGCCGGCCGCGTCGGCCTTGCCCAGCAGGGCCTCGCCGGTCGGCGCGCCCAGCCTCACGCTGGCCAGGGGCGCGGCTTCGCCCGACAGCGCCACGGCGTCGCCCCGGCGCTCGGTCGACAGGACGCGGGGCGGCTTCAGATAGCCGGCGTGGGGCGCGGCCTGCCCGGTATTGGCCGGAGCGACGTCAGGCCGCCAGCCCTCTTCGTCGCGATCACAGCCCGCAAGCGCCAGCGCGGCGATCACGGCGAAAGCCGAGGCCGACTTGAAACCGATCTTGCGAATCCTGATCATGGCGTATCCAACGGCCGCCGACGCCCCGGCGGCCCATTCCTGGGTGTTCACGTGCGGCGCGCTGACCTTGTCCACAAGGACCGGCGCGCTGTTTATTTTTCTGGAGTGGACGACGATGCCCGACCTGTCCAGCGGCCAAGGCGCTTCCCTGACCTCGGTCTGCGTCTACTGCGGTTCGTCCAACGCGGCCGACCCGGCGTTCCTGGAGGCCGCCTTCGAGATCGGCGCCGATTTCGCCAGGGCGGGGCTGAAGCTGGTCTATGGCGGCGGCGGCGTGGGCCTGATGGGCGCCACCGCCCGCGGAGCCCACGCGGCCGGCGGCGCGGTGCTGGGCATCATCCCGGATTTCCTGCGCGACCGCGAGCAGCCGTTCGACGACGTCGAGACCGTGATCGTCACCTCGATGCACGAGCGCAAGATGCTGATGTTCGAGCGCTCCGACGCCTTCGTCGTGCTGCCCGGCGGCATCGGCACGCTGGAGGAGATCATCGAGCTGCTGTCCTGGCGACGCCTGGACCTGCACCGCAAGCCCATCGTCTTCCACAATCCCCGCGGCTTCTGGGACCCTCTGTTCGCGCTTCTTCAGCACACCATCGACGAGGGTCTGACCCCATCCGTCCTGGCCGACTATTGGCGGTCCGTCGAAAAGGCCGGCGACATAACGCCCACCCTCCTTTCCTGGAGCGTAAAAAACGGGCAAACGGACGTTTCAGACGTGGTTCGCCTGTTGACTTAGTTGCAAAAAGAAACGAACCTAGGGTTGGGCCGCCCTCCCATTGCCGGCCTGGGGATAAGGAAACAACCATGCGTATCTTTGTCGCCGCGCTTGTCGCGGCTTCCGCCATGTCGACCGCCGCCCTGGCCGCCGAAGGCGCTGTCATCAAGCTGCAGGCTCCGGCCAAGGTCCCGACCCTGATCCAGGACGGCGCCGCCTGGCGCTGCACCGGCGACGTCTGCGCCGCGCCCCAGGTCAAGGCCCTGCCGATCGGCCGCGCCTGCCGCAAGGTCGCCGCCGAACTGGGCGCCATCGTTTCGTTCAACTATCGCGGCGCCGAACTCGACGCCGCCGGCGTCACCGACTGCAACACCGCCGCCAAGTCGTAGGCGCGGCCGACATTCAGGCGAAGACCAGGGGCGGTCCGCACGGCGGGCCGCCCCTTTTTCTTACTTGCGCTTCGAGCCCTTCGACGGCTCCGCCACCGGCGGCTTGGGCGTCTGCCTTCCACCGACCAGCATCCCGCCGAGCAAGGCGAAGGACAGCATGGCGTGGTTCATCTTCGATACGTTCATTGGCGGCGTCTCCCAGACAGGCCGTTGGACCAGGAGACGCGCGCGGCTTACAGGGGCTCACCCTCCTAGTCGTCAGCGCGTCATGGCAAAGCATGCGCCAGAGCTTGCCAAACGCAAGAAAATAATCCGAACACGGATGAAATCAGCCCACGGATGAATGCCTCGAAGGCCTTGTTTCCGCGCTCGACGGCCACGCTTCGCGCACGGACGAAATGCGCCCGGCCAAGACCTAGTGGATCGTCTGGCTGGCCTCGACGGTCTCGCCGCCCTCGGGCTTGCCGGCCGCGCCGATGATCGCCGCCGCCGCGCGCAGCATCGCCGGGTCGATGCGTCCGGCGTCGCAACCGACCAGCTCGGCCGCCAGTTCCGGCAGGTCGGCGCACAGCCGCAGCTGGCCCGCGATCCGTTGCAGGACAAGGCCTTCCTCGAGGTCGGGGTCGTTGGCGACCACCCCGACCACCAGCGACAGCGCGATCTCCAGGCGCTCGGCCTTGGCCTTGGCCTCGCGCACCTGTTCCAGCAGCAGCTGAGCGCTGGCGTCCATCGCACCCAGGGTTTCGGCGAGCGGCTGGGCGGTCTTGGCGAGGCGGAAATCGGTCACGGCGCGGTCCACGGGTTGTCCTGCCGTGTTGAACGGTCGCCGTCTGGTCGGCGGGGCGGGGAAAACGTCGAACCTCAAAAGAAAAACCGCCCGCGACGGCGTGTCGCGGGCGGCTTCGACTTCAATCGGCGGTTGTCCGTAGGCGGTTTTACGCCGCTTTGCCGAACGACAGGCCTTCGTAGCGCTTCAGATGGTGGTCGACCGAGCCGAACAGGCCCTCGATGATCGAGGCGCGCTTGAAATAGTGGCCGATCGCCAGTTCGTCGGTCATGCCCATGCCGCCATGGATCTGGATGGCGTTCTGGCCGACGAACTTGCAGGCCCGGCCGATGCGGACCTTGGCGGCCGAGACGGCCTTGGCGCGCTCGGCGTCGCTCTCGTCCAGCTTGATGGTGGCCATGTAGGTCATCGACACGGCCTGCTCGACCTCGATGAACATGTCGACCATGCGGTGTTGCAGCACCTGGAAGTTGCTGATCGCGGTGCCGAACTGCTTGCGCTGCTTGGCGTAGTCCAGGGTGCCCTCGTGCAGCTTGCGCAGCACGCCCACGGCCTCGGCGCCGACGGCGGCGGTCGCCTCGTCGATCACCTTGTTAACCAGCGGCAGGCCGTTGCCTTCCTGGCCGATCAGGGCGTCGGCCGGGATCGAGACGTTCTCGAAATAGACCTCCGAGGCGCGGCCGCCGTCGACGGTGGGATAGTCGCGGGTGACGATGCCCGGCAGGGTCTTGTCGACCAGGAACACCGAGACGCCGCCGGCGTCGCGCTGGGCGCCGCCGGTGCGGGCGGTGACCACCAGGTGGCTGGCGAACGGCGCGCCGACCACCACGGCCTTGTGGCCGTTGAGCACGTAGCCCGCGCCATCCTTCTTCGCCGTGGTCTTCAGGTCCTGCCAGGTGTAGCGGGCCTGCGGTTCGGCATAGGCGAAGGCGATCGTGGTCGTGCCGGCGATGATGCCCTCGATGACCGAGGTCGCGCCGGCGTAGCCGGAATGCTTCATGAAGCCGCCGCCGATCACCACCGTGCCCAGATAGGGCTCGATGACCAGCGCCTTACCGAACTCTTCCATGATGATCATGTTGTCGATCGCGCCGCCGCCCAGACCGCCCAGCTCCTCGCTGAACGAGGCGCCCAGGATGCCCAGTTCCTCGGCGAAGGCCTGCCAGTAGTCGGCGCGCCAGCCGCTCTCGGAGGCGACGATCTTGCGGCGGGTCTCGAAGTCGTACTTGTCCTGCAGGAAGCTCGCGACCGTGTCGCGAACCATCGACTGTTCTTCGGTGAAGTTGAAGTCCATCCCTAGGTCTCCGGATCTTGTTCTTCGGCGCTGCGCCGCTTGCTTGTTTCGTGTCCTTCTCCCCTTGCGGGAGAAGGTGGCGTCCGAAGGACGTCGGATGAGGGGTCGCACCGGCTTGTCGGCCCAGGCTGCTCGCGGCGGACCGCGCCTTCAACCCCTCATCCGTCGCTTCGCGACACCTTCTCCCGCAAGGGGAGAAGGAAGAGGATCAGAGCCCCAGCACCATCTTGGCGATGATGTTGCGCTGGATCTCGTTGGAGCCGCCGTAGATCGACGTCTTGCGGACGTTGAAATAGGTCGGCGCCGCGCGATGGGCGAAGTCCGGGCCGATCGGATGGGCGTTGTCGCCGTCCTTCGGGAAGCCGCGGAAATACGGCGCGTCGTAGTGGCCGGCCGCCTCGAGCACCAGTTCGGTGATCCGCTGCTGAATCTCGGTGCCCTTGATCTTCAGCACGCTGGACTCCGGCCCGGGACCCTTGCCGGCCGCCTCGCCCGCCAGGGTGCGCAGCTCGGTATATTCCAGCGCCGTCAGGTCGATCTCCAGGTCGGCGACCTTGCGCTTGAACATCGGGTCGTTGATCAGCGCCGTGCCGTCGTCGCCCAGTTCCTCGGCGGCGATCTGGCGGATGCGCTCGATGCCGCGCTTGGAGCGCGCCACGCCGGCGATGCCCGAACGCTCGTGGGCCAGCAGGAACTTGGCGCAGGTCCAGCCCTTGTTCTCTTCGTAGATGCGGTTCTCGACCGGCACCTTGACGTTCTCGAGCCAGACCTCGTTGACCTCGTGCTCACCGCCCAGGGTGATGATCGGACGCACGGTGACGCCCGGCGACTTCATGTCGATCAGCAGGAACGAGATGCCTTCCTGGATCTTGGCGTTCGGGTCGGTGCGGACCAGGCAGAAGATCCAGTCGCCGTGCTGGGCCAGGGTGGTCCAGGTCTTCTGGCCGTTGACCAGGTAGTATTCCTTGCCGTCGTCGCCGGTGAAGCGCTCGGCCTTGGTCTTCAGGCTGGCTAGGTCGGACCCGGCGCCCGGCTCGGAATAGCCCTGGGCCCACCAGATGTCGCCCGACAGGGTCGGCGGCAGGAAGCGTTCCTTCTGCTCGGGGGTGGCGAAGGTGTAGATCACCGGCCCGACCATGTTGATGCCGAACGGCAGGATCGGCACGCAGTCGGCGCGGGCGGTCTCTTCCGACCAGATGTAGCGCTGCACCGAGGTCCAGCCCGGACCGCCGAACTTCTCCGGCCAGGCCGGGGCGACCCAGCCCTTCTTGGCCAGGACGCGGTGCCAGGACAGGAAGTCCTCCTTCGCCATTTCCTCGCCCTCTTCCTGCTTCTCGCGCAGGCCGGCCGGGTAGTTTTCGGCGATGAAGGCCCGGACTTCGTCGCGGAAGGCGACGTCTTCAGGCGAGAAATCGAGATTCATGGCGGGCTCCCGTAATCGGCCTCTCAAGGGGCCGTCTTTGACTGTCGGGAGTCACAATAGGGTTCGAACGAGCGTTTGGAAAGATGACCTTAGCGTCAACGTAAACGATGGTTAGTTTACGACCTCCGGCAGGCCCGCCGAGCGCCCTACCGAACCTCGCAGGCCAGCCGCACCAGCGCCAGGGCCGTCGCCCCGCCGACGCCTTCCTCTTCCGCGATATCCAGGTCGATCAGCGGCCGCTTGCCCAGCGCGTCGAGCAGGCGGGCATGCCCCTTGGCCGGTCCCACATGGGCGGCCAGGCAGTGGGCGATCAGGGCGGGGTCGAGGGCGTGCAGCACGGCGGCGGCCGCGCAGGCGGCGTAGCCGTCGAGCAGGACGGGGATCTTCTGGACCCGGGCCGCCAGGATCGCGCCGACCAGGGCGGCGGTCTCGCGCCCACCCAGTTCGCGCAGGGCCTGCAACGGGTCGGAGAGGTCGGCCTCGCCGGCGGCGCGGGCCACGGCGGCGGCGACCGGCTCGGGCGCGTCGCTCCAGTCGCCGGCCTCGCCGCCGAACAGGGCCAGGGCGATGGCCGCCACGGCGCGGTCGGCCTCGGCGGCGATGACGCCGGGGATCAGCAGGTCGGGCTGCTTGGCCAGGGCCTCCATGCCGAAGGCCATGGTGGCGGCGCATTCCTTCTCGCTCATCGAGGCCTTGAGGGTGGCGTCGGGCGTCGGGCGGTCGACGGCCAGGTCGAAGGCTTCCAGCCCCGCGCCCTGCGCGCCGGCGATGCGGCAGACATTGGCCCCGCCCGAGGCCACGGCCTCCAGGCGCTCGCGGGCGTAGCCACGCGGTCCCACGCCCTGGCGGGCGCCGGCATAGAGGGCGACGACCGGCCGCAGGACCGCCGGCGGGGTCTTGCCGGTCCAGGCCGTCAGCCACGCCGAAATCTCGGCCAGGCGATCGCCGCCGGTCGTGAAAGCCGGGGGCGCGACAACCGGCGCGTCGGCGGCCAGCTTGCGGATGTCGTCGAAGGGGGAAGCGGTCATGGGCGCGGACTTAAGCCAGCCCGCGCCCGATGCAAAGGGCGTGACGTCGATCGTCGGTCGATCAGGCGCCGGTCGGGTTCTCGATCAAGGTCTTGCAGGCCCCATCCCGCTCGGCGGTCAGCGCCGCCTTGCGGGCCTCGTTGCCGCTGGAGCCTTCCCGCCTGGCGGCCGTCTCCAGGGAATCGGACCGGTCGCGGATACCCGGATCACGGCCCTTGCGTTGAACCTCGACGAACTCCGAGAGCGCCTTGGCGTCAACGGCGCCCAGGTTCTGGGCCCTGGCCAAGCCCAGGCAGCGCGAGGCGCGCAACAGGTCGCCGTCGCTGATGCGCGCGGGCGCGGCGAAGGCGGGAACGGTCGTCGCGCACGCGACGGCCAGCGCCAGGGCGAGAGAGGGTTTCAAGGCCTGCATGGTCCGATCTCCGAAGGAAGGGTTATGGGATGTGAAATCCGATACGGACCCCGTCCCTTCAGGCGGCCCTTGCGCGGCTGGCCCGGAGCGGCGAGATTTACGCATGACTTCGGATCCGATCCCGCGAACCCTGGCCCCTCCCCGCGCCATCGTGACGCCCTGCGTGAAGGTGTGCGCCGTCGATGGACTGACGGGCGTTTGCCTGGGTTGCCGGCGAACCCTTCCGGAGATCGCGGGCTGGTCGCGGCTGAGCGACGAGGAGCGGGCGGCGATCATGGCCGCCCTGCCCCAGCGTCCGGACCCGATGGCCAGCCTGATGGCTGGCCAGGTCTGAAACCTTAGTTGGACGTGTTGACGGCCGCGCCGGTCGCCGCGCCGCTGAGCCAGGCCGAGCAGACGCCCGTGCGTTCGGCCAGCAGCTTTTCCTTCTTGGCGCCGTCGGCCTTGTCGCCTTCCTTCTGGGCGCTGGTGATCTTGTTGTTGGCCGAGACGCGGATCGGCAGCTCACGGTTGCCGGTTTCCTGCTTCAGGAAGGCGTCGATGTTGGCGGTGTCCACCTTGCCCAGGCCTTCGGAAGCAGCCAGACCGCGGCAGCGGGCGGCCTGCAGGAAATCGAAATTGCTGACGGTGGTCGCGGCCTGGGCGGCGCCCGCCAGAGCCGAAACGGCGACGACGGTCGCGACGATGATCTTGTTCATGGCGGTGTTCCCTCGATAGGCACTTACTTGCTGATCTGCAACGTGCCGCAAAAACACGCGGATATTAAGTTACATCGAAGTTATCTTGCACATTACGTGAGTGTAATCTGAGTAGTGGTAAGTATTACACTTTTTTAATTTGCCACTGAGTTACCGTTTCATTAACTGTAAATTTTTGTCGCCCCGTTGATTCACGGGTTGAGAACCCCTTTGCCTCTATTCTCCAGGCAACGGTCGTAGAAACGGCCAGCAGCCTGCAAGGCGGGGTGACTTCGATGCTCAAGTTCGCGACCATCGCGATCGTAGGCGCGCTCTCGGCGGTCGGGGCGGCGAAAGCCGTCGTGTCGCTGGACGATCTGCGCCAACCGGACCTGCGCGGCCCCGCGCCGGCCGCCGCCGTCGCCGACGACGGCGCCGCCCAGATCGTCAAGGGTTCGGACGGTCACTTCTGGGCCGAGGCCAAGGTCGACGGCCGCGCCGTGCGCTTCCTGATCGACACCGGCGCCACCACCGTCGCCCTCAGCCAGACCGACGCCCAGCGCCTGGGGATCGACGTGCGCGGCCTGGACTACAAGTACAAGGTGATCACCGCCTCCGGTCAGACCCGCGCCGCCTCGGTGAAGCTGGCCAGCGTGGCCGTGGCCGGCGCCCAGGTGCGGGACGTCGACGCCATGGTCATCGAAAAGGGCCTGGAGACCTCGCTGCTGGGCATGAGCTATCTGGGCCGGCTGTCCAGCTTCCAGGCCACGCCCAGGGCGCTGATCCTGCGGTCCTAGAGGTCTAGCTAGCTCGCGGCCGCTTCCAGCGTCCGGGCCTCGCGCGCGTCCACCGCCTGGCGGACGGCGGCCAAGGCGCGATCGACCACCTCCAGCCCCGCTCCGGCGGCGACGCCCTCGACGGTGAGGATGCGGCGCCAGGCGCGCGCGCCCGGCATGCCGTGGAACAGGCCCAGCATGTGGCGACCCATGGCGGCCAGATGCACCCCCGCCGCCAGCTGACCGGCCATGTAGGGCTTGTAGAGCTCGACCGCCTCGAAGGCGTCGACGTCGCGCCCCTCGCCGAAGACCAGGCGGTCGACCTGCCCCAGCAGGCCCGGCTCATGATAGGCCGCCCGGCCCAGCATGACGCCGTCGACGTGCTCCAGCTGAACCAGCGAGGCGTCGAGGTCGGGAATCCCGCCGTTGATGACGATGGTCAGGTCCGGCCGCTCGGCCTTCAGGCGATGGACCAGCGGATAGTCCAGCGGCGGCACGTCGCGGTTCTCCTTGGGCGACAGCCCCTTCAGCCAGGCCTTGCGGGCATGGACCACGAAGCTGGTGACCCCCGCCTTGGCCGACAGGTCGACCAGTTCGAACAGGCTGTGCTCCGCATCCTGGTCGTCGACGCCGATCCGGCACTTGACCGTCACCGGAACGGACACCGCCGCCGCCATGGCCGCCATGCAATCGGCCACCAGGGCCGGCTCGCGCATCAGGCAGGCCCCGAACCGTCCGCTCTGCACGCGGTCGGACGGACAGCCGACGTTCAGGTTGATCTCGTCATAGCCGAAGTCCTCGCCGATCCTCGCCGCGGCGGCCAGATCGGCGGGCTCCGAGCCGCCCAGTTGCAGCGCCACCGGATGCTGGCCAACGTCGAAGCCCAGCAGCTTCTCGCGATCGCCGTTCAGCACCGCCCCGCTGGTCACCATCTCCGAATACAGCAGCGCCTTGCGCGACAGCACCCGGTGCAACGACCGGCAATGCCGGTCGCTCCAGTCCATCATAGGGGCAACGGATAGCCTATGAGATTGAAATTGCTTCATTTTTAACTAAATTCAAAGCTCTAGAACGTCCTTTGTGCGCCTTAGTACGACGCGGCAGGATCAATTCAAAGCAACCGCTTGTCGTCGAGGGCGGATCTTTCCAGACAACGGCAGATCGGTCGGAACGGCCTTCCGGCGCGCCTGCCGCTATCCGGACGTCGAGGACCTTCACTTCCACGATCCGCGCCATGAAGCCACAAACAGGCTGTTCGAAGCGGGCTTCGATATCCACGAAGCAGCGCAAGGGGGAAAGGCAATGGCCCGGCCAAGCCCCTTCCAAATTCATATTTGAAATATTATTCACTATTGAAAATATCTCGCCCTCGCTTAGCGTGCCCGCGAAAGCGGAGGGAACTCGTGTTTGATCGTCGCCATCTGTTGCTTGGGGCCGCCGCCGCCGCCTTCGCGCCATCCGCGCCGAACGCCCAGACCCTGACCGACGAGCAGCGGTCGGCGCTGAAGACCTCGAGTTCCGACCCGACCCTGGCGCCGGACCTGCTGCTGCCCGAAAAGGACATGGCGTGGTGGCGCGACGCCAAGTTCGGCGTCTTCGTCCACTGGGGCCTCTACGCCATTCCGGCCCGGGGCGAGTGGTACATGAACAATGAGAAGGTCTCGCCGGAGGCCTACGCCCAGCTCGCCCAGGAATTCCACCCCCAGCACTATGATCCGGTCAGCTGGGCCAAGTTGGCGAAAACCGCCGGCGCCCGCTACATGGTGCTGACGGCGCGCCACCACGACGGCTTCGCCCTGTGGGACAGCCCGGCCAGCCATGGCCATTTCGACGCGATGCATTCGGCGGCGCATCGCGACCTGGTCGCCCCTTTCGTGACCGCCGTCCGCGGACAAGGACTTCGCGTCGGGCTCTACTATTCGCCGCTCGACTGGCGCTTCCCGGGCTATTTCCACCCGAAGGAGCTGCCAGAAAACGCCGCGCTGCTGAAGCGTCAGACCTATGGCCAGGTCGAGGAGCTGATGCGCCGCTACGGCCACATCGACATCCTGTGGTGGGACGGCGGCTGGCTGGCCCACAAGGGCACGGACGCCGACGCCGCCTGGTTCTGGGAACCGGACAAGCTGAACGGCATGGTGCGCAAGTATCAGCCGAAGATCCTCATCAACCCGCGCTCGGGATGGCAGGGCGACTACGAGGAGGAGGAAGGCGGCGCCCCGATCAAGGGTCCGATCCGCGCCCGCCCGTGGGAAAAGACGTTCAGCCTCAACAGCGCCTGGGGCTACATGCCTGAAGATCACGTCATGAGCGCCGACCAGGTCGTGCGCCTGCTGGTCGACGCCGTCGTGCGCAACGGAAACGTCCTCGCCAATGTCGGCCCCGACCGGGACGGCGTCATTCCGCCGAAGCAGACCGAGACGCTGAAGGGCGTCGGGCTTTGGCTGAAGCGCCACGGCCAGGCCGTCTACGGCACCCGCCCGGGACCGCTCCAGCCCGTCGACGGCGTCTATGGCGCGACGACCGCGGGCGACAGCGTCTTCGTCCATATCGTCGGCTGGCCCGCGGACGAACTGTCGCTGCCGCCCTTGCCCAGAAAGGTCGTGGGCGCCAGGAATCTGTCGGGCGAGGTCGTCAGGTGGACCGCCACCCCCGATGGCCACACCCTGTCCGTGCCTCCGTCATCACGCGGACCAGCCGTCACCGTGATCGAACTGCGGCTGGCGCCAGATGCGGCATAGATATCGCCTTCCGACATTCGGCCCCATCGCGGCCGCCCGCCTCTCCTGCTCGGCGGAAGCTTGTCGGACGTCGTCACTCGACCGATCGCGGACACATCCGACTGATGGGATTGGGTCCTGTCGCGGTCAGGAGGCCCAGGCGGTAGGGCAGATTGATGTACTCCACACCAGGCGCGTGGGACTCCAGGCCCTGATAGAGGAACCGCAAGGGCTTGCAGGGATCGATCGTCAGTGTCTGGTCGCGCCCGCCGCGCACGAGTTCGCCGTGGGAAACGCCTTCGGACCAGGCCGGCCCGTCGAAAGCGACATTGTCCGCGCCGGCGAAGGAGTCCGAGGCGCTGGCGGCGAGCGGCCG
>NZ_AKKF01000158.1 GCF_000281955.1 Caulobacter sp. AP07 | reverse complement strand
GCGGCCCCCCAACCGCCGCTGCGAGGTGGGTGGCTGCTGGCGGGTCTGGCGGACCTGGGTGATGACCTGCTGCCGGATCGCGACATTCGTCTGGGCGCGCCGGCCGGTGGTGTCGATCTCGTCGTCCAACTGGGCGTGGGCGTGTGGGAAGGCGCGGCGGGCCAGCGCATCGCGCTCGACGCCGGAGACGGCTGGGCCAGCCTGGACGGCGAGCCGCGCGGTTGGTCCGGAGGGGACCTGCCGTTCGGAGCGATGGCGGCGGGCGCCATGGCGGCTGCGGAGGCCTTCAAGTGCGCGATGCGCAAGCTGAGGGACCACGCGCCTTCGCCCCAGCACTACGACGCTGGCTTCGCGCCAGCCTCGCCCTGCCGGATCGACCTCGCGCCGGAGGGGGCCTTCCATCAAGGCCTCCTGCCAGCGGCCGATCTGGTGAGCGGCGGCGCCATTGGCAACGCCGTCGCCTTCGCGCTGTTGCGGGTCCCGGGCGTGCATGGCCAGATCGGCGTCCTCGACAACGATCGCAGCGACCTGACGAACCTCAACCGCAACGCCCTGCTCAGGCGGTCGCGGGCGGGAGCGCTTAAGGTGGATGATCTGGCTGCCATGGCGATCGGGTCCGTGGGCTTCAAGCCGCGTCCGATCCGCCTTGTGGCCGGTGAGCCGTTAGCGTCCACGGTCTTGATCGGCGTGGACGACATTCCGTCCCGTTGGGTGGCCCAGGCGACCGGGCCCGGGTGGATGGGGGTGGGCGCGACGGCGGGTTTTTCCGTTCAGGTTTCGGAACATCGGCCGCAGGGCCCTTGCGCCGGCTGCCTCCATCCGCAAGCCGCCGCGCCGACGGGCGCGATCCCCACCGTGGCGTTCGTGTCCTTCTGGGCGGGGTTGCTGCTGGTGGTGCGTTGGTTGCGCGACTTGCACGGCTCGCCCGAGCCGAACGCGCAAACCTTCTTCTCGCCTCTGCGCCCTGAGGGATGGGCGTATTCCGGCTTGGGCGTGACGCCTAACCCGTCCTGCCCGGTCGACTGCGAGGCTAGCCGGTCGGCGAAGGAAGCTGCCTAGACGCCTACATTCTGTCCATATGCGGCAGCCGGGGCCGCACTTGAATATGCCTCGGCTGCTGCACTACGAAGACCTTGTACGCTCTTCCGAAAGAAAGGGCGTCGCGACCGGAGACGGCGCGACCTGGCGACAACACCACCCAAATACCTCCTCAATCCACCCGTGCGTCAGCGTCTTCGAGCGCCATCTTCGATTCAAAGTTGCAGAAAGAGACCTTCAACGGACTGAGGGCATCTGTGGCCACCGCCTTCAGGTGTGGGTGGTGAGTGAAAAAAAGCACCTGGGTCTTGGCGGCGAGATCACCCAGAACCTTGAAGCCGGCCGCCGCGCGCTCATCGTCGTAGTTGACGAAGAGGTCGTCCGCCAGAAAGGGCAGGCGCGCGCCCTGGTCCACGGCGTCTTCGATCGCCGCTACTCGCAGCGCCAGGAAGAGCTGATCCACCGTGCCCTCGCTCATGCCATCCACCGGCGTTACCGCCGCGCCGTCGGCGCGAACCCCCAACAGCTTCGGCACGTCGCCGTCATACTCAACCAACAGGCCCGAAAACGCGCCCAGAGTGAGGATGTTGAACAGATCGGACGCGCGCGCCAGGAGCGGTGCCTGCTTCTCCTTTCGATACCTCTCGACGCCAGCCCGCAATAGACGAATCTCGGCACGCTTGCGCATGTAGAGGTCGGCCTGCTCGACCATCTCGCTGCGCGCCTGCGCCATGTCGGACGCGGCAGCCGCAGCCTGCGGGCCGTCATCAATTGCCTGGAAGGCGGCTTCCATTCGTTGCCGAGCCGCGCTCTGCGTTTCGACCCGCATGTTCAGATCATCCATCCGCTCGGATAGGGCCTGGGCCTCGGTGGCCAGATCGTCTGGGTTCGTACCCTCGACCTCCACGATCAGGCCCTCCAGACTGTGCCCGTCACCCGACTCGACGATATCGGCCTCCGCCTTGCGGCGCTCCTCCCGAAGCCGGCGCAACTCGCGGGCCTGCCTAAGCAATTCGCGGAGCGCCGAGGCATCGCCTTGCGGCGCGGCGCTAAGTAGGGGTTTGAGGACCGTTTCTGCCGCGGCCAACAGCCCTTGAGAATCTGTGAGTCGGCCGCGGGCCACTTCCAGGCGTGCCTTGAGATCTGTGGACCGGTCGGCCAGCCGCGCCGCCCGCTCCGCTTCGGCGTGCAGGCTCGACATTTGGTCGTGCGGACCTGCCTGCAAGCCCAGCCGCGTCACTGCTGCCTGGGTCCGAGCATCGTGCCCGCCGACCCGGGCCTCGACGTCGGATAGCTGGATTTCAAGATCCAGCATGTCGTCGACCTCGCTGCGAACCTCTTCGATGAGTTTCAGCCGAGCGCGGGCCGCGGCGAGGCCGGTTTCGGAAGGGAGGCTCGCCTGCAGGATCGCCGGTGCCCATGCCGAGCGCCAAGCATCATCCACCTGCTCTGCGGCGAGAGCGCGCGTCGATGCCTTTGCCTCGGCTGCCCGCGCGCTTTCCAGCTGGATCCGGGCGGCCTCAAACTGACTTTGCGCCGTCCGCATAAGGTCCATCTGGCGCTGGCCATAGGCCAACGACTTGGTGAGCGTCGAAAGCCCGCCAACCTGGCCAAGCAGAGCGTGAAGAGCGGCGCTTGCGTCAGCTTCCGCCTTCAGGGCGGCCTGGTGATTTCCGGCGGCTGCGTCGCGACCGTTAGCGACCTCAAGCGCCTCAGCGACCGCATCGCGCCAGCCGTAAATAGACCGGTGGGTCAGACCAGGCGCAATCGCGCGCACCAAGGCGTCGAACTCGGCGGCGACTCTCGCCAACCTTTCTTGTGCTTCGTCGCGCCGCGACGTGGCCTGAGCCAAGCGAAGCTCAGTCTTTTCAATCTCGCGCTCCAACGCGGCGAGACCACCGGCGTGCTCAGCTCCGACAAAACGGGCGTCGGCAAGTTCGTCAGTAACGTCGAGGCTCTTCTCGAAAATCGATATGGCCGCATCGGCCGACGGCACGGGCTGGCCGCCAGCGAGATGGGTCCTCAGAGGGGTCCACGCCTCCTGTCGCGCGAAGCGCGCGCTCGCAAGATCCTCAACACTGGGTGCGGGGTGCTCAAGTGTGCGCTGGCGCCGCTCAAGCTCGAGCTGCTGCAGCAATTCCGCCTCGCGCGTGCAGTCCGAAGCAGCTTCCTCGAGCGTTGACGCCAGGGCATCCAGCTGCTCGGCCAGATGATCAACATCTTCGTCCGCCGGAAGCTGCAGCGCACGCAGCGCCGCTGCATCGCCCGTCCAGGGCGAGAGCGATCTCAGGCGCGCGGCGAGGACACCCTCCAACTGCGCTAACTCTGCGGCCGCTCGTGTCGTCGCCTCTGGCAGCGCGCGAGGGACTAGGTCGCGAAGGAGCTCCTGCAAGGGCCCCATATCTTCCGGCGCCGGGAAGGCTGCAACCTGTACGCCCAGGCGCGATACGGCATCCTTGGCCTCCGTCAGGGCTTCGCGCGTAGCACGGAGCTGCTCTTCAATGCCGCCACGACGGGCGATCAAGTCTTCGAGTTCTGCGAGCGCAGGCCGGCCCGGCAGACGGCCTTTCATCGCGCTAGGTTCATCCGCCGGCCAACCGATCTCGACAGCAAGCGCGCTCAGTCGGAGCCGCTTTGCCGCAAGTTGAGCCGCTAGGCCGGGGCGAGCGGATCGCGCCTCCTCCACAGAGGCCTTGGCGTCGCGCAAGGCTTCAATCTCGTCCATCAGCGCGAGGACGTCGGTGCGCGGCTCGGCTTGCTCCAACTCCGACGCTAGGAGGCCAACGTCTCGCTCGGCCGCAGCGATATCCGCCGCCGCGCGGTCGCGGGTTTCGACCGCCTCTTCCAGTCTCGTCTCATCCGCGAACGCTAGATCAAGTCCAGCCGGCTGACGCTCGATTTCGACTTCCAGCAAGGCGCGACGAGACACCGAGGCCAGAACCCGCCGTTTGCGCTCTACCGATCGAAGATGCAGCGCAACCTCGGCGCGCTCGCGCCGCAGCAACTCCAGCTGTTCCTCCGACGCGGCGAAAGCGCGACGGGCTTCGGTCCACTTGTAGGTACGCACCTCTGCTTCCCGCATTCTCACGCGGGCATCGTGATAGGCGGCTGCCGCCTGGTGATAGCGGCGCGCGCCTCCGGCGCGGTTGGTCCAGATTTCTTTAGCCTCGTCCTCAAGAGCATCGCAGAGGCGCGAAACACCCAGGAGACCGGAGCCCGCCGCGAAGATGGCGTGGCCTGCGTTGTCGCTGGCGTCGAGCATTGCCTGACCACCGGCCCTTAAGCGCGCCTGGTCGAGGCCGAACATCCGCTCGAATGTCGCGCGGGTCTGCCCGCCAAGCATGGGCGCAATTGCCGCGTCTCCGAGGGGACGATCGTCTGGACCCAGAAGCGTGTCCGTGGTGCCCTTGCGACGCCTCACTTCGAGTGAACCAGCCTCCGTCTCGATCACCGCCCCGATCCGAAGCAACTGGCGATCGAACTGAAAATCAAAGGCTGTCCGGTGAGGAAACCCGAAAAGCAGGTCGCCTACCGCCGCCAAGGTCGTCGACTTGCCCGCTTCGTTGGGGCCGACGATCATGTGCAGGTCGCAGGTGGCGGGCGGGAATTCGAGTCGACAGTCCTCGAACCGACCGTATTTGATCAGCTGAAGTCGGCGCAGTCTCACGGCACCGCCTCCATTCCGAGCCGCGCCCTGAGTGTAGTTGCCGCTTCGGCAAGGAGCGGAGCGAGAGTCCCCGCACGAGCCCTTTCGAGCCAAGCCAGTTCCGCGTCCAACTCGGCGGGCGCCTTTGCGATAAAATCCGCGAGGTCCCGCGCGAGGTCGGCCTCCATTCTTGGATCGAGCGCCAGTTCAGTTAGGATGGCCTCGAACTCGTCCGATCCAGTCGCAACCGTGCCTAAGTCGCGGCTCGCAAGGTCTACCTTTTCGATCCAGACCTGATCCGAGATCCCCATCGCCACGGCCCGAACCCCTTCGCGCAAGGCACGCCGGTCGGCGGCGAACTGGGCGTGGAGCGGGCTTTCCCCAGAGAAGCGGACGCGAGCCATGAGCGGCCGGCCGTCAGCCTGCGTCAGCGCGGTCTTGAGTGTAGCGCTCACGGCCTCGAAGACCTCGCCTGCCTCGCCAGCCGTCCCTATGTCCACCTCGGCCAGCACCCATCGCACGACATCAAGCGCTACATGCTCTACTCCGGTGACCTGTCCCTCACTGACGCTGATCAGGGCCGCGCCCTTGGGACCCGTCTCGCGAATGTGCCGGCCCTGCAGGTTACCAGGAAACACGATGGGCGGATCACGGCGCACCACCTCGAACCCGTGCACATGACCCAGAGCCCAGTAGTCATAGCCCTTGGCCGCCAGCTGATCGGGGGTGCAGGGCGCGTACGGATCATGGCCGCGGTCGCCAGTGAGGGCGGTGTGCAGCACGCCGATATTGAATGCGCCGGCCTTCGGTGCAGGGTAGCCCGGCACGAGGTCGCCGCCGGGATCGCGGGCCGCATAGCTGTGGCCGTGCAGCACGGCTCCGGTGGCGGGGTGTTCGTAGGTCTGCGCCGCCTTTTTAGAGAACACCTTCACATTGGCCGGCAAAGGCAGTTGGCTTGTGAGGTGGGATTCGGCGTCGTGATTCCCATAAAGGAGATAGACGGCGATCCCTGCGCGCTCGAGCCGGCCCATCGCCTTGCAGAAATAGAGCCCCGTCGCGAAGGCCTCCCAGCTCCCGTCATACAGATCGCCGGCCAAGATCACGAACGCGACCTCTTCGCTGATGGCGTGTTCGACTAGGTTATCGAGGGCGCCGCGGGTAGCGGTGCGGACGAGGTCGGCGGGCACACCCTCATAGACAGAGAGCCCTCGCAACGGACTATCGAGATGAAGATCTGCTGCGTGCAGAAATCTGAAGTCCATCGGTTGCCCCCGAAACTTCAACTTAGCTTAGCTTGGGACGGCCCGATATCAACCTTTGCGTTTAGCGACGCAGTGCTGGCCTGCGGCGTTCGCCCGCGCCGCGCGCCCGCGTAAGATAGAGTAAGGCGCCTGGAGTGAGTTCTGGGAGGTCGTCTCCAGCGAGGATGTAGATGGGGTGCTTGGGTTGAGTGGCCATGGATCGTCTCCTGTTGACCGCCCCAATATGAGTAAAGCCCACGACAAAAACGGACGTTAGGGCGCGCGGCCGAAAGGGCACCGAAAATTGGTGGAGTTTGGCTTCGGATTGCGATCCCACGTTGAATGAAGAGCTTGGCTATGCTGCCGTCTAGCGGCACAGTTGGGTAGGTGGTGCTTCGCGCCGGCCCTTGCCTCAGTGGAGGCAGTGATGTTCGCAGGGTACGCGCTCGGCAGGCCGCTAAAGATGTTTCAATGAACCGCTATGTTCCGTTGTCGCGAAAATTCTCGACAGTCCCGGCCGCCTATCAGACCAGCGACTTCGAGTTTGACGAAACCTGGAGCGTCCTGTTGTCCGGGGAGCAAAAGGGGTGGGACGAGCTGCTTGGCCAGTATCGGGTCGTCATTCTCGCCGAAGCCGGAGCCGGCAAGACCTACGAATTGAGGTTGGCCGCCGAACGGGTCGTCGCTGACGATCGGCCCGCGTTTTTCATTCGCATCGAGGACATCGATCAGGATTTCGCCGGCGCCTTCGAAATCGGCTCTGCCGGCGCGTTCGACGCCTGGCTTGCGGGAACCGGCGAGGCCTGGTTCTTCCTGGACTCCGTCGATGAGGTTCGCCTGACCGATCCGCGCGCCTTTGAGCGCGCGATCCGAACCTTCGCAGCATCGATCCGTGATGCCCGCCACAGGGCCCACGTGTTCATTTCAAGCCGGCCTTATGCCTGGCGCGCGGCGCTTGATCGCGCCTTGATCGAAGAGGTGCTCCCGCTCCAAGCCGACAGACAGGAAGCCGTCGGCGGCGGGGAGGAGGAAGGCGACGACTTCGCCGCGGTGGAAACCGACTTCGAGACCACGGCGTCCGCTCCCGGCACGAAGGATCGCCCGGCCCTGGTGGACCTCTACATGCTGGCGCCGCTCCAAGAGGCTGAAATCCGCTTCTTCGCCGAGGCGCGCGGCGTGCGCGACGGGGCGCAGTTTCTTGAAGCCCTCAAACGCACCGCCTTGCTCCCGCTGGCGCGAATGCCTTTTGACCTGCAGGAGTTGATCGGCCGCTGGATCGATCATGCCGACTTCGCCACGCGACTGGAGGTGCTCCAGGACGGCGTCCGCCGCCATCTGCGCGGATTTGATGACACGGACGGCGCGCCCAGCGCCGCCCAGGCCCTGAAGGCCGCGCAGTTGCTGGCGATCACGACGCTTCTGAGCGGGCAGGTCAATTTCCGGCTCCCGGGCGCGAGCGGCGCTCAAGGGGTGGATGTCGGACCTCTCTTGCCGGGCTGGAGCGCCCAAGCCATCACAAGCTTGCTCGGCACGGGCCTCTTCAGCGAGCCGATCTACGGCCAAGTGCGCTTCCGCCATCGAGAAATCCGCGAGCTGCTGGCGGCGTCCTGGCTCAAGGCGCAGCTGACCAGCGATCTGCGGCGTCACGAAATACAGGCGATGATCTTCCGCAGCCAGTATGGCGAGACGACCCTGGGGCCGCGCCTGCGGCCGGTCCTGCCCTGGCTGATCCTGCTTGACGCGCAAATCCGCGATCTGACCCTGGCCCAGCACCCCGAGGTCGCCGTCGAAGGCGGCGACGCCGCGTTGCTGCCCCTTGAGACGCGAAGCGCCATGCTGGCCGCGCTCATCGCTCAGATCATCGAGCCGCAATTTGGCTTGCAAGGCCTCGACAACGCCGAGATCGCGCGCATCGCCCAACCGGACCTGGAGGATCAGACGCTCGCGCTGGTGCGCCGGCACCTGCACAATGACGATGCGATATTCGTGCTGGGCCGCCTGGTCTGGCAGGGCCGGATGCATCGTTGCCTGCCCGATCTCAGAAGCGTCGCGACGGATGCGGCGCGAGGAATCTACGCACGTCTGGTGTCGATCCGCGCCATCGGCAGCCTGGTCGAGCCCTCCGCGTTCGCCTCGCTCTGGCAAGCGTTGAACAATGACCCCGCCGCGCTGCCCCGGCGGCTTTTGGCCGAGCTCATCGAGTATGCGCCGGCCAACGCCCAGTCGGTCGATTTGATCCTGGCGTCGCTGGCGCGGTCGCAGCCGCGCGAACGTTACGAAGCCACGGGGCTTGAAAGCGCTCTGCACCAATTCATCCAGCGGCTTTCGTCTCTCACGGCGCAGGCGTGCGATTGCGTCTTTCGTTTGGTGTCGGGCCTGGCCGGGCTGCTGGCGCAGGAACCCTATGTCGAGCGCCGGGAATGCAAGGTCTCCACAGACAACGCTTGGCTGATGGGGCCGGCGCTCCACGGTCTGGAGATACTGGTGATCGCGCGCGCCCCCACGGCGCTCTCGGACGTGGCCCTGACCGTCCTTGCGGCCTCGGCGTTGCTGAAGCACTGGGGAGACCACGACTTCGAGGAGCGCAAGTCGGTGATCGCCGACCTCGTGCCGACCTGGCCCGCGCTCAATGACGCGCTGTTCTGGTGGACCGTAGCCGAGCGGCGGGCGGGCCTTTCGGCCCCGGACGAAGTGATCATCGACGACTGGCCGGTCACCTGGATCGGGCACTACTGGAGGTTCGACGAAACTAGCTTTCCGCGCACCCTCGGTTGGATCCGCACGCGGGCCTTGCCGGACGATCGTCTTGTCGCCCTGGCGCGCACGGTTCGAACCTATCAGGAGGCGGGCAAGCCCGACCGCTTGCTGGACCAGCTTCGTGCGGCGGTTGCCGGCGACAGCGCGTTGCAGGCGACCTTGAGCCTCAAGCTCGATCCGCCCCCGGTTGCCGACCTGGAGCGCCACCGCGTCAGCAGGCAGGAGCGCCGGCAGAAGAAGCGGCGCCGGGAAGTCAGGGACTTGCGCGCCCGCGCCGACTTCGTCGCCAAGATCGTGGCCGCGCCACAAGACATCCGCCATCCACCGGGCCTCAAGCCGGGTGCCTTCAGCGGTGGCCAGTACAACCTCCTCAGGATCATCGAAGGCGAGGGCCTGCGAAGGAGTAGGGCGCAAGGGGCCGATTGGCGGCATTTGATCCCGGAGTTCGGGATAGAGGTCGCGGAAGCTTACCGCGACGGCGCGGTCGGCTTTTGGCGCCGCTTCAAACCAGGGGTCGCCTCGGAGGGGGCCAACACCCGGTCCACCCCCTACGCCCTGATCTTCGCCATGGCCGGGCTCGATATCGAGCTTGGCGATGGGACGGGCGCGGCGCACCTGTCGAGCAAGGACGCGGCTAGGGCGGCGCGCTACGGCCTTTGGGAACTGAATGGCTTCCCGCGCTGGTTTGAATCCCTCTATCGGGCCAGGCCTGTCGCGACGCGCAATTTCCTATGGCGAGAAGTGTGCTGGGAGCTGGACAACAGTCCCGCCGATGAGCCCATGCACTACATCCTGGACAAGCTGGTCTATTTCGGCGCTTGGGCTTACGGCGCGCTCGGTCCGTTGATCCTGGACTGGCTGCGCAACAACCATGCGCCCAATACCCAGGCGCTGGACCATTGCCGAACGATCATGATGGGCGGCGGTGTAGCGGCCGCGGATCTGGCCGATCTGGCCGTGCGAAAGCTGGAGGATGCCGGCACACCCGCCGACCAGGCTCCGATCTGGCATGCCCTGCGCATCGACGCCGATCCGGCCCGGGCGATCCTGGCGCTTCAACGCTTGTTTGACAGCGGGCGCCTGGAGCGACCCGATGTGTTTGGCGCCCAACTTTGCGTGGCGCTGATCGGCGATCGACGCAACGTCAGTCCGGTCTTCGGTGGCTTCAAAACGCCGTCCTATCTCAAGGATCTCTATGTGTTGGTCCACCAGGCCGTGCGGGTCGACGACGACATCGAACGCGCCGGAACCGGGGTCTATTCGCCGACGCTGCGCGACGGCGCCCAGGAGGCTCGCGAGCGGCTGTTCAGCCTGCTGTCTGGGATCCGGGGGGAGCTGACCTACCGCACGATCAAGCAGTTGGCGCATGCCCATCCGGAGCCGCGTTTCCGCAAATACATGAGCACGCAAGCCTATCGTCGGGCCGAGGTCGACGGGGATCTGCCAAGCTGGCCGGTCGCCGACATCGCCGATCTGGCCCACCGGTTCGAAGCGGCCGCGGCCTTGGGGGGGCGACCCGATGCGGCAGCTTGAACGCCCCGACGCGGCGCCCCCGATCTTGCGGTCCAAGGAGGCGACCGGGTCGCGTCGTCGCTTGCAAACCTACTGGAGGCTGGAACCGCTCCGTCGCGCGCAGACCAGCCCGCCTTCGCTCGGGTTCGCCGCCGATGACGGGCGCCTGGTCGCCGCGCTCTCTTCGATGAGCGGGGGGCGATGCGCCTTCTGCGAGGCGCGCGATACGTTGTTTGTCCATCGGTTCAGGCCGATCGGAAACGCCTTGCCGGTGGGGCGCTCCAAGACGCCTCACCTCTATTATCTGTGGCTGGCCGATGCGTGGCAGAACCTCTTGCCGATCTGCGGAACCTGCATCCCGACCGAGCCGCAGTTTCCGGTCGGAGGCAAGCGCGCCAGGTTGCCCTCGATCAGCCAGGTCGATGCCTACGTCGACCGGGCCGATGGACGGTGGAACACGCACCCGCCCGGTGACGAAGACCCCCTCCTGCTCGATCCGGTCCAGGTTCGCAATTTCGAGCAGCACTTGGCGCCAAAGCTCGATGGAGAGCTGATCGCAAGTTCATCCAAGGCTGAGCACACGATCGCGGTCTTCGACCTCAATCGCGCCGAACGGCGTCATCAGCGCTATCAGGCCTATCAAAAGCGCCTCCAAGCGCTTGGAGCCTTCCTGGCGCAAGCCGAGCGGGAACCGGAGGAGGAGCGGACGGTCCAGGCGTCGCTCTTTGACTTCGCGGACATGGAGTTTGGCGGGACCTGGTTTTTGCTGCTTCGTCGCATAGCCTTGCGGATCGCCAAGCTTCTGGAGGTCCGGTGGAGCACCTCGCGCGCCAATATCTTCAGGTTCTTCTTGAGACTGGCGGCCCAAGAGAGGGCCGCCGCCGGCTTCAACACGGCGCTTGAGGCCGTGGCGCTCGAGGACACCTCAGTGCGGGCGCGGCAGTGGAGCCTTGGCGCGGTCTACTCAGTACGCGCGCCCATCACCCGTGTTGAAATCCAGAACTTCAAGGCGATCGAGCATCTGGAGCTGAACCTGAGCACCGGAGAGATCAGGCCGGAGGAGGGCGCTTCGTTCGTGACCCCCTCCCTGGTCATTCTCGGCGAGAACGCGACGGGCAAGAGTTCGATCCTGGAAGCGATGGCGCTCAGCCTTACCACGCCGGCCGCCCGTGGCGCCCTGGATTTGACTTGGCCAGACTTCATCCTCGATCCCTCGCAACTGGGCCTTGAGCAAGGGCATGACGATCGCCGCGCGACCGTGTCGATCCGCCTAGCGACGGGGCAATCGGTAAAACTCACGATCAACGACAACGGTCCGTCGGTGAGCAGCGAGCTGGGCAATCACCAGGTGCCGGTGTTCGCTTATGGCGCGTTTCGTCGGTATTCGAGGCGCGCTCTTCGGCCCGCGGCGCACAAGCACGTGCGCAACCTCTTCGATGCCAGCCCGCTCTCCAACCCCGAACCTTGGCTCAAGTCGCTGAGCAAGGAAGCGTTCGACATGGTTGTCCGGTCGCTGCGGGACCTCCTGTCGATCGAAGGCGACTTCGACGTCATCGAGCGCAAGCGCGGCGTCAAGCATCTGCGCGTGGTCACGTCAGTGACCGAGCCCGACGGAGTGATCCGCTACAGCAAGACGCCGCTGCACGCGGTTTCGTCCGGATACAGATCGATGTTGGCGATGCTCTGCGACATCATGCGGGGCTTGCTTGACGAGCGGGTCTACGAAGGCTTCGAAAACTTCCAAACGGCCCAAGGCGTGGTGCTGATCGACGAAATCGAAGCCCACCTGCATCCGCGTTGGAAGGTCCAGGTCATGACCAGCCTCCGGACGGCCTTGCCGCGCATGACCTTCGTCGTCACCACACACGATCCGTTGTGCTTGCGGGGCATGGGCGAAGGCGAGGTGGAGGTGCTGCAACGCGTGGCGACCGTGGATAGCGGCCACGAGAGTCAGCTGCCCATTCTCGTCGAGCGCATGGAAAACCTGCCCAACGTCGCCGATTTGCGTGTCGAGCAGCTGCTGACCAGCGATTTCTTCCAGCTCCTGTCGTCGGACGATGCGGCCGCTGATCGGCGGCTTGCGCACATCGGCGATTTGATCGCCGCGCGCCGCCGCGACGCGCTCTCCCCAGCCGACGGCAAGATCCTCGACGACTTCGAGCAGGACATCGCCAGCGCTCTGCCCGTCGGGTCAAGTGAAGTGCATCGCATGGTGCAAGAAGCCGTAGCGACCTATCTTGAGCAGCGCCACGAGGCCAGCAGCCAAACCCTTCACCGGCTTCGCGACAAGGCCAAGGCCGACATCCTCGCCGCGCTACAGGCGCTCTGAAGATGCGCCGTGTTGATCGCGCCGCCGTCGATGTCCCAGCCTCGCTCCAGCCCGGAGGCGCTGGCCCTGACGAATTGGTCGCGGCCAGGGCGTTTCGTAACGCCCCGCCCGCTCCACCGCGCACGGACGGCAAGAACAAGAAGAAGACCTTCACCTACACCGCCTACAAGGGCGACGACGTGCGTCTGGCCCTTGAAGCGCTGTTCCACGGCAAATGCGCCTACTGCGAGACCTTCTACGCGGCCGCGGCGCCCGTCGATGTCGAGCACTATCGGCCCAAAGGGGGCGTGGCCGACGAGCCGGGTCATGGCGGATATTGGTGGATCGCCATGAGCTGGGAAAATCTTCTTCCCAGCTGCATCGACTGCAATCGAAAGCGCGGCCAGGTGCTGGTCGCCCCGTCCACGAGCCTTGCGACCCTGGCCAAGACCTCCAAGCGAGCGGTCAGCCAGGCGGGCAAGAAAGACAGTTTCCCCCTGGCGGCGACCGGCGTGCGTGCCCAGGCCGAAGCCGGCGACTTTAGCGGCGAACATGCGCTGCTTTTGAACCCCTGCCAGGATGATCCCGCCACGAGCCTGGCCTACAGCTTCGATCCCGCCCATCCCGCCGGCCTTATCGTGCCCACGGGCAACGTCTCGCAACAGCAACGCGGGGCCGCCTCGATCCAAGTCTACGGTCTTAATCGACAACGGCTGGTCGAAGATCGAACACGAGTGCTTAGGAACCTGGAATTCCTGGGTGATACGGTGATCGAGCTTTCCGCGACGATCGAGGAGCTCGAGGGGCAGGCGGACGCGGCGAACCCTCAAGAGGCGGCATTGACCCGGCTACTCGCCATGCGAAATCAGACGCTGGCCCAAATGAAAGCCTTCACGCGGGACGAGGCGCTCTATGCATCGATGGCCAGCGCCTGGCTGGACGACTTCATGGCGCGCCTGGCGTCGCCCGCCTAGGGAGCGCGCGCCGTCCTGAAGGTCGCCGGGCAGCGCATCCACCGGCGGGATGCTGTGCTGCTAGTCGCTGCCCGCGGCCGCTCATCAGATAGGCCGATCGCGGATGCGCGGTGATCGCCCCGCTATCCAAGCTTTGCCGTTCTGGCGACGCAAGCGGGCCAAAGCACGTGAAAGTACGATGCTAATGATTTGCATTTTTGCCAGCCTTAGGTTGGCAACCTGCCGGCGTTAGGTTGGCCCCACATCTCGCTGGCGGCCCGGAAGGGACTCGAACCCCTGACCTTCGCTTTAGGAAAGCGCTGCTCTATCCTGCTGAGCTACCGGGCCGCTTCGCGCGGGCGTCCGGGTCAATAGCGCAAGTTTCCGGGGATGCGAACCCCAAGGCGAGCGCGTGGGGCGAGGGGAATCGAATGGGCGTGTTTCGACATCTGCGGACGCTGTACGTCCAGGTCCTGATCGCCATCGCCCTGGGCGTGGTCGTCGGGGCGATCTGGCCGAAGGTCGGGGTCGAGCTGAAGCCGCTGGGCGACGCGTTCATCAAGCTGGTCAAGCTGGTCATCGCCCCGGTGATCTTCCTGACCGTGGCCGGCGGCATCGCCCGGATGGGCGACATCAAGGCGTTCGGGCGGGTGGGCGTGAAGGCCCTGATCTATTTCGAGGTGGTCTCGACCCTGGCCCTGTTCGTCGGCCTGGTGGTCGGCCACGTCCTGCATCCGGGCCACGGCTTCAACATCGATCCCGCCACCCTGGATCCGAAGATCGCCGCCGGCTACCTGGAAAAAGCCCATCACGGCGAGGGGCTGGTCCCCTACCTGCTGCACCTGATCCCCGAGACCTTCTTCGGGGCGTTCGCCGAGGGCAACCTGCTGCAGGTGCTGGTGGTCGCCATCATGACCGGCTTCGCCTGCACGCGGCTGGGGCCGTTCGGCGACCGGGCGGCCTCGGCCATGGAGGACATGGCCAAGCTGTTCTTCGGCATCATCCATGTGGTGGTCAGGCTGGCGCCCCTGGGGGCGTTCGGGGCCATGGGCTTCACCATCGGCAAGTACGGCCTGGCCAGCCTGGTGCAGCTGGGCGCGCTGGTGGCCACCTTCTACGTCACCGCCCTGCTGTTCGTGCTGGTGGTGCTGGGGGCGATCGCCTGGCTCAGCGGCTTCTCGATCCTCAAGTTCCTGGCCTATATCCGCGAGGAGCTGCTGATCGTGCTGGGCACCAGCTCGTCGGAATCGGCCCTGCCGCAGCTGATCGAGAAGATGGAGCGACTGGGCGCCAGGAAGTCGGTGGTCGGCCTGGTGGTGCCCACCGGCTACAGCTTCAACCTCGACGGCACCAACATCTACATGACCCTGGCCACCCTGTTCCTGGCCCAGGCGACCAACACCCATCTGAGCTTCGGCCAGATGGCGGCCCTGCTGGGCGTGGCCATGCTGACCTCCAAGGGGGCCAGCGGCGTGACCGGGGCCGGCTTCATCACCCTGGCCGCCACCCTGGCCGTGGTCCCCGACATCCCGATCGCCGCCCTGGCGGTGCTGGTCGGGGTCGACCGCTTCATGAGCGAGTGCCGGGCGCTGACCAACTTCGTCGGCAACGGCGTGGCGACCCTGGTCGTGGCCCGCTGGGAAGGCGCCCTGGACCGCGAGCAGTTGGCGCGGGAGCTGGACCGCGGCCCCAACGCTCCGCCGGTCGACGACCTCGAAGAGGCCGCCGCCTAGAGCCCCGTCCTGATTGCATCAGGCCGGGGCTCACGCGAACCGGAAGCCGCTTCGCTCGAAAATGCGCTAGCCGATCAGCGTCCGCTCGAACGCTTCGCCGGCCTTCAGCGCCGCCTTGGCGCCGAGGATGGCGCTGGCGGCCTTGCCGGAGCCGAGGATCACCTGGCCCAGGCGACGCAGGTGGTCGGGGGTCACCGCGTCGACGGCGGCGGCCAGCTCGCCCGGCGTGTAGAGCCGGTCGAACATCAGGGCCTGGCCGGCCGCCTGTTCGGCGCGCGACAACGGCTGCTCGCGAGCCATGAACATGTGGGCCTTCAGCTGCGCCTTGGCGCGGGCCAGTTCGGCGTCCTCGATCTTCCCGGCCAGGCCGACGATCTGCTCGGCGCAGATCTTGGCCGTCTCGGCCGCGTCGCCGGCCGCGCAGCCGGCATAGACCCCCAGGGCCCCGGCGTCGGCATAGGTGTCGGCATAGGCGTCGATATTGTAGGCGAGGCCGCGCTTCTCGCGGGCTTCCTGGAACAATCGCGACGACATCCCGCCGCCCAGGGCCTCGGCGAAGATCCGCAGGGCGAAATAGTCGTCCTGGCGGGCGCTGACGGCCGGCAGCATGAACACCAGCTGGACCTGCTCCAGCTTGCGGGCCTGGCTCTTGCGGCCGCCCACGAAGGCGGGGACCGCGAAATTCGGGACGCCGGGCGCGGCGGGCATCGACCCGAATTCGCGACGCGCCAGGTCGAGCACCTCGTCGACCTCGACCGCGCCGGTGGCGCTGACGATCAGCCGGTCGGCGGCGTAGAGCGCCCCGCGCCAGTGCGACAGCCCCTCGACGGTGGCGGCGTTGACGCTGTCGACCGTGCCGAGGATCGGCCGGGCCAGCGGATGCTCGCCCCAGGCGGCGGCCTGGACCAGGTCGAAGACGTAGTCGTCGGGGGCGTCGGCGGCCTCGGCGATCTCCTGGGCCACCACCTGCTTCTCGCGGGCCAGGTCGGCCTCGTCGAGGGTGGGACGCAGGACCAGGTCGGCCAGCACCGCCATGCCCAGGTCCAGCCCGCCCTTCAGGGCGCGGACCTGGAAACTGGTGCGCTCATAGCCGGTGGCGGCGTTGATCGAGCCGCCCTGGGCCTCGATCACCTCGACGATGTCGCGCGAGGAGCGGGGCCCAGCGCCCTTGAACACCATGTGCTCGAGCAGGTGCGACCAGCCCGACCGGGCGGGATCCTCATAGGCCGCGCCGCGCCCGGCGACGACCGACAGGGCGACGGTCTCGAGACCGGGCATGGGATCGCAGACGACGCGGACGCCGTTTTCGAGGGTGTGGAGGGTGGCGGAATTTGTCATATCCCCCTCGCATAGCGGGGGCTGCGCGGTGACGCCAGAGTGTCGCGTACGACCAAGCGCCTTCTCGGACCTCCAAGTTCGCCCCGCTGCTCCTCGCGGCTCCATTGCGAACGCCCCTGAAGGGCGGCTAACTTCACCTTATGCAAAGCCTTCAACTACCGGAGCGTCTCCTTCTCGAAGCGCTGGCCAGAGCCGATCCAACCTTCGCCGGGATGAAGGCCGAGCGCCTGGAAGTCGATGGCCAAGTGCTGGAGTACGTGTATCTGGGCGATCTCGCTCACCACGTCGCACTCATGCGAGACGCTCCAGACGCCTCGGAGACCCTGGATCGCATATTCGCCGCGCTGGAAGACGCGTTGGACGGCGACGAACACGTCACCAACCTGATCTGTGTCGGCTTCCTGGAAATGCTGAAGGCCACGGGCGCGCTGGAGCAGGTCCGGGGACGGTTCGGCCCAAAGCTGGGCTTTTGGGCCGACACCGTCTGAGCCTGGCCGAGGCCTCAGCTCGCCGCAAACACCCGGACAAACGCCTTCACCGTCTCGGCGTCGGCCGGCAGGCGGTCAAACTTTTCGGGTTTCTTGGACAGGTCCGGCGTGGCGCGCGGGGTGGCCGGGGTCAGGCCGGCGGCGGCCAGCACGGCCTCGGGGAACTTGGCCGGATGGGCGGTCGACAGCACCACGACCGGCGTGGCCGGATCGGCCAGGCGCAGGAGGTTGGCGGCGGCCACGCCGACGGCGGTGTGCGGGTCGATGACCTCACCGGTCTCGTTGAGGGTCGACAGGATGGTCTTGGCGGTGTCGGCCTCGCTGACCGACGCGCCCTGGAACAGCTCGCGCATCTTGCCGTGCGCGCTGGGCGGGATGTCGAGCACGCCGGTGTTGCCGAAGGCCCGGAACGCCCGGCCCGTCTCGACCCCGTCGCGACCGACGGCCTCGAAATAGAGGCGCTCGAAATTGCTGGCCACCTGGATGTCCATGGCCGGGCTCTGGGTGGCGGCGACGGCGCCGCGCGCGTAGCGGCCTTCCTCGAAGGCCCGCGCCAGAATGTCGTTGGAATTGGTGGCGGCGATGATCCGGGCGATCGGCAGGCCCATGCGGCTGGCGACATAGGCGGCGTAGGCGTCGCCGAAATTGCCGGTCGGCACCACGAAGGCCACCTTGCGGGCCGGGGCGCCCAGGGCCACGGCGGCGGTGAAGAAATAGACGCTCTGGGCGGCGATCCGCGCCCAGTTGATCGAGTTGACGCCCGACAGGTCGACCGCGTGGCGGAACTGGTCGTCCGAGAAGGCCTGCTTGACGATGGCCTGGCAGTCGTCGAACGAGCCCTGGATCGAGACGCAGGCGACGTTCTTATCGGTGGCCGTGGTCATGAACCGGCGCTGGACCTCGCTGATCCGGCCCTCGGGGAACAGCGCCACGATGCGGGCGTTGGAGCGGCCGCGGAAGGCCTCGACGGCCGCGCCGCCGGTGTCGCCCGAGGTGGCGCAGATGATGGTCATGGTCCGCGACTGGCGCGACAGCACGTAGTCGTAGAGCCGCCCCAAGAGCTGCATCGCCACGTCCTTGAAGGCCAGGGTCGGACCGTGGAACAGCTCCAGCAGGTGGCGGCCGGGCGCCAGTTGCTTCAGCGGCGCGACGGCGGCGTGGGCGAAGCTGGCATAGGCCTCGTCGCACATCTCGGCCAGGTCGTCGGCGGGCAGGTCGTCGCCGACGAACTTGCCGATCACCGCCGCAGCAACCTTGGCGTAGGGCTGGCCGGCGAAGGCGGCGATCTCTTCCGGCGTGAAAGTCGGCCAGCGCTCGGGCACGTAGAGGCCGCCGTCGGGCGCGAGCCCGGCCAGCACCGCTTCCAGGAAACCGATCGACGGGGCGTCACCCCGGGTGGAGACATAGCGCATCAGGATCTCATCTTCCGCCAGAGCATGGCGGCATAGATAAACAGCAGGGTCACGGCAAGACCGAACCACGTCAGGGCGTATTCGAGGTGCCGATTGGAAATTTCTGCCGGCAGCGGCGCGGGGGTGACGCCGGGCGGAACGGGGGTCGCGGTCTCGACCATCAGGATGTAGGGCGCGGGCCTTTCGGCGGCGAACTTCCGGACCGTGGCCTCGCGGTCGCCGCCCAGTTGCTTGGGCGACATCAGAACGCCGACGGCCTGGGCGGGAGCGGCCAGGGCGACCGGCGCGGGCGCGGACTGGCCGGTCAAGGCCTTGACCACGCCGAGGTCCAGCAGGACTAGGCCGTAACCGGTCGCCGAGGTCCGGCACGGGGCGGTGGCGCGCCAGACGATGTCGCCGTCGCGGATGCCGTAGACCAGCGGCAGGGTCTCGGGCTGGGCCGGCGCGCACTCGACCGAGACGCGGGTCCAGGTCAGGTCCCGGCCCTTGGCGTTCGCCAGGGCCGTGGCCAGCGGCTGGGCGGGCGCGGTCTTCAGCACCTCGATGCGGGCCAGCAGGTCCTGCTTCCAGGCCAGGCGCTTGATCTGCCAGGCGCCCAGGCCGATCAGGATGGCGAAGGCGATCAGGGTGGCGATCGTCAGGCCGATCGGAAAGCGGCGGTCCTTCGGGCCCCCGTCTCGTGGCGAAGCAGCGTCAGACATCGTGGCGGCCGGCCTCGGAGGCGTGGTTGGCGATATGGGCGGCGACCATCAGGCCCTTGGCCGGGCGCATCAGCCCCAGGCAGGCGACCAGGGTCAGGGGCAGCCAGACCAGCAGCAGCAGCCAGACCGGCCAGCTGAAGGCGAACATCGTGAACAGCGCCCCGAAGGCGCACAGGAAGCCGGCGATCAGGATCACGAAGGTGGCCGCGCCGTCGCCGGTCTCGTGGGCGCCCAGGTCGAAGCCGCAGGCCTCGCAGCCCTTGGCCACCTTCAGGAACCCGTCGAACAGCATCCCCTCGCCGCAGTTGGGGCAACGGCCGGTCGCGCCGGCGAGGTAGGGGTTCACGCTAGCCATTGGGCTTCCTTACACCTTCCCACGGTCGTCAGGGAAACGGACGGGGACAGGCACATGTGCCTGTCCCCAATCCTGAAACGAAAAAGGCCCGGAACGCTGGTCGGCGTTCCGGGCCTCTGGAGGTCTTTCGATCTAGTGGGAGGCCCCGAAGATCACGTAGACGAAGGCGAACAGGAACAGCCAGACCACGTCGACGAAGTGCCAGTACCAGGCGGCCGCTTCGAAGCCGAAGTGCTGCTTGGGGGTGAAGGCGCCGTTCATCAGCCGGATCAGGCAGACGATCAGGAACAAGGTGCCGACGAACACGTGGAAGCCGTGGAAGCCGGTGGCCAGGAAGAAGGTCGAGCCGTAGAGGCCCGAATTGGCGGCCGCTTCCGAGTAGAACAGGTGCTCGTGGTTGATGTGGGCGTATTCGTAGATCTGGATCGTCGTGAACAGCGCGCCGAGCAGGATGGTCAGGATCAGGCCCCACTTGGCGCCCTGGCGGTCGCCTTGCTGCAGGGCGTGGTGCGACCACGTGATGGTCGTGCCCGACAGCAGCAGGGTCAGGGTGTTGACCAGCGGCAGGTGCCACGGCGACACGGCCTCGACGCCGGCCGGCGGCCAGGTGGCCCAGGCCGTGCGGACTTCCTCGATGCCCGACAGGGTGCGGTGGTGATGGAACAGGGCCATCTCGAAGAAGATCCAGAACCACGCCACGAAGAACATCACTTCCGAAGCGATGAACAGCACCATGCCGTAGCGCAGGCCGATCGAGACGACCGGGGTGTGGTCGCCGGCGTTGGCTTCCTTCACCACGTCGCGCCACCAGCCGAAGAAGGTGTAGAGCACGCCGGCGACGCCGGTCGCGAACAGCCACCACTGGCCCTTCTCGATGCCGAAGACGCCGCCCTTGATCCAGGCGATCAGGCCGATGGCCATCAGCGTGGCCGACAGCGACCCGACGAACGGCCAGGGGCTGGGGGGCAGGATGTGATAGTCGTGTTTGACGGCGCCGTGGGCCATGTGCGTGCTAACCCTTTAATCCCTCAAGAGCGTGATAGCCGAAAGTGGAAGCCGGTTTCGGCGACCATCACGCTCTCACCTTATCGAGCCTGCCGACTAGGTCCCCCCGCCGACACGCTATGTGTGAAACGCTATAGCCCCGTCGGCGGCTTGCCGCCAAGGGGTTGAACGATGCGCGGCGTCGTCGCCGCCTGTTTCGTCGCCCCCGCCTCGGGAACGGCCGGGAAGAAGGTGTAGGAGAGGGTGATCTCCGACTTGCCCTTGGTCTCCGGATCGTCCGCGAACTGGGGATCGACGAAGTAGACAACCGGGAACTCGACCGTCTGGCCGGGCTCGATCGTCTGGCTCGTGAAGCAGAAGCATTCCAGCTTCTGGAAGTAGGGGCCGGCCTGCTCGGGCACGACATTGTACATCGCCCGGCCGGTCAGGGCCTTGTCGCTCTTGTTGGTGACCTTAAAGAAGGCCAGGCCGGTGTCGCCGATGCGGATGTCCTGGCTGACCTGCTCGGTCGAGAAGTCCCAGGGCAGGCTGCGGACATTGGCGTCGAAGCGGATCTTGACCTTGCGGTCCAGCACCCGGGTCGGCTTGGCCTCGGCCTTGCGCACCGTGCCGTCGAAGCCGGTGGCCTGGCAGAACATCTTGTACAGCGGCACGGCGGCGTAGGCCGCGCCGACCATGCCGAAGAAGGCGAGGCCGCACAGGGCCGCGACCTTGGCGTGATGGCGGCTCTCGCGCTTGGGGCCGGTCCCGGCCTGGTTGTCGCGCGCGATCCTCTCGGCGTCCTTAGAAGTGAGGTTGGGCAAGGTTGCCTCCCAGCTTCACCAGGGTGACCACGAAGACCAGCACCACGAAGGCCGCCAGGCCCAGGCCCAGGGCGATGTTTCGCAGGCCGCGCGCCTTGTGGGCGGGGTCGATGTCCTTGCGGGGTGCGGTCATAGCGGCAGCTCCAGCACTTTCAGGCCCAGCACCGCCTCGGCCAGCAGGGCGGCGAACAGGGCGAACAGGTAGAGGATCGAGAAGGCGAACAGGTTGCGGGCGTGCTTGGCGTCGCCCACCGGCTTGCCACGCTTGGCGGCGGCTTCGCCCACCTCATAGAGGTCGCGGTCGGCGGGGCGCGGGTCGGCGGCGTCGCCGGCCGTGCTGCGGAACACCCGCCAGGCCAAGGTCAGGAACACCAGCCCGCCCAGCCCGGCCACCGCCAGGTACAGCAGGCCGCCCAGGCCGGTGAACACCGGGGCGACGCACACCGGGATCAGCAGCAGGGTGTAGAGCAGGATCTGCTTGCGGGTTTCCTTAGGCCCCTTGACCACCGGCAGCATCGGCACGCCGGCCTTGGCGTAGTCGGTGCTGATATACAGCGACAGGGCCCAGAAGTGCGGCGGGGTCCACAGGAAGATGATCAGCACCATCAGCCAGGCGTTCAGCGGCGCGTGGCCGGTGGCCCCGGCCCAGCCGATCGCGGGCGGCAGCGCCCCGGCAAGCCCGCCGATGACGATGTTCTGGGCCGTCCAGCGCTTGAGCCACATGGTGTAGACCACGGCGTAGAACACGATGGTGAAGGCCAGCAGGCCGGCGGCCAGCCAGTTGATCGCCATGCCCATCAGCATCACCGACAGCAGCGACAGCACCACGCCCAGGGTGGCGGCTTCCTCGCCCTTGACCAGGCCGGCCGGCACCGGGCGCCCGCGCGTGCGGCGCATCTTGGCGTCGATGTCGGCGTCGTACCACATGTTCAGCGCGCCCGAGGCCCCGGCCCCGACGGCGATGCAGAACACCGCCACCGCGCCCAGCAGCGGGTGGATCGGCGTGCGGGCGGCCAGCAGCCCGGTCAGGGCCGTGAACACCACCAGCGACATCACCCGCGGCTTCAGCAGCTGGAAATAGTCCTGCCAACGGGCGTGGCGGACCGTTGCGGTCGCCTCGTCGTCGGGGGTCAGGACAGTAGGACGGGCCATTTTACTTAAGGGTCTTCAGGTCTTGATGGGCGAAGGGCGCGGGCTGGATTTTCATCCGGCCCGCGCCCCCGCGCTTTGTGTGTCTATACCGCCAGGATCAGTGGCTGTCGGCCTTGATGACCGGCGGATCGCTGAACTGGTGGAACGGCGGCGGCGAGGACAGGGTCCATTCCAGGGTGGTGGCGCCTTCGCCCCACGGATTGGCCTCGGCCTTGCGGCGACGGATGGCGGCCTCGACCAGGATCACCAGGAACACCACCACGCCCACGGCCGTGATCGCATAGCCGACCGACGAGACGTAGTTCCAGTGCGAGAAGGCCACCGGATAGTCGACATAGCGGCGCGGCATGCCCTGCAGGCCCAGGAAGTGCTGCGGGAAGAACACCAGGTTCACGCCGACGAACATGATCCAGAACTGCACGCAGCCCAGGAACTCGTTGTACTTCACGCCCCACATCTTCTCGAACCAGTAGAAGAAGCCGGCGAAGATGGCGAACACGGCGCCCAGCGACAGCACGTAGTGGAAGTGGGCGACGACGTAGTAGGTGTCGTGCAGGCTGTAGTCGATGCCGGCGTTCGACAGGACCACGCCGGTCACGCCGCCGACGGTGAACAGGAAGATGAAGCCGATCGCCCACAGCATGGGCGTCTTGAAGCTGATCGAACCGCCCCACATCGTGGCGATCCACGAGAAGATCTTCACGCCGGTCGGAACCGCGATGACCATCGTGGCGGCCACGAAATAGGCGCGCAGGTTGATGCTCATGCCGACGGTGTACATGTGGTGGGCCCACACGATGAAGCCGACGAAGCCGATGGCGACCATGGCGTAGGCCATCGCCAGGTAGCCGAAGATCGGCTTCTTGGAGAAGGTCGAGACGATGTGGCTGATGATGCCGAAGCCGGGCAGGATCAGGATGTACACTTCCGGGTGACCGAAGAACCAGAACAGGTGCTGGAACATCACGGGGTCGCCGCCGGCGGCCGGGTCGAAGAAGTGGGTGCCGAAGTTGCGGTCGGTCAGCAGCATGGTGATGGCGCCGGCCAGGACGGGCAGCGACAGCAGCAGCAGGAAGGCGGTGATCAGCACCGACCAGGCGAACAGCGGCATGCGGTGCAGGGTCATGCCCGGCGCGCGCATGTTGAAGATCGTGGTGATGAAGTTGATCGCGCCGAGAATCGAGCTGGCGCCCGCGAGGTGGAGGGCCAGGATCGCCAGGTCCATCGACGGTCCGGTGTGGCCGGTGGTCGAGAGCGGCGGATAGATCGTCCAGCCGCCGCCGAAGCCCTTGCCCGGGCCGCCGTCGACGAACATCGAGGTCAAGAGCAGGCACCAGGCGGCGACCAGCAGCCAGAACGAGACGTTGTTCATCCGCGGGAAGGCCATGTCCGGCGCGCCGATCATGATCGGCACGAACCAGTTGCCGAACCCGCCGATCATCGCCGGCATGACCATGAAGAAGATCATGATCAGGGCGTGGGCGGTGACCACGGCGTTGTAGCCGTGCTTGGACTGCTCGACGAGGCCCAGCAGGCTGACCGACGAGTTGGGGCCGAAGATCTGGATGCCCGGCTCGGCCAGTTCCCAGCGGATCAGGCCCGACAGCGCGCCGCCGACCAGCCCCGCCATGATGGCGAAGATGATGTAGAGCGTGCCGATGTCCTTGTGGTTGGTCGAACCGAACCAACGCTGGAAGAAGGGCGGCTTGTGGTCGGCGTCGTCGTGTGACGCGTCGTGGTGATCGATGTCAGCGGCGTGAGCCATCGGACTTAATCCTGCAATCGTATCTTAGACCGCCGGCGCGGCGGGAGCCGCGGCCGGAACGGAAGCGGGGGCGGCGGCCGGCGTGACCGTGGCGGCGGCGGCGGTCGCGGCCGGAGCGGGCGCGGTCTTGGACTTCACCCAGGCGTCGAAATCGGCCTGGCTGACCACCTTGATCTCGATCGGCATGTTCGAGTGATCGACGCCGCACAGTTCCGAGCACTGGCCGTAATAGGTCCCGACCTTCTCGGCCTTGAACCAGGTTTCGTTCAGGCGGCCCGGGATGGCGTCGGTCTTCAGGCCAAAGGCCGGCAGGGCGAAGGCGTGGATCACGTCGGCGGCGGTCACCTGGACGCGGACGACCTGGTTGACCGGCACCACCAGCGGGGTGTTGGCCGCCAGCAGGTAAGGCACGCCCTTGGCGTCGGCCTCTTCCTTCTTCAGCGGGGTCGAGATGATCTCGCTGATCTTCTGGTCGGGATACTCGTAGCCCCAGTACCACTGATAGCCGGTGGCCTTCACGGTCATGTAGGGCTTGGGCATGTCGTTGTAGGCGAACAGCAGCCGGAACGAGAAGATGGCGATGACCATCAGGATCAGCACCGGCACCACGGTCCAGATGATCTCGATCGTCGTGTTGTGGCTGAACTTGGCCGGGATCGGGTTCGCCTTCTTATTGTAGCGGATGGCGATCCAGACGATCAGGCCCAGCACCAGCAGGGTGATGGCCGTGATGATCGGCATCAGGATCAAGTTGTGGAACGCGATCGCCTCATGCTTCAGGGGCGAGGCCGCCTGCTGCAGGTCGATCGCCCCGGGCGTCGGTTGGCCCAGAAATTCGGCGCCCTTGGCGAGGGCTTGCCCCGCGAACATCCCCGAAAGGACCATCGTCGTGGCGGCGACGGCGGCTACGCCCG
>NZ_AKKF01000157.1 GCF_000281955.1 Caulobacter sp. AP07 | reverse complement strand
GGGAGAGGGTCTCCAAAGACTAGGTCAGCTTCGAAGCGTCCCGCAGCCGTTTGCGCTTGCCGCCCAGCGCATCCGGCCGGTTCAGCACCTTGCGGTACTCGTCGCGGCGTTCGTGGATCGAGGCGATGACCAGGCCCATCGGCACGCCGATGTCGACCAGCACCGCCTCCGACAGCTGCAAGCTCGCCTCGATGGTCTCGGGCACGGCGTCGGTGGCGCCCAGGTCGTAGAGGCGGGCGGCATGGCGGGCGTCGCGGGCCCGGGCGACGATGGTCAGGTCGGGGCGGTGGCCGCGGGCGGTGGCCACCACCGCCTCGGCGGCTTCCGGCGAGTCCATGGTCACCACCACGGCCCGGGCGTAGTCGAGGCCGCAGCGTTCCAGCAGCTCCACCCGCGAGGCGTCGCCGTAATAGACCCGGTGGCCGGCCCGGCGGCCCTGCTGGACGAAGCTGGGGTCGCGGTCGATGGCGATCCACGGCAGGTCGTGGCGGTCCAGCATGTCGCCGACCAGCCGCCCGACCCGGCCGTAGCCGACCACCAGCACCCGGCCCGCCAGCTCCTCGCCCTGGTGCTCGGGAACCTCCGGCGCCTCGCTGGTCGCGACCACCGCGCCCTTGGCCAGCCGCGCGCCGATCGCCGACAGGGCGGGGATCAGGAACATGGTCAGGGTCGCGGCCACCAGCACCGCCTGGCCGACCTGGGTGGAGACCACCCCCGCGCCCGTGGCGTTGTCGAGGATCACGAAGGCGAACTCGCCGCCGGCCGCCAGGGTCAGGGCGGTCTCGATCGAGGCCCGGGTCGAGAGGCCGAACAGTCGGCCCAGCCCGGCCACCATCGCTGCCTTGAGGGTCACCAGCCCAACGGCGACGCCCAGCACCAGTCCCGGCTGGGCGACCAGCAGCGACAGGTCCAGGCGGATGCCCAGCGACACGAAGAACAGGCTGAGCAGCAGGCCCTTGAACGGCTCGATCTTGACCTCGACCTCGTGGCGGTACTCGGTCTCGGCCAGCAGCACCCCGGCCACGAACGCCCCCAGCGCCATCGACAGGCCCGACAGGGCGGCGACCAGGCCCGCGCCGATCACCACCAGCAGGCAGGCGGCCATGAACATCTCTTCGCTCTTGGCCTTGGCCACCGAACGCATCATCGGCCGTAGCGCCAGGCGGCCCAGCAGCACGATGATCCCCAGGCCGACGGCGGCGGGGCCCAGGGCCAGCAGGTCGCCCAGCCGGAAGACGCCGTCGCCCCGGCCCAGGATCGCCAGGGTGATCAGGATCGGGGCCACGGCCAGGTCCTGGAACAACAGCACCGAGAAGGTCGCCCGTCCGCCCTCGGAATGCAGCCGCTTGCGCTCGACCAGCACCGGCACGGCGATGGCGGTGGACGACAGGGTCAGGGCCGCGCCGATCACCAGGGCGGCGACCGGCGGCTGGCCCAGCAGCCAGGCCACCGCGCCGAGGGCCAGCGAACAGCCCAGCATCTGCAGGGCGCCCAGGCCGAACACCAGCTTGCGCATCAGCCGCAGCCGTTCCCACGACAGCTCCAGCCCGATCATGAACAGCAGGAACACCACCCCGAACTCGGCCAGCTGGGCGATTTCGTCGGGGTTGTCGACGGTGACGTAGTCCAGCCACGGCGCGACGTGGGTCAGGGCGCCCAGGCCGAACGGCCCCAGGATCACCCCGGCCAGCAGGAAGCCGAGGATCGGGTTGACGCGAAGGCGCTTGAACAGCGGAGCCACGATCCCGGCCGTGGCCAGGAACAGCACCAGGTCCTTGTAGTCGGCCGGTGACATCGCGTGGTTCACGTGGTCTCGCCCCCTTGAGCTGTTTCCTAGCTGGCCAGTTTCAATCGTACGCCGGCGCCGGCTTCGTCGGGCGCGATCAGCGACACGCCGCCGGCCTCCAGCGCCTCGATCAGCAGGCGTTCGGTGCTATGGTGCAGGGCGTGGCGCTCGGTCTCGAAATCCTTGACCGTGCTGCGCGAGACGCCGGCGCGGTCGGCCAGGTCGCCCTGCGACCAGCTGAGCAGGCCACGCGCCCCTCGGCACTGGGCCGGCAGGAGAATTTTTGCGTGAGGCATCTAGCGTCCTCGAACAACGTCACCCATATTGGTTGAGTACGCCCGATAATGTTGACCGTCAAGGAGAGCCTTTGCACCACACCTCGCTGATCGCCACCATCGTCGCCGGCCTCGGACTCGCCTTCATCTTCGGGGCCGTCGCCAACCGCCTGAAGCTGCCCGTGCTGGTCGGCTACCTGTTGGCGGGGGTGATCGTCGGGCCGTTCACGCCGGGCTACGTGGCCGATCAGGAGCTGGCGCCGCAGCTGGCCGAGATCGGGGTCATCCTGCTGATGTTCGGGGTGGGGCTGCACTTCTCGGTCAAGGACCTGATGGCGGTGCGCAAGATCGCCATCCCCGGCGCGGCCGTGCAGATCGCCGTCGCCACCGCCATGGGCGTTGGCCTGGCCTCGATGCTGGGCTGGACCCTGGGGGCGGGGATCGTCTTCGGCCTGGCCCTGTCGGTGGCCTCGACCGTGGTGCTGCTGCGGGCCCTGGAGGAGCGGCGGCTGATCGACACCGACCGCGGCCGCATCGCCGTCGGCTGGCTGATCGTCGAGGACCTGGCCATGGTGCTGGCCCTGGTCCTGCTGCCGGCGCTTTCCGGCATGCTGGGCGGCGAGGCTCCGCCCCCCGGGCCGGGCGGCGTCGCCGGGGCCTTCGCCATCACCATCGGCAAGGTCGCGGCCTTCGTCGCCATCATGCTGGTGGTCGGCCGCCGGGTGATCCCGTGGATCCTGCACCGTATCGCCCATACCGGCTCGCGCGAGCTGTTTCGGCTGGGCGTTCTGGCCATCGCCCTGGGAGTCGCGTTCGGCTCGGCGGCGCTGTTCGGCGTGTCGTTCGCCCTGGGCGCGTTCTTCGCCGGCATGATCATGGCCGAGAGCGAGCTGTCGCAGCAGGCCGCCAACGAAACCCTGCCGCTACGCGACGCCTTCGCGGTGCTGTTCTTCGTGTCGATCGGCATGCTGTTCGACCCGACCGTGCTGCTGCGCGAGCCCCTGGCCGTGGCCGCCACCCTGGCCATCATCGTGATCGGCAAGTCGCTGGCCGCCTATGTCATCGTCCTGGCCTTCAAGCGCCCGACGAGCGTGGCCCTGACCATCTCGGCCAGCCTGGCCCAGATCGGCGAGTTCTCGTTCATCCTGGCCGGCCTGGGCGTCTCGCTGAAGCTGCTGCCGCCCGACGGCCGCGACCTGATCCTGGCCGGGGCGATCCTGTCGATCCTGGTCAATCCGCTGCTGTTCGCGGTGCTGGACAAGGTGCTGCCCAGGCTGGTCGGGCAGGCCGGCGAGCCGGCCGCGCCCGTCGCCGCCGCCCAGCCGCACGGCGTGCTGGTCGGCTATGGCCGGGTCGGCAAGGCCGTCGCGGAGGGCCTGAAGGACCGCATGCTGCTGGTGGTGATCGAGGACGAGGGCGAGCGCGCCGACGAGGTTCGCGCCGCCGGCTTCGAGATGATCCAGGGCAACGCCGTCCGGCCCGAGGTGCTGATGAAGGCCGGCCTGGCCGAGGCCACCCACCTGTTCGTCGCCGTGCCCAGCCCGTTCGAGGCCGCCCGGATCATCGAACAGGCCCGCGCCGCCAACCCACAGGTCAAGATCATCGCCCGGGCCTATACCGACAACGACGTCGACCTGCTGACCCAGATGGGCGCCACCCACGCCCTGATCGGCGAACAGGAGATCGCCCGGGGGATGCTGGCCCTGGCGCCGAGGCGGAAGGTGGCCGCGGCGGCGGCGCACTGAGCCCACGCCTTCACTCAAATGCGCTTGTCATCCCGGACGAGCGCGCAGCGCGAAGATCCGGGACCGCCGGAAACGCGGTGCTCAGGCGTCGGTCCCGGATCTTCGCTTCGCTGCGTCCGGGATGACAACCGGTTCGGCGCCTCGCCCGTCCGGCGCATTGACCAACGTGCCACGAACGCCTACCCACGCCGCGTCATGAGCCCCCGTCGCGGACAGTCCGGAACGACCTGGCCCATCGCCCTGCTGGCGATGCTGGCCCTGCTCGTCCAGAGCCTGATCCCCGCCGCCGCCATGGCCCATGAGGCCGGAACCGGCCAGGCGATCGTCATCTGTACGGTCGACGGCGCCAAGACCGTCACGGTCGACGGCCAGGAACAGGCCCCCAGGAAGGGCTTCGCCGGCCTGCCCTGCTACCAGTGCGTGGCGGCCAGCCTGGCGGTCACCGACACCCCCGACAGCCTGGTCTCGCTGCCAGTGCTCTACGCCGCGCGCGTCGAGATCGCCCCGCCGATGGCCCGCCGCGGCATGGCCCCGGCCCGCGCCCCGCCGCGTCCGCCCGGGCAAGGACCGCCCCACCACCTGAACGGCTGACTTTTCCACATCGCGCGCTAAGGTTGAAAGCCGGCGCGCGCCGTCATGTCTTCGGGGCTCTGTCTCTTCATGTCCAAATCCTTCCGCCTGGCCCTCGCGGCCGGCGCCACGCTCTGCGTCCTGCCCGCTTTCTCGCCCGCCTTCGCCGGCGTCGACGACGACCCGCGCACCGCGCTCGACTCCGTCCTGGTCACCGCCCGTCCCAATCCGGAGGACGCGCCGATCGTCGCCCAGGCCCGCAAGCGCCTGTCGGAAACCCCCGGCGCGGTGGCGGTGATCTCGTCCGAGGCCTATGCCAACCGCTACGCCATCGGCCTGGTCGACGCCCTGCGCGACGTGCCCGGCGTCTTCGCCCAGAAGAAGTTCGGCGAGGACGCCCGCCTGTCGATCCGCGGCTCGGGGATCGGCAACAGCAGCCACAATCGCGGCACCATGCTGGCCCAGGACGGCGTGCCGCTGAACGAGGCCGACGGCTATGGCGACTACCAGCTGATCGACCCGCTGCTGGCCCGCTACACCGAGGTCTACAAGGGCGGCAACGCCCTGCGGTTCGGCGGGGCGCTGCTGGGCGGGGCGATCAACTTCGTCACCCCGACCGGCCGGACGGCGGGGGCCGACAACCTGCTGCGGGTCGAGGGCGGCTCGTTCGGCACGGCGCGGGTCCACGGCGAACTGGCGCGGACCTTCGGCGACGACGACGTCTTCGTCGGCGCGACCCTGCTCAACGCCGACGGCTGGCGCCAGCAGAGCAACAGCTCGGCCGCCCGGCTGTCGGTCAATCTCGGCCACAGCTTCGGCGAGGACCGCGAGGTGCGGCTCTATCTCAGCGGCGCCGACCTGCGCCAGCAGATCGCCGGCGCGCTGACCCTGAACGACGCCCTCAACAACCCGACCAAGGCCGCCAACTACGCGCCGGTCAACAACCTCTCCAACAACTACGGGCGCAACATGCGCAACGCCCGGGCCAGCCTGCAGACCACCTGGCGATTGAGCGACAGCACGGTGTTCCAGGGCGGGGTCTACGGCGCCTGGCGCGACCTGGACCATCCGATCTTCCAGGTGGTCGACCAGGAGAGCCGCAACTTCGGGGCCTTCGGACGCCTGGACTGGACCGGCCAGCTGGGCGGCATGGACGCCGACCTGTTCGCGGGGCTTTCCTGGCGGGTCGGCGACCTGGACTCCCGCAACTGGATCAACCTGCGCGGCTCGCACGGCGCGCCCACGGCGTTCTCGCGGCAGAACGCCCAGGCCGCGGACGTCTTCGCCGAAGGCCGGCTGTTCGTCACCCCGCGCCTGGCCCTGGTGGCCGGCGGGACCTACGGGACGGCCAGCCGCGACTACCAGAGCTACAAGCTGCCCACCGGCGGCTTCAACCTCACCGAAAACCGCGACTACGACTGGTTCGCCCCGCGCCTGGGCGTGCTGTTCCAGGCCGACCAGGACTCGCAGGTCTTCGCCAACCTCACGCGGTCGGTCGAGCCGCCCAACTTCGGGTCCTACTCGCCGGACGCCACCCACCCCTTCACCGACCTGGTTCCGCAAACGGCCTGGACCGGCGAGGTCGGGGCGCGGGGTCGGCGAGGGGCCTTCGCCTGGGACGTGGCCCTCTATCGCGCCCAGCTGAAGCACGAACTGCTGAGCTATGTGGTCGATCCGGCCCGGCCGGCCATCGCCTTCAACGCCGACCAGACGATCCACCAGGGCCTCGAGGCGGGCCTGGACTGGCGGATCGCCCCGCGCCTGAGGCTGCGCCAGACCTACGCCTGGTCCGACTTCAAGTTCGACGGCGACGCCCAGTACAAGGACAACCGCCTGCCCGTCGTGCCCGAGCACCTCTACCGGGCCGAGCTGAGGTACGAGCACCCGGCCGGCTGGTTCGTGGCCCCGTCGGTGGAATGGTCGCCGCGCGGCGTGCTGGTCGACTACCGCAACAAGGTCCGCGCGCCCGACTACGCCATCGCCTCGCTGAGCGCCGGCTACACCCGCGACCGCATCACCGTGTTCCTGGACGCGCGCAACCTGACCGACGAGCGCTATGTCTCGACGGTCAATCCGTCGGTGGCCGCCACCACGGTCTCGACCGCGGCGCCCGGCGCGCCGGACAATTCCACGGCTGCGTTCTGGCCGGGCGACGGGCGCGGGGTGTTCGTCGGCCTGACCGGCAAGTTCTAGGGAGCACGATCATGCGCAAAGCCCTCCTGATCGCGGCCCTGCTGGCGCCTTTCCCCGCGGCCGCTCACGTGGTCGCCGCGTCGGGCGAGGCCAAGGCCGGGTCCTATTCGGCCATCGCCTTCCGCGTGGGCCATGCCTGCGCGGCGGGCGACGCCACGCTCGGCCTGCGGATCGAGATCCCCGACGCCGTGGCCTCGGCCCGCCCGCAGCCCAAGCCGGGCTGGACGGTCGCCGTCGACAAGACCGACGACGCCGACCCGGCCAAGCGCCGGACCACGGCGGTCACCTGGACCGGCCGCCTGACCGACGACCAGTTCGACGACTTCACCCTGCTGATGAAGCTGCCCGCCCAGGCTGGCGACCTGGTCTTCCCGGCGATCCAGACCTGCGAACACGGCGAGAGCCAGTGGACCGAGGTCCGCGACCCGCAACGCCCCGGCGAGAAACTGACCCGGCCCGCCCCGGTGGTCCGCCTCACCCCGGCCACGACTTCCGCCGACACCATGGCCGGCATGCCCGGCATGAAACATTGATCGAGAACCCTCCCATGCGCCTTCTTGCCCTGACCTCCCTCGCCGCCCTCGTCTTCTCCGCCCCCGCTGTCGCCGGCGACTACCGCGTCGGCGGGGTCGAGGTGCGCCGTCCCTGGACCCGTCCCGCCGCCGCCGGCATGAACGGCGTCGGCTACCTGACCCTGGCCAATGTCGGCGCCAAGCCGGTCAAGCTGGTCGCGGTCGAGAGCCCGGCCGCCCGGTCGGTCACCCTGCACCAGAGCAGCCAGGCGGGCGGCGTCTCGTCGATGCGGCCGGTGACCGGCGGCCTGACCGTCGCGCCGGGCGCCAAGGTCGAGTTCGCGCCCGGCGGCTATCACCTGATGCTGATGGGCCTGACCCGCGCCCAGGTCCTGGGCGGCAAGACCCCCCTGACCCTGGTGTTCGCCGATGGCCGCCGGATGAAGATCGACCTGTCGGTCGAGGCCGGTCCGCCCAAGGCCGGAGCCGACCCGATGGCGGGGATGCACGACCACCACTGAACATGACAAAAAAGTAAGGGACGGATTTTCCTTGGGATGAGCAAGTTACGGCCAACTTCATCCAACGGATCGTCCTTCATGAAACAAGTCTGGTTCGCCGCCGCCGCCATGGCCGCGCTGTCGCTGTCGGCCTTCGGCGCTCAGGCGCGCGAGGATCATGACCATGCCTGCCTCGACGCGGCCTGCACGACGCAGGCGCTGTTCGACATGATCGACGCGCCGGCCGCCGGTGGCGGCGAGCCGGCGTCGCTGGAGTCGCCGCACTACGGAACCTGGGGTTTCGACGTTGCGGGCATGGATCGCTCGGTCAAGCCGGGCGACGACTTCTACAAGTTCGCCAGCGGAACCTGGGACGCCAACGCCACCATCCCGTCGGACCGCGTCCGCTTCGGCAACTTCGACAAGCTGGCCGTGCTGTCGGAAGCCCGCACCAAGGCGATCATCACCGAAGCGGCCGACAGCCGGTCGACCGACCCCGATACGGTCAAGATCGGCGCCGCCTACCACGCCTTCATGGACGAGGCCCTGGCCGAGAAGCTGGACGCCAAGCCGATCGCCGCCGAGCTGGACGGCGTTCGCAAGGTCAAGACCAAGGACGACTTCACCGCCCTGATGGGCAAGAGCCCGACCACCGGCTACGCCTCGGTGATGGGCGTCTACATCCAGGCCGACCTGAAGGCGCCGACGCGCTACGCCGTCTACGCCAACAACGGCGGCCTGGGCCTGCCGGACCGCGACTACTATCTGAAGCCCGATTTCGCGGCCAAGAAGACCGCCTACGAGGCCTATGTCGCCCAGTTGCTGACCCTGGTCGGCTGGGACAAGCCGGCCGACAACGCCAAGGCCATCGTCGCCTTCGAGACCCAACTGGCCGAGGCCTCCTGGACGCGGGCCGAGCGCCGCGACCGCGACAAGACCTACAACCCGATGACCCTGGCGCAGCTGCAGGCCCTGACGCCGGGCTATGACTGGAAACGCTACCTGGCCTCGAGCGAACTGCCCCAGATCGACCGGGTGATCGTCACCACCAACACCGCCTTCCCCAAGGTGGCCAAGATCTATGCCGACACCCCGCTCGACACCCTGAAGGCCTGGCAGGCGTTCAAGGTCGCCGACGGCGCGGCGCCGATGCTGTCCAAGCGCTTCGTCGACGCCAGCTTCGAGTTCCGCAACAAGACCCTGTCGGGCCAGCCGGAGCAGAAGCCCCGCTGGAAGCGCGGCGTCGCCACCGTCAACGACCAGCTGGGCGAGGCGGTCGGCCGCGTCTATGTGGCCCGCTATTTCCCGCCGGAATCCAAGGCCAAGATGGTCGACCTGGTCGGCAATGTCCGCGCCGCCCTGAAGGTGCGGCTGGACAATCTGAGCTGGATGTCGCCCGAGACCAAGGCCCAGGCCCAGGACAAGCTGGCCAAGTTCACGGTCAAGATCGGCTATCCCGACACCTGGCGCGACTATTCCAAGCTGACGATCAAGGCCGACGACGCCTATGGCAACGCCCTTCGGTCGGCGGCCTTCGACTGGCGCCACGACGTCGAGCGGCTGAACGGGCCGGTCGACAAGAAGGAATGGGGCATGACCCCGCAGACGGTGAACGCCTACTACAACTCGGCCAACAACGAGATCGTCTTCCCGGCCGCCATCCTGCAGGCCCCGTTCTTCGACCCGGACGCCGACCCGGCCGTCAACTACGGCGGCATCGGCGGGGTGATCGGCCACGAGATCAGCCACGGCTTCGACGACCAGGGCCGCAAGTCCGACGGCGAAGGCGTGCTGCGCGACTGGTGGACGGCCGAGGACGCCGCCAAGTTCAAGGTCCAGGCCGACAAGCTGGGCGCTCAGTATTCGGCCTTCGAGCCGCTGCCGGGAGCCAAGGTCAACGGCCAGCTGACCATGGGCGAGAACATCGGCGACATGGGCGGCCTGGCCTTCGCGCTCGAGGCCTACCACGCCTCGCTGGGCGGCAAGCCGGCCCCGGTGATCGACGGCTTCACCGGCGACCAGCGCGTCTATCTGGGCTGGGCCCAGGTGTGGCGCGCCAAGCAACGCGACGACTCCCTGCGCCAGCAGGTGGTCAGCGACCCGCACTCGCCGGCCTATTACCGCGTCAATGGCACGATCCGGAACCAGGCCGGCTGGTACAAGGCCTACGACGTGCAGCCGGGCGACAAGCTGTATGTCGCGCCGGCGGACCGGGTGGATATCTGGTGACTTGAAACCCTCTCCCGGAGGGGAGAGGGAGGGGCCCGCGCCGTAGGCGTGGGAGGGTGAGGGGTGACGCCCTCACCGTTTTCTCTCAAGCGCCCCAAAACGCCGTCTTCCCCCGACTTGTTCGGAGGACCCAAGCGGCGCTGGCCAAGTCTCGTTCTGAAGATCAGCTTGGGTCCCCCGCATAAAGCGGGGGATGACGGCTTTAGGATCAGGATCGGCTTCCTCGAACGCCCTGCCGGCACGCCGTCGGACTCACCACCCCCTCACCCTCCCAAGCTTTGCTTGGGCCCCTCCCTCTCCCCATGGGAGAGGGTCTCACTGCGGGAGCCCAAAACGAAAAAAGGCGGCTCCCTCACGGAAACCGCCATTTTTATCGAGTCTGTCAAAAACTGGAGCCGGGCCCCAGATACACCAAACCCGTCGCGGGGGATAATCGCGACGGGTCCGGCTATTTCTCGATCATTCGATCTAGGTGGGCGTTTCCTCCCCGAAACGCCGAAGGAAGGGAGCTCTCTTTGGGCTCGGTTCTTCCTTGCAAGCGTTAGAAACGTCAAATTCGTGACGCTGTCAACGCCGCCAATCGGGAATCTACAAGGCCTCGCGAATATTTTTGACGAATACGGCTTAGAATGGACCGTGGGGTCAAACTTATCGCCGATCTCTCAGGATATTTTTGACAACTCAGTCAAATCTTACTTTCCGAGTCGTTCCCGCAACGCGTCCAGCACCGCCGAGCGCGACTCGAACACATAGTCCGGACGCGACACCGTGACCGGCTCCACCCCCGCCGCCCCCAGCGCCGCGGCGGCCTCGAACAGGTCGGCCGTCGCCAGCAGCGCGCCGTTGGCCCGGCGCGCGCCCTGGCCGACGAACGGCGCCACCGCCGCCTGGCCGGCGGCGTCCTGCTCGGCCGGCCAGACCAGGGTCGCCAGGGTGCGGGCCCGGCCCTTGGCCTCGACCACCGACAGCAGGCGACGCAGGCTGTCGACCTGGTCGTCGGTCCACGGCGCGATCAGCGAGGCGGTCAGCTGGGCCTGGCTCTTGAGGATCACCCCGTCGGTCAGGATCTTCAGGCCGTTGGCCGCCAGGGTCGCGCCGGTGGTGGTGATGTCGACCACCAGTTCGGCCACGCCCGCCGCCGGGGCGCCCTCGGTGGCGCCGCTGCTCTCGACGATGCGGTAGTCGGCGACGCCGTGGCGGGCGAAGAAGGCCCGGGTCTGGGTGACATATTTGGTCGCCACCCGCAGGCGGCGGCCGGTCCTGGCCAGATGAGCGTGCCCGACATCGTCGATGTCGGCCATGGTGTCGACGTCCAGCCAGCTCTTGGGGGCGGTGACCACCAGGTCGGCCCGGCCGAAGCCCAGGGCCCGCAGCAGCATCACCCGGCCGTCCATGTCCTCGCCGCGCTCGCGCAGCAGGTCCTCGCCGGTGACGCCCAGGTGCAGTTCGCCGTTGTCCAGCCCGGCGGCGATGTCGCCGGCCGACAGCAGCCGCACCGAGACGCCCGGCAGGCCCGACAGCCCGGCCGAGTAGCCGCGCGCGCCGCCCGACATCTCCAGCTTGAAGCCGCATTCGGCCAGCCAGGCCTCGACCTGTTCCTTGAGCCGCCCCTTCGAGGGGATGGCGAAGATCATCGGCGTGTCGGTCATTCGCCGTCTCCCGCATAGGCCCGGGCCGGGCGCACCATGCAGCCCACCGCTCCGGTCCTGGTTTCGGCCCCCAGCCGCGCGAGCAGGCCGTCATAGCGGCCGCCGGCGGCGACCGGGCGTTCGTCGCCGAGGGCGGCGCTGCGCACCTCGAACAGGAAGCCGTCGTAATAGCCGAACGACCGTCCGAAGGCGGCGCTCAGCGTCATGCGGTCCAGCGGCACGTCCAGATCGCGCATCCGGTCCAGCCGGGCGTTCCAGGCGGCGGTGGCCCTCTCCAGGGGACGTGGACTGCGGCCGGCCAGGGCGCGGATTTCCTCGAGGACCTGGAACGGATGGCCGCTGACCGCCAGATAGGCCCGCACGCGGTCGGCCTGTTCGGGGCTCAGGCGACCGGCCATCGCCCGTTGCGAGCGCTCGACCAGGCGCAGGGCGATCTCGGCCGGTCGGCGGCCGCCGACCGGTTCGATGCCGGCCAGGGCCCACAGCTCCTGCAGCACCTCGACGGCCTCGTTCTCGGGCATCTGCGTCAGCATGAACGCCAGGCGGCTCGGCTCGGCCAGCGGTAGTTCGGTGTCCTCGCCGTCCAGTTCGCGCTTCATCAGCCGCGGATGGGCGAAGGCGCGCTTGAGCCGCGCCGCCAGCATGTTGGGCAGGGCCAGGCTGTCGACGAACGCCGAGAACAGCGAGATGTCGCCGATGACGATCGACAGGTCGTCGCGCCCGCCCGCCGAGGCGCTGCGCCAGGTCATGGCGGTGATCTCGGCGTCGGCCACGATCGGGTCGGAGCCCTCGAAGGCCTCGATGCCGATCTGCAGGAACTCCTCGGCCCGGTCGCTGCCACGCGGCGCGACGCGGAAGGCCTTGCCGTCATAATAGTAGCGGCCGGCCTGGGCGCCCGACCCCAGGTGCTGGCGGGCGACCGCCACGGTGAAGTCGGGGCGCAGGCAGGTCTCCTCGCCGCCGTCGCCGGCCGACACGGCGAACAGCCGCGAGCGCATGGCCTCGCCGGCGAAGTCGAGGATCAGGCCCAGCGGCTGCAGCACCGGCACGTCGATCGGCGTGGGGCTGTAGGCCGTCAGCGGCGCGCGGATGGCGTCGAGCGCCTCCGCCGGGATGGAACGCTCGAGTCTCAAAGGATCAGCCCCCGATGATCTTGCGGACGGCGGCGACCAGTTCGCCGCGCGGGATGGTCTGCTGCCCGGGCCGCTCGGCCTTCCAGGCGGCGTTGTCGGCGACGCCCGAGGCCAGCTCGCGGCCCAGGTCCAGGTCCTTGATCGTCACCGTGCCGGCCGCGATCTCGTCGCCGCCCAGCATGATGGCGGCCGGGGCCATGCGGCGGTCGGCGTATTTCATCTGCGGCCGCATGCCCGACGACCCCAGATAGACCTCGGCCGGGACGCCGGCGTTGCGCAGTTCGGTGGCGACGGCGAAATATTCGCCCATGTGGGCCTGGTCGAAGGCGATGATCACCACCGGCCCGCGCGCCTCGCCGCCCGGCTCGCGTCCCGCCGCCCGCAGCGCCGCCGCCAGGCGCGAGACGCCGAACGAGAAGCCGGTGGCAGGGGTCTGCTGGCCGGTGAACCGCGCCACCAGGTCGTCATAGCGCCCGCCGCCGCCGATCGAGCCGAACGACACGCTGGCGCCCTTGTCGTCCGTGGTCGACAGCAGCAGCTCGGCCTCGAACACCGCGCCGGTATAGTATTCCAGTCCACGGACGATCGACGGCTCAAACAGCGCCTGGTCGTCGGCGACGCCCAGGCTGTTCAGCGCCGCGTCGATCTTGGCCAGTTCCTCCAGCCCCTCGTCGCCCTCGGCCGAACCGCCGATGACGTTGGCGATCCTGGCCAGGGTTTCGCTGCGACCGCCCGAACCCGCCTGGACGAAGTCCAGCACCGCGTCGATCGACTTGCCGGCCAGGCCCGCGCCCTTGGTGAAGGCACCGCTCTCGTCCAGTCGGCCCTCGCCCAGCAGCAGGCGCACGCCCTCGACGCCCAGGCGGTCCAGCTTGTCGACGGCCCGCAGCACGCCCAGCTTCTGGCCGTTCGTCTCGACGCCGGCGGCGGTCAGCAGGCCGTTGAGCAGCTTGCGGTTGTTGATCTTCAGCACCGCCGCACCGCGCGGCAGGCCGGCGGCCTGCAGGCCCTCGACGGCCATGGCGATGATCTCGGCGTCGGCTTCCGGACGGGCCGAGCCGACGGTGTCGGCGTCGCACTGGATGAATTCGCGGTACCGGCCCGGACCCGGCTTCTCGTTGCGCCAGACGGGGCCGTAGGCGTAGCGGCGGAACGGCTTGGCCAGGGTCTCCCAGTTCTGGGCGGCGAAGCGGGCCAGGGGCGCGGTCAGGTCGTAGCGCAGCGCCATCCACTGGTCGTCGTCGTCCTGCAGGGCGAAGACGCCTTCGTTGGGACGGTCGCTGTCGGGCAGGAACTTGCCCAGGGCGTCGGCATATTCGAAGGCCCCGGTGTCCAGCGCCTCGAAGCCGTAGCGCTCGTAGACGGCCGACACCGCTTCCAGGATGGCGCGTTCGGCGCGCAGGTCGCGGGCCCGCTTGTCGGCGAAGCCGCGGGGGTTGCGGGCTTCGGGGCGGAAGGTGGCCGCAGAGGTGTTTTGGTCGGTCATGGGCGCTACGTCGGGTCCTGGAAACGGTCTCGACGGATGGCGCTTGTCGCAAGCCCCATCCGCCTTGGGCGGGGCTCGGGCAGGGGCCGCTTAGTGCGTGCGAACCCGGCCGATCCCGCGAGGCGAGGTCGGATGATGGTGGTGCGCGTGATGGTGCGGCTGGCGGGTCATCGGCGGGGGCTATAGCGCAGCGAGCGGCGGGGGGAAAGGGCTCAGCCACAGGGAACTGTCGGCCCACAACCGCCAGGCGTGGAACGCCTCGCCGAGGCGGTCTCGTCGCGGCCCCTTCGACCGCGCCCGGCGTCTAGCCGTGCGCCGTGTCAAAGCGCAGGTGGAGCAGCGAACGAAGGTGGTCGGCCAGATCGCTCCCTGCCGTCACCGCGGCCGCGATCTCCGTCTCCAGGACGGAGCGGTCGGCGAACTCAGGCGGAGGTTCAGGGAAGAGGTCGCCGTTCCCCGGGATCGTGAAGTCGCCGAGATTCCATCGAAGCCGCAGCCTCAGTTTCGCCTCACAGGCCCCCAGCACGCCGATGTCGTGAGGGGAGTAGCCGGAAGCGACGCCTTGGGCGGTGAACGACGCTTCCGCGGTGGCGCTGTCGCTCTGGTCGGTGACCGTCAGCCGCACCGGGGCCTCGACGTGGTCGCCCGGCGCGCTGGTCAGCAACAGGCGGTTGGCGCTAGGCGTCAGCGCATAGGAAACCTTGTGCACGCTTCCGCCCACGGCGATATCGACACGGGTCTTGGCCGGGTCCAGTGGTTGGCCGCCGACCGTCCAATGGAATGTCACCGGCGGATCGAGCGGGCCGCCTGTTCCGCCAAATCCAAAGGCGAGCCCCTCGTAGCTGGTGATCGTGCGCGTTCGCCAGGCGCCATAGTGGATGGTGTCTCCGCAGGGCGTGAATCTCTCGATCTGGGGTCCGATTGGAGCGACCCGCTCGACGCGGGACGCCGCCTCGATGGAAACGCCGCGGTTCGCCGACTGCGACAGCTCGATATCGACATAGCCGAGATGCAGGTCCGTCCTCAGCACGCGCACGGTGAGGGTTGTGAACGCGACGCGAAGATCGCTGTCGGTTTCGACGGGAACCAGCACGCGGCCGCGATAGAAGGCCCGCACGCCGACGCCCGGTTCGTCGGCCAGGACATGGGCGGTCACCCCGCGGCGCGACAGGTTGCCGCCGCTCGTCTTGAGCCCCTGGTCCCACGCGATCGAATCGCGAAATTCGATGTAGCAGCGGCCTCGGCCGGAGACGTCCTCGTTCTGTGGGCGGACGATGATCAACCGCTTGGCGCCACCACGGGACTGGGAGGCGTAGAGGCGCGCCGTCACGGGCCCGGCGAGCGGAAGGGAGACGTAGCGGATGACCCCTGGCGGGATGGCGTTTGGATAGATCTTGTGCAGGCTCGCCTGTGTCAGCGCGGGCCCCATGGCGCTGGTCCCGCCGGGGCGCCAGTCGGCGGGAACCGGCCCGCTGAATGTTGGGTCGCCAGCGTAGAAGACGCCGCCCGCCGGGTTGTTCAGCGTTGCGAACGTGCTTGCCGACATGATGTCGTAGGGGTCTCCGTAGAGATGCGACGTCGCGCCGGTGTTATTCCAGTCGATGCCGCTGCTCAGGATCCCGAAGCTGTCCGGGAAGCCCACGACGTGACCCAATTCGTGCGCCATCAGCAGATGGCCGGTCATCTGGTCTGGAATGGCGCAGAACCGCCGCCCGTCGATCATGCCCGAACCGAGGTCGAGCGCGATGCTGAGTTGACCCGAGGGCGACGAGGGATCCGGCAAGACGAGGGGCGTTCCCGGGAAGACATGAATGTAGAAGCCGCCGAACTCGGCCAGGTCGCGGCCCGCGAACGCCTTTGTCGCGTCGATCGCCTTGTGCGCGAGAGCCAGCCGACCGATACGGTTCACGAAAGCGCCGTGAGAATCGCGATCTCGATCCGCCGCGCCGAGCGTGATGTTGACCACGGGGAACATCTCGCTTCCCACTAGGTCAAGGTAGCCATTCGTATTGTGTGTCCAGTAGTCCAGCAGGCCACGCCGATTGTTCGACGTCATCAAGACATCCCTGCAACTCTGGTCGCTTGGCCGATTGCCCCCGGGCGCGTAGCGCGCGCGAAGGATCGCTAACTTTATGGCCTTCGGCATGCCTTCTTTCCCCATGGAGTTTCGACGCGAAGCAACCGTAAAGGGCGGCGAGAAAGCGTGAGGCGCCGCCCTCATTCGCCTTCGAGTAGATATTTTCAATGTTGCAATTTATAGAATTCATCGCGTCGAGTCGATATTTCCGGCCTCCCCGGGGAAGCGGTCCCGGGCGATCCCTAACCTCCCGTGGCCGCCTTCAGAGGACGCCGTGGGTTGCTCGCCGGCGCGGTGAACAACCGCCGCTGCCCAGTCCAATCAAGATTTCATGCCTCGTTATGAGGTTTATCCACAGGCATCGCCGCCTCATAACCATGAACGGCCGGTAATGTTGTCGTCGATGTAATCTACCTTTCCGGCTTGTAACTTGAGATGAAGGCGCCGGACCGGCAGGTCTTCCCTCGACTGAGGGGAAATACCGATGACCAAGATCTTCCTGCTGGCGACCGCCGCGACCCTGTTGGCCGGCAGCGCGACTTTCGCGGCCCAGGCGCCGACCGGCTCGACCGCGCCATCCGCTCCCGCCCCCCTGGACGACGCCAGCCAGCGCGGCGTCCTGGTCTTCACCCCCGACTTCTTCGCCGCCCAGCGCCCCAACACCGCCCTCGACATGGTCGACCGCGTGCCGGGCTTCACCACCGACGACGGCTCGGGCGCGCGCGGCTTCGAGGGCGCGGTCGGCAACATCCTGATCAACAACAACCGCCCGGCCTCGAAGAACGACGCCGGCACCGACGTCCTGTCGCGGACCCCGGCCAACCGGGTCGACCGCATCGAGCTGATCCGCGGCGGCGCGCCCGGCATCGACATGCAGGGCTATTCGGTGGTCGTGAACGTGATCCTGAAGAAGGGCGCCAGCCGCCAGCAGGTCGCGACCTGGAACGCGACCCTGTTCGACGGCAACCACGACGTCTATGGCGGTAACTACCAGTTCACCGCCACCAACGGCGACCGCACCTGGGGCGTGCTGCTGAGCGACGGGACCAGCACCAGCGACTCCAACGGCGTGGGCCGCAGCGTCCGCCGCGACGGGGCCGGCGTCCTGCTCCGCGACGAGGCCTACGCCAACGACGGCTGGGGCGGCGGCGACTCGGCCCGCCTGAACTATTCGGGACCGGTCGGCGGCGGCAAGCTGGAGGCCACGGCCCAGTACGGGATCCACGACTGGGAGGAGTGGCAGCGGACCGAGTCCCAGGCCGCCCTGCGCCGTAGCGACTACGCCGAAGACACGCGGTCGGGCGAACTGGGCCTGACCTGGATCCGGCCGTTGAAGCCGCGCTGGACGCTGGAAACCCGGGCCATCCACCAGTTCGAGCACTTCGACGAGGTCTCGACCGGCGGCGACACCGTGGGCGGCGTCGCCAGCCCCGAGCAGCGCTTCACGGCCAAGGGCGACTCGTCGGAATCGATCCTGCGCGCCCTGGTCCGTCACGAGCGCTCGGCCGCCCTGACCCTCGAGGCCGGCGGCGAGGTCGCCTACAACATGCTCGACACCCATCAGGCGTTCACGGAGGGCGGCGCGCCGGTCTTCCTGCCCTCGGCCTCGGTCAAGGTCGAGGAACTGCGCGGCGAGACCTTCGCCAAGGGGACGTGGCGGGTGAACCCCAAGCTGACCCTGGAGGGCGGCCTGCGGCTGGAGACCTCGACGATCAAGCAGTCGGGCGACGCCGCGCTCGAGAAGAGCTTCTTCTTCGCCAAGCCGCGCTTCCAGGCGACCTGGACGCCGAAGGCCAACAACCAGCTGCGGTTCCGCTTCGAGCGCGAGCTGGGCCAGCTCGACTTCCGCGATTTCGCCGCCTCGGCCGCGTTCGACGACGGCGCCGTCTACGGCGGCAATGTCGATCTCGTGCCGGAACAGCGCTGGATCTCGGAACTGACCTATGAGCGCCGCTTCTGGGGCGAGGGCATCGTCACCATCGGCTAACGCCACGACGAGATCATCGACGGCATCGACCGCC
>NZ_AKKF01000156.1 GCF_000281955.1 Caulobacter sp. AP07 | reverse complement strand
GGGGGTTGTGGCCGCCGATGCCTGGGACCAGGCTGCCGGCCACCAGGGTCAGGTTGGCCAAGCGGCACCACAGGCCCAGCTCCCCCAGGGTGTCGGCGACGATCACCTCGGCCGGATCGTCGGGGGCGGCGCTGCGCAGGGCGACGCCGGCGCCGGTGGCGCGGGCGGCTTCGGCGATGGCGGGGCCCCGTTCGACATGGCGCGGCGCGATCACCAGGCGCGGACGGTCGGGCAGGGCGCGCCAGGCGGCCAGGATCAGCTCGTCCTCGCCCGGATGGGTGCTGGCGGCCAACAGCAGCGGTCGGTCGCCCAGGCGGACGCGCAGGCTGGCCAGGGCGGCCGCGTCGACCGGCAGCGGCGCCGACCCGAACTTCAGGTCGGCCTCGCCGGCCACGGTTCCGCCCAGGCTGGTCAGGCGGTCGGCGGCGCGGCCGTCCTGGGCCAGGATCAGGTCAAAGCCGCCGAACAGCCGCCCGGCCGCGAACGGCCGCGCCTGCCAGGCCCTGTAGCTCTTGTCCGACAGCTTGGCCGAGACCAGGGCCAGCCGCACGCCGCGGTCCTTGGCGGTCAGCAGCAGATTGGGCCACAGTTCGCTCTCGACGAACACCGCCAGGTCCGGCCGCCAGTGGTCGAGGAACCGCCGCGCCCCGCCGGGGGTGTCGACGGGCAGGAACTGATGGATCGCCCCGGTCGGCAGGCGACGGCCCAGCAGCGCGGCCGAGGTCACCGTACCGGACGTGACCAGCACCCCGACGTCAGGCCGCTCGGTCCGCAGGCGCTCGACCAGCGGCAGGATCGACAGGCTCTCGCCGACGCTGGCCCCGTGCAACCAGACCAGGGGGCCGGCGGGTCGGGGCGTGGTCGGACGGCCCAGGCGTTCGTTCAGCCGGGCGCGATCCTCCTTGCCGGCCTTGGCCCGACGCTCCAGCAGCAGCGGCGCGAACGGTTCCAGCGCGGTGGTGGCCGCGCGATAGAGGCTCAGGGACAGGGGAAGGCTCACACCGCGTCCGCGGCGGCCAGATGGCACGGGCCGACCCCGCCGCCATGCTCGACCTGGATGGTGACGTGGCCGATCTTAAAGAGTCTAGCCATGTCGCCGCAGACGTCGTGCAGGAACTGGTCGTGGTCGGAGCCCCCCCCGGCGGCTTCGGGAAGGCGCACCAGGTGGGCGGTCATGGCGGTCTCGGTGGTGCTCATCGCCCAGATGTGCAGGTCGTGGACCTCGCTGACGCCGGGCCGCCCGGCCAGCCAGTCCCGGACCGCCTTGGGGTCGATGCCGCGCGGGGCGGCGTCCAGGGCCAGGTCCAGCGAGTCGCGCAGCAGGCCCCAGGTGCCCAGCACGATGATCACGACGATGCCGAGGCTGACCACCGGGTCCAGCCATAGCCAGCCGGTCGCCCACATGGCGGCGGCCGCGACCACCACCCCGGCCGAGATGGCGGCGTCGGCGGCCATGTGCAGGAACGCCCCGCGGATGTTGAGGTCGTCCTTGGAGCCGCGCATGAACATCAGGGCGGTGGCGGTGTTGATGACGATGCCGATCGCCGCGACGATCATCACCGGTCCGGTCTGGATCGGCTGCGGGTCAGCGAAGCGGCGGATGGCCTCCCAGGCGATGGCCCCGACCGCCACCAACAGCACCACGGCGTTGGTCAGCGAGGCCAGGATCGTGCCCTTGCGCAGGCCGTAGGTGTGGCGGCCGGTCGGCGCGCGCTTGGCCAGGACCACCGCGCCCCAGGCCATGAACAGGCCCAGCACGTCGGACAGGTTGTGGCCCGCGTCGGCCAGCAGGGCCAGCGAGTGGGTCATCAGGCCGGCGATGGTCTCGGCGATCACGAAGCCGATGTTCAGGGTCGCGCCGATGGCGAAGGCCCGGCCGAAATCCTTGGGCGCATGGCTATGGCCGCCAGGACCGTGGTTGTGGCCGTGGTGATGGTCGTGACCATGCGAATGGCCGTGTCCATGGCCGTGGCCATGATCCTGGTGATCGTGCGCGGGGTCGGCGTGGTCGTGCGGCATGGGCCCTACATCCCACCAAGGGCGGGGCGGATCAATCGTCCTGGTCACCCAGGAGCGGTTTCCCCCACGATCGCCTCGGCCCGTCGCGACACCGCCGACAGGCGCGCCCCCCAGGCTGGGGCCAGGGCGTCGGGGTCGTCGTCGCGGCCGGCGACGGCCGGACCGTCCCAGACCATGGCCGCCCTGGCGAAGGGCAGGGGGATGATCGTGCGGTCCCAGGTGTTGAGCCGGATGCAGGGCCGCATGGCGATGCCGACGAACAGCACCGGCGCGCCGGTCACCCGGGCCAGGGCGACGGCGCCCTTCTGCAACTCCTCGACCGGCCCGCGCGGACCGTCGGGGGTGATGGCCATGGCCCCGCCATCGCGCACCCACTTGACCATGTCGCGGAAGGCCTGCTCGCCGCCCTTGTTCTTGGCGGTGTCGGTCTTCTTCAGCGATGAGCCGCGGATCGAGGGCAGGCCGAGCTTGGCGATCACCCGGGCGATGAACTCGCCGTCGCGCGACTGCGAGACCAGCACGCGGATTTCCGGCTTGTCGGGTCCCTGCGGCCAGGCCGTGGGGCCGACCGGCACGCGCGAGTGCCACAGGGCCAGGATCGCGCCGCTCTTCGACGCCAGGCTGTCGGCCCAGACCTTCTCGGCCCGCGACCGGTCCTCGTGGGTCCAGCGCAGGGTGGCGTAGGTCAGCCGCAGATAGCCGACCATCAGGTTGGTCATGGCCACCATGATCCAGCGCGAGCGCAGCGGCCTCAAGCGGTGGCCCCTTCTTCCAGGCCCGGCGGCAGGTGGTCCAGGTCCTGGGCCTTGGCCAGGCGGGCGTAGAGGCCCTTGTGGCGCACCAGTTCGGCGTGGGTCCCGGTCTCGACCACCCGGCCCCTGTCGATCACGTAGATGCGGTCGGCGCCCTTCACGGTCGACAGGCGGTGGGCGATCAGGATGGTGGCGCGGCCGGCCATCAGCCGCTCCAGCGCCGCCTGGACCTGGGCCTCGCTCTCGGTGTCCAGCGCGCTGGTCGCCTCGTCCAGCAGCAGGATCGGGGCGTCCTTGAGGAAGGCGCGGGCGATGGCGATGCGCTGGCGCTGGCCGCCCGACAGCCGCGCGCCGGCCTCGCCGACCAGGGTGTCGTAGCCGAGCGGGAGGTCCGAAATGAAGTCGTGCGCGGCCGCCTGGCGGGCCGCCGCCTCGATCTCGTCCTCGGCGGCGCTGGGCCGGGCATAGGCGATGTTGGCGCGGATGGTGTCGTCGAACAGGAACGGCTCCTGGGTGACCAGGGCGATGCGGTCGCGCAAGCTGGCCAGGGTGACCGAGCGCACGTCGTGGCCGTCGATGGTCACCGCCCCGGCCGTCACATCGTAGAAGCGCGGGATCAGGTTGAGGATCGAGCTCTTGCCGCCGCCCGACGGGCCGACCAGGGCGACGGTCTCGCCGCGTCCGGCCTTCAGGGTCACGTCGATCAGGGCCGGGGCGCCTTCGCCATAGGCGAAGCTGACGCCGTCCAGGGCGATGGCGCAGTCGCCGGCCGGCAGGGCCGCGGCGCCGGGCGGGTCGATGATCGTCGCCTCGACGTCGAGGGCCGAGAACAGCCGTCGGGCCGCCGTCAGCCCCTCGCTGAACACCGTCTGCAGGTTGGCCACCTGGCGCAGCGACTGGGCGGCCATCAAGAGGTTGGTCAGGAAGGCGAAGAACACCCCGGCCGTCATCTGGCCGCTCTGGGCCCGCCAGCCGGCATAGACGAAGACGACGGCGATGATCAGGGTGGTGAAGGTCTCGGTGGCCGGGGCGGCCATGGCCCGGGCGTTGGAGCCCTTGATCAGGTGGCGCTGGCGGCGGTCGACCACGGCGGCGACGCGGGCCTCCTCATAGGCCTCGCGGTTCTCCATCTTGACGATCTTGATGCCGTCCAGGCTCTCCATGATCGCGGTCGACAGGTTGGAGGTCTCGCCCATGGCCCCCTTGGCGGCCTTGGTGGTCTTGCGCGAGAACCGGCCCATGATCAGCCCGGCCAGCGGGGCCAGCACCAGCACGCCGCCGGCCAGCACCGGGTCCAGCTGGAACATCACCACCAGGGCGCCCAGCACGGTCAGGAACTCGCGGGTGTAGTTGATCACCCCGGTGGTCGAGGCCTCGCGGATCAGGCCGGCGTCATAGAGCACCGAGGCGACATAGCCGCCGGTGTGGCCCGAGCGCAGGCGGGCCAGGTCCGAGCGCACCAACTTGCCGAACAGCTGCACCTGCACGTCGCCGACCACGCCGTTGCCGATGCGGTTGATGAAGTTGGCCTGGATGACCTGGAAGACGCCACGGCCGACGGCCAGGGCGACGATGGTCAGCGGAATGGTGACCAGGGCCCCCGGCTGCGGGTGGGTGATCAGCTTGTCGATGGCCGGCTCGATGATCCGGGCCAGCGACACGCTCAGCCAGGCGACGATCGCGGCGCTGACGATCGACACCGCCAGGCCCTTCCAGCGCGGCTTCAGATAGTCGCGCCAGACCCGTGCGGCGAGGGCGCGGTTGCTGGCGGGCGGCGCGGCGGGGTCGGTCATGGAGGCAGGGGTCGGATTTCGTGGGGGGACTGTCAAGCGTGGCCATGGCAGGGCAATGCGGCGTGCGTGCGGCGCTGTGGCTTTTGCATTACAGGACTGTTGCTCCTAATTAGGGGCCTTCACCAAAGGAACGTCCGTTGCCCGGCTACGACCTGACCACCCGCTGGGGGCGGTTTCGCACCTATCTCCACTATCTGTGGAACGACCACGCCTATCTGCGCCTGGGTTTCAAGAACGACCACTGGGTCAGCCCCGAGCTGGTGCGCACCAACCAGCCGTGGCCGCACCAGCTGGCCGAATGGAAGAAGCGCGGGATCAAGACCGTCATCAACCTGCGCGGCGGGTTCGACGGCAGCTTCTACGCCCTGGAGAAGGACGCCTGCCAGCGGCTGGGGCTGAAGATGGTCGACTTCGTGATCACCTCGCGCGAGGTGCCGATCAAAGAGCGCGTGCTGGGCGCCAAGGAACTGTTCGAGAGCATCGAATATCCGGCCCTGATGCACTGCAAGTCCGGCGCGGACCGGGCCGGGATCATGAGCGTGCTCTACGCCCACTACCGCCTGGGCCTGCCGATCGAAGAGGCCAAGGAGCAGCTGTCGATGAAGTATCTGCATATCCGGCACGGCAACACCGGGGTGCTGGACTACGTCTTCGAGCAGTACCTGGAAACCGCGGCGCCCAAGGGGCTGACCTTCACCCAGTGGGTGGAGAGCCCGGACTACGACCCTGTGGCGATGAAGGCGACGTTCCGGGCCGGGATGATCGGCGGGATCGTCACCGAGGGAATCTTGCGGCGGGAGTAGCTAGGTCCTCCCCCGGTGGGGGAGGTGTCGGCGAAGCCGACGGTGGGGGGAGTGATACGACCTAGGCCGCAGGCAGGATCAACGACCCTGGAACTCCCCCCACCGATCGCTTCGCGATCGCCTCCCCCAGAGGGGGAGGACCTGGATCAGTCCAGGCTCGGGTCCAGCAGCTTGTGGGCGTGGATGATGAAGTACCGCGCATGCGCGTTGTCCACGGTCGCCTGGGCCTTGGCCTTCCAGGCCTTGTGGGCGTCGGCGTAGCTGGCGTAGGCGCCGACGAACTCGACCTTCGACAGGTCGCGGAAGTCGGTGCCGGAAACGTTCTCCAGTTCGCCGCCGATCACGAGGTGAAGAAGCTGCTTGTCGGACATGATGGGGAAGATCCTGCGCGGAAGTTATCGTTGTTGCAGGTCGATATGCCCGACACGTGACAGGATCAACGGGGCAAGCGCCCGATTGGCGCAAACCAGGCTCGGAAGCAGCGGATTTGGCCGATTATAGGTGAAGCCGCGTCCTTTGTGGTCGGTCACGACGGCGCCGGCCTCGTTGCAGATCAGGTCGCCGGCCGCCAGGTCCCACTCGTTCTTGGGCGACAGGGCGATGGCGGCGTCGAAGTCGCCGCTGGCCACCAGGCAGATGCGGTAGGCGATCGAGTTGCGGCTCTCGACCCGCATGACCGGCCAGGGCGTGGGCCAGCCGGGATAGGCGAACATCTTGGCGTCGCCCAGCATGGCCGAGTCCTCGAGCGCGAGGGTCGCGCTGGGCGTGATCGGCTCGCCGTTCAGCGTCGCGCCGCCGCCGAGGATGGCGGCGTAGGTCTCGTCCAGGGCCGGGGCCAGCACGACGCCGGCGATCGGCCGGCCGTTCTCGACCACGGCGATCGACACCGAGAACCACGGCTTGCCCTTCAGATAGGCCGCCGTGCCGTCGATCGGATCGACCACGAACTGGCGCTTGGTCGCCAGGCGGGACGGATCGTCGGCGGTCTCTTCCGACAGCCAGCCATAGGACGGGCGCGCCCCGGTCAGCTTGGCCTTCAGCAGGGCGTCCACCGCCAGGTCGGCGTCGGTGACCGGCGAGCCGCCGTCCTTGGACCACACCTTCAGGCCCTTCTCGCGGGCCGAAACCGCCAGGGCTCCGGCCTCGCGGGCGGCCTCGAGGATCAGGTCCAGGTCGGTCATTTGCCGGCGATCGCCAGGGCGTCGACCAGCAGGGACGGGCTGTTGCTGGCCCCGCGCAGCTCCAGGTCGGAGCCGGGCACGAGGCGGGCATAGATGTCGATCAGGTTGCCGGCCACGGTGATCTCGGTGACCGGACCGGTCGAGACCCCGTCCTCGAACCAGAAGCCCGAGCAGCCCACCGACCAGTCGCCGGTGTTGCCGTTCAGCGACGGGCCGAACATCGAGGTCACCAGCAGGCCGGTCCCGGCGTCGGCCATCAGGCCGGCCAGGTCGCGCTCTCCGGGCTGGAGGGTCAGGTTGTGGGTCGAGACCCCCGACGGGCCGGCCAGGCCGCGCGAGGCGTGACCGGTCGACTGCATGCCCAGCTGCAGGGCCGAGCCGATGTTCAGGATCCAGGTGGTCAGCACGCCGTCATCGATCAGGGCGCGGGCCTCGCAGGCCACGCCCTCGTCGTCGAACGGGGCCGAGCCCAGGCCGCGCACCCGGAACGGGTCGTCCAGCAGGTTCACGCCCTTGGCGAAGATCTGCTGGCCCAACTTGTCCTTCAGGAACGAGGTCCCGCGGGCGATCGACGGGCCGGAGATCGCGCCGATCAGCGGGCTGAGCAGCGAGATGGCCAGGCGATTCTCGAAGATCACCGGGGCGGTGGTCGAGGCGATCTTGCGCGGGTTCAGCTTGGCGACCGCCAACCGGCCGGCGGTGGCGCCGATGCTTTCCGGGCTCGGCAGGTCGCTGGCGTGACGGGTCGAGCGGCCTTCGCCGCCGCGCTCCATCAGCGCGCCTTCGCCGGCGATCGCCGAGGCCGAGACGCCGAAGCCGCTGGCCTGATGCAGGCCCGAGAAGCCTTCGCTGGTCACCAGCCGCCAGGTCGAGGCGCTCCAGGATGACGAGCCGCCGTCGGAATTGGTCACGCCTTCGACGGCCCGCGCAGCCTGCTCGGCGGTGCGGGCCTGGGCTTCCAGCGTCTCGGCCGAGGGTTCGGTCGGGTCGAACAGGTCAAGGTCGCGGAACGGCGCGCGGGCCTGGCGCTCGGCCGGGGCGAGGGCGGCGTACTGGTCCTCGGGGGCCAGGCGGGCCATGGCCACCGCTCGGTCGATCAGCTTGGCGCGGCCCTCGGCGGAAACGTCCGAGCCGGAGACCGTGGCGCTCTGCCTGCCGACGAACACGCGCAGGCCGATGTCGCGGGATTCCTCGCGCTCGACCTCTTCCAGTTCGCCCAGGCGGACCCCGACGGAGAGGGATTGGCGCTGCGCGAACACAGCCTCGGCGGCGTCGGCGCCGGCTTTCCGCGCGGCGGCGAGCACGTCATGCAACAGGTTTTCGTCCATGGGGTCTTATGGACGAGGGGGCAGGGGCGGGGCAACCATCCTGAACGGCGCCGGAGGAACTAGCCGATGGCGTAGAACAGCAGCGCCACGCCGCCGAACACATAGGCCACCCAGGTGCAGATCATGCCGATCGAGCGGGCGATCGAGGCGCCACCGCTGTTGGACAGGCCCACGGCGTGGATCAGCCGGCCGGCGAACAGGGTCAGGCCCACCACGTGGACGGCCAGGGGCGGGGCGTCGACCAGGGCCAGGACGATGATCGCCGCCAGGCCGACGGGGATGTACTCGCTGGCGTTGCCGAAGGCGCGGATGGCGCGGGCCAGTTCGGGGATGCCTTCGTCGCCCATGGCCACCTTGTGCTTCTGTCGCAGGCGCACGACCAGCAGCGACAGGGTCAGCAGCAGGAAGACATGCAGCCCCACCCACAGGGCGGCGGCGTGACCGGAGGCGATGGTGTCCATCGGTGGTTACTCGTGAAACGAAGTCATATGCGGCCGCATAAGGTTCAGCGTTCGACGCCGCTGGCAAGCCGGCTCGTCTCAGGCGGGAGGATGGCCTTCATGCCTCCCAGCCTGTCATCCCGGACGAGCGCGCAGCGCGAAGATCCGGGACCGACGCGTGAACTCGGCGCTTCCGACGGTCCCGGATCTTCGCTGCGCTTCGTCCGGGATGACAATGCGGTGGTGTCAATGGGGTCCCGGCCCCCATCGGCCCTACAGCTCCCGCCCGACCGGATAGAGCCGGTAGTGGTCGTCGTAGTACGGCGTCCGCGCGTAGAACCACGCCAGCCGGGCGTCCGGATCGGCGGCGAACTTCGGGTCGGCGGCCAGCCTGGCCTCGAACTCGGCCTTCAGCTTGGGGTCGGCGGCCAGCATCTTCTCGGCCAGCGGGGCGATGGCGTAGCCCTCGATATATTCGACGCGTTGCAGCACCTCGGGGAACATCCCCCAGGCGAAGAAGCTCTCGTCGCTCTGCGGCTCCAGCAGCAGGCTCACCAACTCGCCCAGCGGCTGGTCGACCGGCACGCGCACCGAGCCGGCAGGGAAGGTGACCGTGCGGGCCTCGTGGGTGACCGGGCCGGCGGCGATCTCGACATGGCCCTCGTTGGCGCGGGTCGCGAGCTTGGGGGCCTGGAAGCGGATCATGTCGGCCGACACCGTTTTCGGCGTCGTCAGGGTCTCCATCTGGACGCCGTGGATACGCAGGCGCTCGATGACGTCGGGCTTGGCCGAGGAGATCCAGTAGGCCTTGGGCGGGGTCAGTTTCAGGCTGGGCTCGCTGGTGTAGAGCGGCAGCGACCAGGGCTGGGGATCGGGCTGGCCCAGCCAGCGCACCTCCTTGCGGCCCGAGGCGGGGGAGTCGTAGGTCTCGTACTGCACGCCCAGGAAGTTCACGGTGCGGATCGGCTTGTCGCCGCCGCCGCCGAAACTGGTCCCGAAATTGGCCTCGACCACGGCGGGGCGCGCCGTGCGGTCCTGGAGCTCGGCGGCGCGCAGGGCGGCGCCGTCCCTGGCCAGCACCTTCAGGGTCTCTTCGAGCAGCACATAGGTGCCCAGCACCCGCTGGCGGTAGGGCTTGAGCGAATGGTTCTCGACCAGCACCGTGGCGATGCGGGCGGCGTCGCCGTAGCCGTTGGAGTAGCGCAGGCTGGCCGGCGAGGCCCCCAGGCCCTTCTTGGGGTCGCGATCGTCCAGAGCGAAGACCAGCTGGCCGGGAATGTGGCCCGCCGCCTTCAGCCCCGCCTCGGTGGCCGGCAGGAAGCTGTGGTCGAGCCAGGCGCTGGTCGCCTTTGAGCGCGCGAAGTCGCCCTTGTAGCCGGCCCAGCCGTAGGTGATGTCATACTGGTAGTCCTCGCCGTCGGTGACGTGGATGTCCATGTAGAGGTCGGGTTTGACCCGGTTGATCAGGCCGATCATCGCCCGCATCTCCGGCGAGTCGAGCTTGCCGTAGTCGCGGTTGAGATTGAGGTTCTGGGCGGTGTGCCGCCAGCCCTGGATCGTCGGACCGCGTTGGTTGGGGCGGCTGTAGGGGCTGGCCCGCTCGTGGCCGTCGACGCTGAAGATCGGCACGAAGACCAGGTTGACCTTGTCGAGCAGGGCGTCCTTGGCGGGGAAGGCCCCCCTTCCGAAAGAAATGTCGCGCAGCAGCATCATGCCGGCGTCCTTGCCGTCGATCTCGCCCGGATGGATGCCGGCCTGAACCAGCAGCACCGGCTTCTTCGGATCGAACGCCGCGCCGTCCTTGCCGGCGAACACCACCAGCAGGTCGCGGCCCTCCGGCGACTTGCCGAAGCTTTCCATGCGGATCAGCGGCGAGGCGGCGTCCAGCTTTTCCAGCCAGGCGCGGGTCTCTTCATAGTTGGGCGAGGCGGTGAGGCCGGTCAGTTCCGAAGGGGTGATCCACGGGTCGGACGGTTTGGCGACCAGCTTCTCGCTGGCGCCATGCCAGGCCAGGGCGGGGGGAAGGATCTCGGACTCCCAGGGAGCCTTAGGGGTCTGCGCCATGGTCATGCCCGCCGTCATCGCGACGGCGAACGCCGCCAGCCCGGTCTTCCACATCGTGTACGCCCCCTGAAACGCTTGGTACGGCGAAAGCCCCCCTCAGTCGCTCCGCACATGCGGGGACATGCACTTGTGCGTGTCCCCAACCGTGACTGGGCTTCACGGGGACACGCACAAGTGCATGTCCCCGTGCGGAGGCGCCGCGATCTACTTCCGCTGCACCAGGTCCATGAACCGCTGCTGCAGCATCCTGTCGGTCTTGAACACGCCGCGGAACTGGGTGGTGATGGTCGAGACGTCGTGGTGGCGGACGCCGCGGGTGCTCATGCACTGGTGCTCGGCGTCGATCAGCACGGCCACGCCGGCCGGGGCCAGTTCGTCGCAGATCGCGTCGGCGATCTGCATGGTCATGGTTTCCTGGGTCTGCAGGCGCTTGGCGAAGATCTCGACCACGCGGGCGATCTTCGACAGGCCGACTACCTTGCCGGTCGGCATGTAGGCCACCCAGGCCTTGCCGAGGAACGGGGCCATGTGGTGCTCGCAATGGCTCTGCACGTCGATGCCGCGCAGCATGACCATGTCGTCATAGCCCTGCACGTCCTCGAAGGTCCGGCTCAGCTCTTCGGCGGGGTCGCCGTCATAGCCGGCGAACCATTCGCCATAGGCGTCGACCACGCGCTGCGGCGTGTCGAGCAAGCCTTCGCGGTCCGGATTGTCGCCGGCCCAGGCCAGCAGCGTGCGGACCGCCTGCATGGCGGCTTCGCGAGAGGGGCGCTGGGCGTGGTCAAGATCAAGATCGGTGTCGTTGTCGAAGCCGATCAGGGTTCGCTCGCGGGTCAGTGCGTCCATTGCTGTAAGAGGTTTCTTTCCACGGGCTGAGTTGCGCCGGAGCGCCGTTCGCCCCGGAATTACGCGTGCCACCCGTTGAAGGCGCCCTGGCGCCCGACAAGGGCGTGGTTCCAAAACGCTCAGATAGCTATATGGGACGCACACGAACTCCGGCAACACCCTCCCGTTACGTCAGGCGACCAACTTTCCATGACCGTGAAGCTTTATGACACCATGGCGCGCGAAAAGCGCGACTTCGTCCCCGCCGATCCGAGCCGGGTGACGATGTATGTCTGCGGGCCCACGGTCTACAACCACGCCCATATCGGCAACTTCCGGCCGGTGGTGGTGTTCGACGTGCTGTTCCGCCTGCTGCGCCATGTCTATGGCGAGGACGCGGTGGTCTATGCCCGCAACGTCACCGACGTCGACGACAAGATCAACGCCAAGGCCACGGCCGAGGGCGTCGCGATCAAGGTCATCACCGACCGCTACCTGGCCTCCTACCACGCCGACGCCGCCGGCCTGCTGACCCTGCCGCCGACCCTGGAGCCCAAGGCCACCGAGCACATGGACCCGATCATCGCGATGATCGGCCAGCTGATCGACAACGGTAAGGCCTACGCCGCCGAGGGCCACGTGCTGTTCGACACCCAGGCGTTCCCGGACTACGGCCAGCTGTCGGGCCGCGACCTGGACGACATGATCGCCGGCGCCCGGGTCGAGGTCGCGCCCTACAAGCGCCACGCCGCCGACTTCGTGCTGTGGAAACCGTCGAAGGAGAACGAGCCGGAGTGGCAGAGCCCGTTCGGCCCCGGCCGCCCCGGCTGGCACATCGAGTGCTCGGCGATGATCGACAAGTCGCTGGGCCGGACCATCGACATCCACGGCGGCGGCATCGACCTGGCCTTCCCGCACCACGAGAACGAACTGGCCCAGAGCCGTTGCGCCCACGATCTGCCGGTCTTGGCCAACTACTGGCTGCACAACGGCTTCCTGGATATGGCCGGCGAGAAGATGTCCAAGAGCCTGGGCAACGTCATCATCCCGCACGAGCTGCTGCAGACCGTGCCGGGCGAGGCGATCCGCTGGGCGCTGCTGTCGGGCCACTATCGCCAGCCGCTGGACTGGACGCCGGAACTGATCGAGCAGAGCCGCAAGGCCCTGGACCGGCTGTACGGCGCCCTGCGTCGCGCCAAGACCACGCCGGCGTCGATCGACGTCGACGGGCCGGTCGACGTGCTGGCCGCCCTGTCGGACGACCTCAACACGCCGCTGGCGGTGTCGGGCTTCTTCGAGATCTCCAGCGCAATCGAGCGGGCGGTCACTGCCGGCGACGAGGCGGGGATCGCGGCCAACAAGGCGCGGCTGCTGGCGGCCGGGGCCCTGCTGGGCTTCCTGCAGGCCGATCCCGACGCCTGGTTCGAGGGCGACGCCGACGACGATCTGAAGGCCAAGGTCGAGGATCTGCTCAAGCGCCGGGTCGAGGCCCGCCAGGCCAAGGACTGGACCGCCGCCGACGCCATCCGCGCCGAACTCGACGCCCTGGGCGTGGTCGTGATGGATGGTCCGGCCGGGGCCACCTGGCGCATGAAGGACTGAAAACCAACTGCTCATCCCGGCGAATGCCGGGATGAGCGGTGTTTAGGGAGCTGACCCGCCATGCTTGCTCTGTTCCAGATGTTCGCCGGCTACAACGCCTGGGCCAACCATCGCCTGCACGCCGCCTGCGCCCTGCTGGACGAGGCCGACTACAAGCTGGAGCGGGGGGCGTTCTTCGGCTCGATCCACGGCACGCTGAACCACCTGATGGTCACCGACCGCATGTGGCTGGCGCGACTGCGGGGCGAGGCCCTGCCGCCGCATGGGCTGGACGCGGTGATCTTTCACGACCTGGCCACCTTGCGCGAAGCCCGCGTCCACGAGGACGCGGGCCTGTCGGCCTATGTCGCCGGCCTGACCGACGAGGCCCTGGCCGGCGAATTCCGCTGGACCCGGATGGCCGACGGGGCGGTGGTGGTCCAGCCGCTGTGGGCCGCCCTGGCCCACGTGTTCAACCACCAGACCCACCATCGCGGCCAGGTCCACGGCCTGCTCAGCCAGGCGGGCGCCGACCCACCCTCCCTCGACCTGCCGGTCTTCCAGAAGGCCAGCGGACTCGGGTTTTCCTCCTGAAAGTGCTAGATCGCCGACCATGCAACGCGCCGTAGAACACCGCACCGGGGTGCAGGCCCCCGCCGAGATCCTCTGGGAAGTGATCTCCGACTTCGCCACCTGGGGGGACTGGAACCCGGTCCACCCGCGCATCGAGGGCGCCTTGCGCATCGGCACGCCGCTGAACGTCGAGGTCGTGCTGGACGGCGATGGGCCGGCCAAGGTGGTCGAGGCGGTGGTGCAGGACTGGGTGCCCTACGAGCAGCTGCACTGGCGCACCAAGCGCCTGCGCGGCTTCGTGACCGCCATCCGCTACATCGAGATCGAGAACATGGGGCCGACCAACGCCACCTTCTCGAACGGCGAGCTGTTCGTCGGTCCGCTGGTGCGGCTGGTCAGCCGCGACGAGCGCCGGCGCCTGCGCGCGGCCTACACCCGCATGGGCGAGGCGGTGCGCGAGCGCGCCGAGGCCATCTGGTCGCAGCGCCAGAAGACCCCCATCTAAGCGGCATGATCGACGACCTCTATTCGGCCCGCATCCTGGGGCTCGTGGCCAATATCCCCCGCACGGGACGCCTGGCCGCGCCGGACGCCAGCGCGGAGAAGACCGCCAAGCTGTGCGGCAGCCGGATCGTGGTCGACGTGACGGTCAAGGACGGCGTTGTCAGCGACTTCGCGCAGGACGTGGCCGCCTGCGCCCTGGGCCAGGCCTCGGCCGCCATTCTCGGCGCCCAGGTGATCGGCGCGGATCTTTCCGAGATCGAGTTGGCCCGCGACGCCTTGCACGCTATGCTAAAGTTCAACGGCCCGCCCCCCGAGGGCCGATTTTCGGAGCTCGCCGTGCTGGAGCCGGTCAAGGACTATCCCGCCCGTCATGCCTCGACGCTTTTGGCGTTCGAAGCCACGGTCGAGGCTGTCCGTACGGCCACAGGCCTGACCCAAACCCGAACTAGCCGCGCCGGCGCCGCTTGATCGAGACTTTTCGCTAGTCGATAAGGTCCCGACTCCGTTCGCGAAAGCGCCGGCATGACACTCTACGAACGCACCGTCGACCTGGGCCTGAAGGCCTACAAGACGACGCTCTCGCCCTTCATCGGGCGTCAGTGCCGCTATCTGCCGACCTGTTCGGAATACGCGGCCCAGGCGCTCAAGGATCATGGACCCCTGAAGGGGTCCTGGCTCGCGGTGGGACGGATTTGCCGATGCAATCCGTTCGGCGGCTCCGGGTACGACCCGCCGCCTCCGCCGCGCCAGCCGCGCAAGTGGAAATGTGAAGAATGATCGACCTGATTTTCCCCGACGGTTCGGCCCGACAGTATCCTGACGGCGCCACGGGCCGCGACGTGGCCGCTTCGATCTCCAAGTCGCTCGAGAAGAAGGCCCTGCTGATCAAGCTGGACGGCCAGCTGCTGGACTTGGATCGCGCCCTGACGCCCGACCTGCTGCTGGGCGACAAGCGTTTCGAGATCATCACGCGCGAGTCGCCCGAGGCGCTGGAGGTGATCCGCCACGACACCGCCCACGTGCTGGCCCAGGCCGTGCAGGAGCTGTTCCCCGGCACCCAGGTGACGATCGGCCCGAACGTCGAGGACGGCTTCTACTACGACTTCGCCCGCGACGAGCCGTTCAGCCTGGACGACCTGGCCACGATCGAGGCGCGCATGCGCCAGATCGTCGACCGCGACGAGAAGATCCGCCGCGAGGAGGTCAACCGCGACGTCGCCATCGCCGACTTCGACGAGATGGGCGAAAGCTACAAGGCCCAGATCATCCGTGACTTGCCGGCCAGCGATACGATTACGGTCTATCACCAGGGCGACAACTGGAAGGACCTGTGCCGCGGTCCCCACCTGCCGTCGACCAAGCATGTCGGCAAGGCTTTCAAGCTGACGAAGCTGGCCGGCGCCTACTGGCGCGGCGACCAGAACAACGCCCAGCTGCAGCGCATCTACGGCACGTCGTGGGCGTCGGACGCCGACCTGGCGGCCTATCTGCTGCGCATTGAGGAAGCCGAGCGTCGCGACCACCGCAAGCTGGGCAAGACGATGGACCTCTTCCACATCCAGGAAGAGGGCAAGGGCATGGTGTTCTGGCACCCCAAGGGCTGGACGCTGTACCTGGCGCTGGAGGCCTATATGCGCCGCCGGCTGGACGCGGCCGGCTATCGCGAGGTCAAGACGCCCCAGATCCTCGACAAGAGCCTGTGGGAGCGCTCCGGCCACGCCGAGAAGTTCGGCCACGCCATGTTCATGTGCGAGAGCGCCGAGGGCGAGATCCTGGCGGTCAAGCCGATGAACTGCCCCGGCCATATCCAGATCTTCAACGTCGGCCAGAAGAGCTACCGCGAGCTGCCGCTGCGCATGGCCGAGTTCGGCGCCTGCCACCGCTACGAGCCGTCGGGCGCCATGCACGGCATCATGCGGGTGCGGGCCTTCACCCAGGATGACGCCCACATCTTCTGCCGCGAAGAGCAGGTCACGGAGGAAAGCGCCCGGTTCATCGAACTGTTGCGCAGCGTCTATACCGACCTGGGCATGGAACTCGCCGACGTGAAGTTCTCGACGCGTCCGGAGCTTCGCGCGGGCGAGGACGGGGTCTGGGACAAGGCCGAGGCCGCCCTCGCCACGGCCGCCGAGGCGGCGGGCGAGACGCTGGTTCTGCACCCCGGCGAAGGCGCGTTCTATGGCCCGAAGCTGGAGTTCTCGCTGAAGGACGCCATCGGCCGGGTCTGGCAGTGCGGCACGCTGCAACTGGACTTCGTGCTGCCCGAGCGGCTCGACGCCGAATACGTGGCCGAGGACGGCTCCAAGCAGCGTCCGGTGATGCTGCACCGGGCGATCCTGGGCTCATTCGAGCGCTTTATCGGCATCTTGCTGGAGAACTATGCGGGCCATCTGCCGCTTTGGCTGGCGCCGACCCAGGTGGTCGTGGCCACCATCACGTCGGACGCGGACGATTACGCCCAAGGTCTCGCAGACCGGTTGACGTCGATGGGCATTCGCGCAGAAGTCGATTTTCGAAATGAGAAGATCAACTACAAGATTCGCGAGCACAGCCTCGCGAAAGTACCGGTAATCGCAGTGGTCGGGCGCAAGGAAGCCGAGAACGGAGAGGTTGCCCTCCGTCGCCTGGGTGGCGAGGGGCAGAAGGTGTTGTCGCTGGAAGACGCCGTTCGTGCGTTGACGCAGGAAGCGACGCCGCCGGACCTCGCCCGTCATCGCGCCGCCACGCGCGCCGAGGTGTTGGCGTAGGACTGATGAACAGCATTCTCCCCTCCCATTCGACCTTCGTCTCAGGGGCGCGCCCGGTCCGGCCGCGCATCTCGGTGGTCATGGTCGTCTACCAGACGGGGGAGGCGCTGATCGAAAGCATCCGGCATGCGCTGAACGAGCCGTTGGTCGATGAGTTCGTCATCATCGACAACGGCTCCCCCCCCCCC
>NZ_AKKF01000155.1 GCF_000281955.1 Caulobacter sp. AP07 | reverse complement strand
CCCCAGCCGTTCATGGCGGGGCTGTCTATGGTTTCAGGCCCGCTCACAGCCGCACCACGCGGTCGGCCAGGGCGGCCACGACTTCGGAATGGGTGGCGATCAGGGTGGTGCGACCGTGGGCCGTCCCCTCTCCCCTTGAAAGACGGCGGATGACCGGCAGCAGGGCCAGCTCCGACGCCGCGTCGAGGTCGGCGGTCGGCTCGTCGAGCAGCAGGATGGCGGCGGGCTTGAGCATGGCGCGGGCCAGGGAGAGGCGCCGGCGCTCGCCGCCCGACAGCCCCGCGCCGCGCTCGTCCAGCCGGGCGTCCAGGCCGCCGCGTCCATCCAGAACCTGGGCCAGGCCGACGATGCGGGCCGCCCGCGCCAGCTGGTTCCGCGTCGCGCCGGGCCAGGCCAGGGCCAGGTTGTCGGCCAGGGTCCCGGGCAGGACCAGCGGCGACTGACCGGCCCAGGCGACGGCGGCGGCGATCGAGCCCAGGTGCGACAGCCGCCGGTCGCCGACCAGCACCTCGCCGCCGCTCAGCGGGGCCAGGCCCAGCAGCAGGTTCAGCAGGGTGGTCTTGCCGCTGCCGCTGGGGCCGAGCAGGGCGACAACCTCGCCGGGCGCGACGTCGAGGTCGAAGCCCTCGAACACCGGGGTCTCGCCGGCCGCATAGGCGACCGTCACCGCCTGGAAGCGGAGGGCAGGCGGGGCGTCGAAGGTCACGGCCGGCGGCATGGCGGCGGGGACCGGCAGGGCGGCCAGGGTCTGGGCGGCGGCCTCGGCGGCCTGGCGGTCGTGATAGGCGGCGGCCAGGCGGCGCAGCGGGGCATAGACCTCCGGGGCCAGGGCCAGGGCGAAGAAGGCCCGCTTGAGGTCCAGCTGTTCGGGAACCGGGAACGGCAGCAGCCGCAGCAGGTTGAAGCCGCAATAGACCGCCACCAGGGCCACCGACAGGGCGGCGAAGAACTCCAGCGCCCCCGACGACAGGAAGGCGACCCTCAGCACGCGGATCGTCCGGCGGGCCAGGTCCTCGGCGGCCAGCGACAGGTCGCGGGTCACCGCGCCCTCGGCCTGGAAGGCCAGCACCACCGGCAGGGCGCGGACCCGGTCGAGGAACAGGCTTGAGAGCCGCTCCAGGGCCAGGAACTGCCGCCGCGACTCCTCGGCCGCCGCCCCGCCGGCCAGGGCCATGACCAGGCCGAACGGGACCAGGGTCAGCAGCAGGATGGCGGCCGCCACCGGGGTGGCGACGGCGATGGCGGCGATGATCAGCAGCGGCGCGAGCGCCGAGGCCAGCCGGGCGGGCATGAAGCGGGCGATGTGGCCGTCCAGCGCCTCGACGCCCTCGACCACGGCCGACAGCGCCTCGCCGCCGGTGCGTCTGCCTTGTCCGTGCAGGGCCACGCCATGGCCGAGGATGGCGGCGACGGCCTCGCGCCGGGCCCGGGCCTTGACCCCGGCCGCGGCCTTCGCGCCCGCCTCGGCGGCCCGCCTGGCCAGCAGGCCGCGCGCCAGGCCGGCGAGCGCGATCAGCACCAGCCAGGGCGCGGCGGCGGCCAGGCCGCGCGGCAGGGCGTCGATGGAAAGGGCCAGGCCGGCGGCGAAGGCGACGGCGGCCGGGACGTCGGCCAGCAGCCACAGCGGCGCGGTCCGGCGCGCCCGGCCGCCGGCCAAGCCGATGGTCTTCAGCCAGGGCCGCGCGACGGCGTCGAGGTCGGCGGTGAAACTGACGGGCATGCACTCGTGTTCAAGGAAAAGGGCGGGCGCGTCCTTGATCCGGATCAAAGCGCCCTAGCCACAACGCGTCTAGGGGTGGATGGTCGCTGGCGCGATCAATCGCCACACGACAACCGGAGCGCTTCATGGACCCCGCCGTCGTCGATCTTTCCCGCCTGCAGTTCGCCCTGACGGCGCTGTACCACTTCCTGTTCGTGCCCCTGACGCTGGGCCTCTCCTTCATGCTGGTGATCATGGAGAGCGTCTATGTGATGACCAAGCGGCCGATCTGGCGGACCACGACGCGGTTCTGGGGCACGCTGTTCGGCATCAATTTCGTGCTCGGGGTCGCCACCGGCCTGACCATGGAATTCCAGTTCGGCATGAACTGGTCCTACTACTCGCACTATGTCGGCGACATCTTCGGCGCGCCGCTGGCCATCGAGGGGCTGATGGCCTTCTTCCTCGAGGCCACCTTCGTGGGCCTGATGTTCTTCGGCTGGGACAAGCTCAAGCCGGTGGCGCACCTGGGCGTGACGTTCATGGTCGCCCTGGGCACCAACCTGTCGGCGCTGTGGATCCTGGTGGCCAACGGCTGGATGCAGAACCCGGTCGGCGCGGCCTTCAACCCGGACACGATGCGGATGGAGGTCACCGACTTCAAGGCCGTGCTGTTCAACCCGGTGGCCCAGGCCAAGTTCGTGCACACCGTCAGCGCCGGTTACACCATCGCCGCCGTCTTCGTGCTGGGCGTCAGCGCCTGGTACCTGCTGAAGGGCAAGCACCGGGGCGTCGCCAAGCGGTCGCTGACCGTGGCCGCCGCCTTTGGGCTGGCGTCGTCGCTGTCGGTGGTCGTGCTGGGCGACGAGAGCGGTTACGCCCTGACCGACAACCAGAAAATGAAACTCGCGGCCCTGGAGGCCATGTGGGAGACCGAGCCCGCCCCGGCCGGCCTGACGGCCTTCGGCATTCCCAGCCTGAAGGACCGCAAGACCCACGCCGAGATCAAGATCCCCTATGTGCTGGGCCTGATCGCCACCCGCAGCATCGACCGCCCGGTGGCCGGCATCTTCGAACTGGTCGCCCAGGCCGAAACCCGCATCGAGAGCGGGATCGTCGCCTATGGCGCGCTGGAGACCCTGAAGGCCAACCCCAAGGACCTGGCGGCGCGCGGCGTGTTCGAGACCCACCGCCGCGACCTGGGCTACGCCCTGCTGCTCAAGCGCCATGTCGCCGATCCCCGCCAGGCCGACCACGCCCTGATCGCCAAGACCGCCTGGGACACCGTGCCCAACGTGCCGGTGATGTTCTGGGCGTTCCGGATCATGGCCGGGACCGGCATGCTGATGATCGCCCTGTTCGCCACCGCCTTCCTGCTGGTCACCCTGCGCAAGCACGAGACCAAGTGGTTCCTGCGCCTGGCCGTCATCGCCATCCCGCTGCCGTGGATCGCCACCGAGCTGGGCTGGGTGCTGGCCGAGGTCGGGCGTCAGCCCTGGGCGGTGGAGGGTGTGCTGCCCACCTTCCTGGCCCCGTCCACCCTCAGCGTGGCGCAGCTGCTGACCAGCATCGTCGTCTTCACCCTGCTGTACGGCGCCCTGGCGGTGGTCGAGGTCGGGCTGATCCTCAAGACCATCAAGAAGGGCCCGTTCGCCGACCAGGAGGCCTTCCCGTCGATCCACGGCGCCCCCGCCGGCGAAGCCGTGGCCTAAGGAGAGATCGGATCATGGAACTGCCAATCGACTATCCGACCCTTCGCATCATCTGGTGGGCCCTGCTGGGCGTGCTGCTGATCGGCTTCGCCCTGACCGACGGCTTCGACATGGGGGTCGGCGCCCTGCTGCCCTTCGTCGCCAGGACCGACGAGGAGCGGCGCATGGTGATCAACACCGTCGGCGCCACGTGGGAAGGCAACCAGGTGTGGTTCATCACCGGCGGGGCCTCGATCTTCGCCGCCTGGCCGCTGGTCTACGGCGTCAGCTTCTCGGGCTTCTACCTGGCCATCTTCCTGGTGCTGGTGGCGATGATCCTGCGGCCGGTGGGCTTCAAGTACCGCTCCAAGCGGCCGGACCCGCGCTGGCGGCGGTTCTGGGACTGGGCGCTGTTCACCGGCAGCTTCGTGCCGGTGCTGGTGTTCGGCGTGGCCGTGGGCAACGTGCTGCAGGGCGCGCCGTTCAAGCTGGATAGCGACCTGCGCACCACCTATCACGGCGCGTTCCTGGGGCTGTTCACCCCCTTCACCCTGGTCTGCGGCCTGCTGTCTGTGGCCATGCTGGTGCTGCACGGCGCGGCCTGGCTGGGCGTCAAGGCCGAGGCCGGCGTGGTGCAGGACCGCGCCCGGCGGTTCGGCGCGGCGGCCGGGATCGCCAGCCTGCTGCTGTTCCTGGTCGGCGGCCTGCTGGCCGCCCGCCTGGGCTTCCGCCTGGAGGGCGTGATCGACACCGCCGCGCCGTCCAACCCGCTGCGGGCCGCCGCCGTCGCCGCCCCGGGCGCCTGGTTCGACAATTTCGGCCGTCATCCCTGGATGCTGGTCGCCCCGGTCCTGGGCTTCCTGGGCGCGCTGGTCGCCCTGGCCGGGCTGTGGAAGCGCTCGGCGGCCCTGGCGTTCGGCGGCTCCTCGGCCTCGGCGGCGGGGATCATCGCCACGGTGGGCGCCTCGATGTTCCCGTTCATCCTGCCCAGCACCATCGACCCGCGCTCCAGCCTGACGGTGTGGAACGCCTCGTCCAGCCACCTGACCCTGTTCATCATGCTGATCGTCGTGGTGGTGCTGATGCCGCTGGTGCTGCTCTACACCGCCTGGGTCTACAAGGTGCTGTGGGGCCGGACCAGCACCGCCGCCCTGAAGACCGATCCCGCCCTTTACTGAGGAGACCAAGCCATGTGGTATTTCACCTGGGTGCTGGGCCTGGGCCTGGCCGTCGCCTTCGGCGTGCTGAACGGCGTCTGGTACGAGTTCAACCTGACGGACGACGGGGACCTGGGGGCCTCGGAGCCGGACTGAATCCGCTCGTCCCGCGACAATTCGGCGCGCGCTCCAAGCCTGGCCATTAACCGTTATTAAACGGCGTTTGGGCTCTTGTGGCAGGCGACGCGAAACCGGTTTCCGGTCTTTCGCGGACGCCTCTCGAGCCTCTGGGAACGACCATGACCGATCACGCCGAACCCGCCCTGGAGCTGATCTCGTTCTGCATCGGCGAGCAGGAGTTCTGCATCGACGTCAAGACGGTCCGCGAGATCCGCGGCTGGACCCCGGCCACCCCGATCCCGCACGCCCCCAGCTTCCTGAAGGGCGTCATCAACCTGCGCGGCGCGATCATGCCGGTCATCGACCTGCGCAACCGCCTGGGCCTGGGCGTCACCGTTCCCGAGACCCGCCACGTCATCGTCGTGGTCGAGTGCCAGGACCGCCTGGCCGGCATCCTGGTCGACGCGGTCAGCGAGACCTTCACCGTGTCGCGCGACCACCTGCAGCCGACCCCGGACCTGGGCACGGACGAACTGCGGTTCATCCAGGCGATCATCTCGCTGGACAGCCGCCTGATCACCTATCTGAAGATGGACGACGTCTTCCCGGCCCAGGTGCGCCAGGCGGCGTAGGTCTGGCGCCTCGCGACGGAAACGACAAAAGGGCGGACCGCGAGGTCCGCCCTTGTTGATTCACCCTCACCGCATTCCAAACGTCGTCATCCCCCGACTTGTTCGGGGGACCCAAGCTGAGCTGGCGGCGGCGTTGTGCCTATCACCCTAACCGCCGCTTGGGTCCCCCGCATAAAGCGGGGGATGACGAGCGTGGGGGGATGATGGAAGGGCGCCCCTACTTCCCCCGCACGATCCGCGCGGCGGCGCCGTGGAAGGCGGCCTCGGCCTCGGCGGCGGCGGCCACGGCGGCGTGACGCTCGGCCGAAACCGGCATGGCGGCGCGGCCGGTGGTGGGGGCGGCGTAGCTCTGGGCCACCTTGCGGGCGTCCTGGGCGCGCAGGGCGGCGTTGGAGGCGGTGGTCTCGTGCCAGTGGGCCAGCTGCTCGGCGGTCAGGGCCCCGTCGCTGGGCATGTCGCCATGGTGGACCACCTCGCCGAAGCCGATGGCCACGAAGCCGTGGATCACCCCGTAGTCCTCTTCCGACAGCAGGAAGGTGATCTGCCGCTCCTCGACCTGGCCGGTATAGACGTCCAGCTCGGGGTCGAACTCGCGCAGCACCAGCACGTCGCCAACCGCGAACTCGCGGTCGTTGCGGCGGATCTCGAAGCGCTTCTTGCCCGAGCGCACGGCGGCGAAATACTGGGGCCAGGTCTTCAGTTCGTGACGGGTCATGGGGTTCTTCGAGGTGTTTTCGGAAACGGGAGGCGTGCCTTAACGGCCGGATCTGGCCGCAAGGTTAAGGCGGGAACATGTTGTTGTGGACTCTCTCTGTCCGCTCATCCCGGGGCGGGCCGGGACGAGCGGACAAGGAGCGGCCTAAGACAAGCAGGTCCGGGCGATCTCGGCCCGCAGTTCGGGCAGGCCGAAGCCCTTCTCGGACGAGGTGGCCAGCACCTTGGGGAAGGCGGCGGGGCGCTTGGCAATGGCCTTCAGGGTCGCGGCCACCGTGGCCTCGACCTCGGCCGGCTTCATCTTGTCGGCCTTGGTCAGGACGATCTGGTAGGAGACCGCCGCCACGTCCAGGGCGTCCAGCGCCTCGGTGTCCACCGATTTGAGCCCATGGCGGGCGTCGATCAGCAGATAGACCCGCTTCAGGTTGGCCCGGCCGCGCAGATAGGCGCGGCCCAGGTCCTGGAACTTGTCGGCCACGCTGCGGGAGACCCGCGCGAAGCCGTAGCCGGGAAGGTCGACCAGGCGCAGCTGCTCGGCCAGCACGAAGAAGTTGACCTCGCGCGTGCGGCCCGGCGAGTTCGAGGCCCGGGCCAGGTGGTTCTGGCCGACCAGGCCGTTGATCAGGCTGGACTTGCCGACGTTGGAGCGGCCGGCGAAGGCCACTTCCGGCAGGACCGGCGGCGGCATGCCGTCCATCTTGACGGCGCCCATCATGAAGGTCGCCGGCTGGGCGAACAGCACCCGGGCCGCCTCGATCTCGTCGTCGGTATAGGCGAGTTCGTCCATCAGGTCGCCTCTGCGGTCTTGCCGCGGAAGCGGTTCAGGAGCTGGTCGATCGGGTTGTCCACCTTGTAGCGGCGCATGATGATGTACTGCTGCAGGATGGTCAGCACGTTGCTCCAGCACCAGTAGATCACCAGGCCCACCGAGAACTGCGACAGGGTGAAGGTGAAGATGATCGGGAACAGCTGGAAGATCTTCTGTTGCAGCGGATCGCCGGCCGGCGGGTTCATCGCCGTGGTCAGCCACATGGTGAAGCCGTACAGCAGCGGCCAGACGCCGATATGCAGCGGGCCCGACAGGAAGCCGCCGATCAGCGGGGCGGTCGCCGGATCCCACGGGATCAGGCCGAACAGGTTCATGAAGGTGCTGGGGTCGCGGGCCGACAGGTCGGTGATCCAGCCGAAGAACGGCGCGTGCCGCATCTCGATGGTCACCGTCAGCACCTTGTACAGCGAGTAGAAGATCGGGATCTGGATCAGCATGGGCACGCAGCCCATCATCGGATTGATCTTCTCCTTGCCGTACAGCGCCATCATTTCCTGCTGCTGCTTGGCCGGATCGTCCTTGTGCTTGGCCTTGAGCTTCTCGACCTCGGGGGCGATCTTCTTCATCTTGGCCATGGACTCATAGCTCTTGTCCGCCAGCGGGAAGAGGATGAGCTTCAGGGCCACGGTCAGCAGCATGATGGCCACGCCGAAGTTGCCGACCAGCTTGTAGAAGATCTCCAGGACGTTGAAGATCGGGCGGGTGAACACCGAGAACATGCCCCAGTCGACGGCCTTGTCGAAGCTGGGGATGACGCTGGCGGGACGGTTCCAGAACTGCCACCAGACCACCGGCTTGCCGCCGTATTCGTAGCGGGTCAGCAGCGGCACGGTCTTGGCGCCGGCGAACAGGCGGGTGGTGTGGTTGACGGTCTGGCCGGGCTGCAGCGACTTGGCGGCGCCCAGGAACATCGACTCGTAGATGTCGACGCCGCTGGCGGGCACCACGCGGAAGTGGCCCTGCACGGTCTCGGACTGCTCGGGCACCAGGGCCGCCAGCCAGTACTTGTCGGTGATGCCGTTCCAGCCGCCCTTGGACTCGAAGGTCTGGTCCGGCTTGTCCTTCTTCCACTTCTGGTACTTCGTCTGGCTCAGGACGTACTTCTCGTCCTTGACGCCGCCGAACACGCCGATGGCGCCTTCATGGACGATCTGGGTCTTGCCCAGGGTGTCGGGCACGCCCTGGCGCTGGACCGAGGCGTAGGGGGCCACGGCGACGGCCGCGCCGCCCTGGTTGCGGACGCTGTCGGCGACGGTGAACATCGCGTCGCTGTCGACCGAGATCTGGCGGGTGAACACCAGGCCCTGGCCGTTGTCGTAGGTCAGGGTGACCGGGGAATTGGGGCGCAGCACCTGGCCGGCCGGGGCCGTCCACACGGTCTGCGGCGTGGGCAGGCCCGGCAGGTTGGCGCCGGCCCAGCCGAAGTCGGCGAACCAGGCGTGCTCGGCGCCCTCGGGGCGGAACAGTTCGACCGGCGGCGAATTCTTGCTAGCCGTCTGGGTGTAGCGCTTCAGCCAGAGGTCGTCGATGCGCGCGCCCTTCAGGGCGATCGAGCCCGACAGGGCCGGGGTGTCGACGACGATGCGCGGGCTCTGGGCCTTGGCCTCGTCGCGCGACAGCTTCAGCGGCTGGGGCTTGCCGTCGGCGCCGACCACCATGCCGGGCGTCAGGGCGGCCTGCGCCTCGGCGGCCTTCCTGGCCTGGACGGCGGCGGCTTCCTTGCGCTGGGCCGGGCCCGCGTACAGGAACTGGTAGCCGATCAGGATCGCAAACGCGCAGACGAGGAACATCAGCGTGTTTTTGTTGGTGTCGTTCTGCATGGGTTTGGACTTAACCAGAAACGGAGGAATCGGACGCGGCGGGGGCGTGCGGAGCGGGCTCTGGGCCCGGGCCCGCGCGATCGTGTTCGGCGGCGAGGCTTATCAGCGCGGTTTTAACATCGTCAAGCAAACGCCCCCACGCCCGCTGGCCAGTTCCGCCGCGGGCAATGAACACATAGTCGCATGAAGGGCGGCCATGAAGGGGAAGAAGTAGCCTGGCGGCCTCGCGAAGGCGTCTTTTGGCGCGATTTCGCTCGACGGAGCCGCCGATCTTCTTGGTGGCGGTGAATCCGACCCGGATCAGCGGGTCGTCGTCGTGGCGGGCGCGCATCTGCATGAACACCGCGCCGCGCGCCAGGGCCGGGGCCTTGGCGGCCTTCAGGAAGTCCGGACGCTTCCTGAGGCGCTCGATCTTCACGGATGGCGGAAGCTGGGCTTCGGTCATGAAAAAAGCCGCCCTTTCCGGCGCAGGCGCTGGGCCTGGTTCGAGGAAAGGGCGGCTTCCATCATGGTCTTGTTTCCCGCCAGAAAAGCGGGAGAAGGCTGTTAGGCCGTCAGGCGCTTACGGCCCTTGGCGCGGCGACGCGCGACGATCTTCTGGCCGTTCTTGGTGGCCATACGCGCGCGGTAGCCGTGACGGCGGGCTCGCACGAGCTTCGACGGCTGGAATGTCCGCTTCACGAGGTGGCTCCGATAATAATGGGACGCGAGGGCCGAGGGGCCTCCGCGAGTGAGGGGCGGTGGATAAGGGAAGGGGGGGCGGCTGTCAACATGAGTCGAACCAAGGGCTTGTCGATACTTGCCCCCACCTGGCGGCTGCGCCGCCTGTCCGCCCCCATAGGGGGCGGAGTTCAGGTGCGCGCACTCTTCCCCCTATGGGGGAGGAGCGCCGCAGGCGCGGAGGGGGCAAGTCCGCCGCCTCACAGATCCGGCCGGATCACCGCCTTGCCGATCACCTGCCGTCCCGCCAGCAGGTCGAACGCCTCGCGCCACCGCTCCAGCGGCAGCTCGGCATGGACGTGCGGACGGATCGTCCCCGCGTCGGCCATCCGCCACACCACTTCGGCGTTCTCGCGCCCCTTCTCGGGGAACTGCCGGCCATACTCCCCGGCCCGGACGCCCATCACCGAGAAGCCCTTGATCAGCGGCATGTTGGCGGAGATCGTCGGGATGCGGCCGGCCGTGAAGCCGATCACCAGCAGCCGGCCGTCGAAGGCGATGCAGCGCACGCTCTCGTCGAACACGTCGCCGCCCACGGGGTCGTAGATCACGTCGGTCCCGCGTCCGCCGGTGATTGCCTTGACCTGCTCGCGAAAGCCGCCGGTGACGTTGACCACGGCGTCGGGGGCGTAGAGGTCCTGGATCACCTTGAGCTTGGCGTCGGAGGCCGAGGCGGCGATCACCCTGGCGCCCAGGGCCTTGGCCAGGTCCACCGCCGCCAGGCCCACGCCGCCGGCCGCGCCGTGCACCAGCACCCACTCGCCGGGCTCCAGCCGCGCCCGCCGCACCAGGGCGACATAGGCGGTGAGATAGGCCGCGCCATAGGCCGCCGCCTCGCCGAACGACAGCCGGGCGGGCTTGGGCTTGAGGGCGTCGGCGGCCAGCACCGCGTGTTGCGCGAACCCGCCCAGCCGCGCCCCGCCGACCACGGCGTCGCCGAGGTTCCAACCCTCGACGCCCTCGCCCAGGGCCGCCACCTCGCCGGCCAGGTCCAGGCCCGGCGTGAACGGCAGGGGCGGCTTGAACTGGTATTCGCCGCGGGTCATCAGCAGGTCGGGGAAGTTGACGCTGGCGGCCTTCACCCGGACCAGCACCTCGCCGGGCCCCGGCGTCAGCGTCGGGACCTCACGGACCGCGCAGCCGGCGAAGTCGGGGGCCAGGGTTTCGACGACGAGGGCGCGCATCAATCTATCCGCATAAATGTTGGCATCCCGGAAGCCTCGCAGAGGCTGTCCGGGACCCAGGGGCCGGCGCAATGCTGTGGCCCTGGGTCCCGGGTCTTCGCTTCGCTACGCCCGGGATGACACCGGAGAAGAAGAGTCGAACGCCGCCCGCACCAGCCGGGCGATCTCCCGGCACGCCGCGTCGGCCGCCGGCACCGCCCCGGTGAACGCCGTGAACCCGTGGGCCAGGCTGTCGTAGCAGCGGTAGGTGGTCGGCACGCCGGCCGCGACCAGGCGCTTGGCGTAGGCCTCGCCCTGGTCGACCAGCGGGTCGAAGCCGGCGGTGATCACCACGGCCGGGGCCAGGCCCGCCAGGTCGGCGGTCTTGTCGGGCGACAGGCGCGGATCGACCGGGTTGGCGTCCGGACCCATGTAGTGGCCCATGAACCAGTCCATGATCGGCCGGCTCAGCGGATAGGCGTCGGCATAGGTGGTCATGGACGCCGTCTCGCTGGCCACGTCGACGGCGGGATAGATCAGCAGCTGCAGGGCCGGCTGGGCTTCGCCCGTCCGCTGCATCTCCTGGGCGACGATGGCCGAGAAGTTGCCGCCCATGGAGTCGCCGCCGATCGCCGCCGTCCCGGGCAGGGCCCCGAAGCGGGCGGCGTTGTCGCGGCTCCAGCGGAAGGCGGCCAGCACGTCGTCCAGCCCGGCCGGGAAGCGGTGGTCGGGGGCCAGGCGGTAGTCGACCGAGATCACCGCCGTGCGGGCGATCCGCGCCAGGATCCCGCAGAAGGCGTGGCAGGTCTCCAGGTCGCCGATCACCCCGCCGCCGAAATGGGCGAAGACGATCAGCGGCGCGCCGCTGTCCTGGTCGGCCGGGCGGTAGGCGCGCAGCTTCAAGGCGCCGCCGGGCCCGTCGATCGACAGGGCCTCGGTGCGCACGCCGGGCTCGGGCGGGCCGCTCATCGCCGCCAGGCCCTTGGCGCTGGCGGCGCGGGCCTCGTCCGGGGCCAGGCTGGTGATCGACGGCATCTTGGCGGCGGCGGCGGTGAGGAACTGGAAGCGCGGGTCCAGGGTGCGTCCGCCGCGATAGACCGTTCCGCCGCCGGACATCGCCCGCAGGATCGGGCTGGGCAGCGACATCAGGACCTTGAGGATGAACTTCTGGACGGCGGGATCGGCCATTTGGGGGCTCTCGTTGTTGTCGGGGCGCGGACGTCTAGGTTTTTGTTTTGCGCATTTTCTTCACGCGAACCGGTGTCCGCTTCGCTCGAAAAGGCTCTAGGAACGGGGCAGGGCGGGCAGGCCGCCCAGGATCATCCGGACGGCGAAGTCGGCCGCGCCCTCGACGTCGATCGGCCGGCGCTCCAGCATCTTGTCCCCGACCTCGCGGGCCACGGCGATACAGGCGGCGGTGAAATAGTCCAGGTCGACGGCCGGGGCGTGGTCGTGCTCCAGCACCTTGGCGAAGGCGTCGCGCACCTCGTCGAACACCGCGACGATTTCCGGCGTGGCGCGGGCGTGGGGAAAGACCTCACCGGCCGGGCGGTTGATCCGCCAGCTCTCGTGCTCGCCCTCCAGGAAGTCGAAATAGGCGCGGATGGCGCCGCGCAGGAAGCTCTCGAAATCGACGGCCTTGTCGGACTCGGCCCGCAGGATCGGCCGGAAGCGCCGCGCCCCGTCGTCGGCCAGGGCGTCGAACACCTCTTCCTTGGACTTGTAGTAGTTGTAGAAGGTGCCCGAGGCCAAACCCGTGCGGCGGATGATGTCGCGCACCGTGGCGGTCTCGTAGCCCAGCTCGCCGAACACCGCGCGCGCGGCGTCGAGGATCGCCTGGCGATTGGCGACCTTGGTGCGCTCGCGCTTGCCCGGACGGCTGTCCTCCGGGTCCGGGCGGGTGGGGAAATAGGCGATGTTCGACATCGAAACGCGACTCGTGGCGAGGCCAGATGACGCCCCGTCATGATTTCAGCCCCAATCCGGGCTTGGAGCAAGCTCCCGCGCGTTTCATTCCGCCGCCAGGGGCAAGGCCTCGCCTGCCCTGGCCGGGACCGGCAAGGCCCCGCCGGCCGCCCGGGCCCGCTTCTCGCCCGCCGCGATCTCCTTCTTGAGGTCGGCGCAATAGACCCCGAAGTCGACCTGGATGGTGTGGCGGGCCGAGGCGTAATACTGGCCGGTGTGGCGCTCCTCGTCCTTGGCGGTGATCTTCGCCATCTCCGCCTCGCCCGGCGGCGCGTAGCGGCCGGTCAGGTAGGCGGCGACCAGCTTGGACTGCTGCTCGGCGAAATTGACCAGGGTCGGCAGGGCCTGGGCCAGGCCCATATAGAAGAGGTTGGGCGCGCCCGGCTTCATCATCCGCTTGAACAGCGGCAGGCGATGGTCGGCGTCGGGGACCAGGGCCGGTTCATCGAGGAACGGGAAGCTGATCCGGTACCCCGTGGCGAAGACGATGACGTCGACGGGCTCGACGCTGTCGTCGGCGAAGCGGACATTGGGGCCTTCCAGCGCCTTGATCGCCGGCTTGAAGGTGATGTCGCCGCAGCCGGCCCGGGTCAGGAACTCGCCCGACACCGAGGGGTGGGCCTCCAGCGGCTCGTGGTCGGGCTTGGGCAGGCCGTAGTCCTCCATCCGCCCGACATGCTTGCGGATCAGCTTGCGGACGATGGCCAGGCCCAGCTTGCGCGGCATCCACGGCGGCATGGCCGACTTGTCCGACGGCTTGCCGTTCAGATATTTCGGAAACACCCAGACCCCGCGCCGGGCCGAGACGATCAGCTTGCCGGCGATCGGCCGCTGCGCCAGCTCGCTGGCGATATCCATGGCCGAATTGCCCATGCCGACCACCACGACGGTCTTGCCGCGCATGTCCACGGGGTCGAACGGGTCGCTATAGGCGTGGGCGTGGAAGGCGACGCCGTCGAACTGGCCGGGATAGTCGGGGATGCGCGGGTCCCAGTGGTGGCCGTTGCAGACCAGCAGCACGTCGTAGAGCCGGGTCTCGCCGGTCGACAGGGTCACCGACCACAGGCCGTCGTCGGTGCGCCGGGCGCTCACGACCTTGGTGTTGAAGGTGATGGTCTCGCGCAGGCCGAAATGGGCGACGTAGTCCTTGAAATAGGCCAGGACCTGGCTGTGGTGCGGGAAGTCGGGCCAGCCGGCCGGGACCGGGAAATCCTCGAAGGCCAGGCGCCATTTCGAGGTGTCGATGTGCAGGCTCTCGTAGCAGGCCGACAGGCCGTTGGGGTTGCGGTAGTACCAGTTGCCGCCGATGTCGTCGGAGGCCTCGAAACAGTCATAGGGGACGCCGGCGTCCTTCAGCCGCTTGGCGGTGGTGAAGCCGCTGCAGCCCGCGCCAATGATGCAGGCCTTAGGCAATGCCGGAGCCATCGCGTTCTCCCTGACTTATCGTTGTTCAGGAGAGCGTAACAGCGTTATCCGGCAGGTCAAATTGCCGTTGGGGTAGGGAGCCTCCGCCCTCTCCATTCGTCATCCCCCGCTTTATGCGGGGGACCCAAGCGGCGCATCGGATCGGCCAGCTCGGCTTGGGTCCCCCGAACAAGTCGGGGGATGACGGCGGGGGTTGGGGTTTGTGAAGTCAGCCGCCCAGGCGTGAGTAGGTCGCCGTGCAGCGGCTCTTGCACTGGGCCCACTGGCCGCCGCAGCCGTCGTCGTCGCCGCTGGCCCCGCAGAAGTAATAGGCCTTGGCGCAGCTGGCGCGGCACTGGTTGGGGTCCTGGCCCTGGCGGCCGGCGGCCAGGGGTAGCGGGATCGGCAGGATCGGATTGGGCGCCTCGACGGGCTGCGCGGCCGAGACGGGCGGGATCACCCGGGTCGGCTTGGCGCGCACCTGGGCGCTGGCCGGGGCGGCCAGGGCGGCGATCGTCAGCAGGCAGGCGAGGGCGCGGCGCATGGGCGAGGTGTAGCGCGGCGGGCGTTGAGGTTCGGTTAACCATGATTGGCCACCGCTTCGATGGAGCTCCCAAACGGTTGTCATCCCGGAAGCG
>NZ_AKKF01000154.1 GCF_000281955.1 Caulobacter sp. AP07 | reverse complement strand
GGAGAGGGTTTCAAGCGGCGCTTGCGCCTGCGCTTTCTCCCGCGCTAGAACCCCGTTCGTCGAAAAAGGCAGGGTCGGTTCCCGGTAAGCCCGACCCCTTCCGGTTTCCGGAAGCTCTGAGCATGCCGCCTTCCGAGGCGCGCACGAGCACCCACGACGCGAAGCCCGGCGGCTGTTCGCCGGGTGCTCGCGTGTGGGCCATGCCGAACGACCGCTCCCACGTGGGCTCCATACGACCGGAGCGATCCATGCGACTGAACCACCTCGACCTGCACGTGCCCGACGTCGCCGCCGCGCGCGACTTCTTCGTCGACATCTTCGGCCTGAAGGCCGTCGAGACCCGAGGCCAGGACGGCCTGGCCATCCTCCACGACGACGCCGGGCTGGAGCTGATCCTCAGCCGGCCTATCGAGAAGTTCGGCGGGGCCGACGGCGTCATGGCCGGCGCCAACACCTACCATGTCGGCTTCATCCTGCCGGAGCGGGCCGAGGTCGACGCCGTCTACGAACGGTTGGTCGCCGCCGGCCACGAGGCCTGGCACGAACCGCGCGCCATCCGCGGCGGCTGGCTGTTCTACGCCATGGGGCCGGGCCGGATCCTGGTGGAGGTGGGATGGCGGCCCTAGCCGCCGGCCAGCGCCGTCCAGAACCGGAAGCTCTCGTAGCCGGCCCCGATGTCCGGCCCGGCGACGCCGAACGCGTGGGTCAGCAGGAAGGCCAGGCCGAAGAACAGCCGCGACACCGGCGGCACGAAGAAGATCGCCAGGAACAGGCCGATGAACACCAGGTTGCCCAGGCGCACGGCCTTCTGCTGGATCTCCGGCGGCAGGTAGGGGCGGATCACCCCGAAACCGTCCAGGCCCGGCAGGGGCAGCAGGTTGAGGATCAGCGCCCAGGCCTGCAGCAGGGCCAGGAACGCCGCCGCGTGGGTCAGGGCGCTGTCCCGGGCGCCGAACGTCCGGTCGGCGGCCAGGCCGATCGCCAGGCAGGCCAGCACCAGCAGCGTGCCCAGCGGTCCGGCCAGCGAGGCCAGGGCCCGGCCCCGGCGGCTGCGCATCAGGTCGTCGCGCAGATAGACCGCCCCGCCCGGAAAACCGATGCCGCCCATGGCCAGGGCCAGCAGCGGCAGGACCAGGCTGGTCGACAGGTCGGTGTATTTCAGCGGGTCGAGGGTCAGGTAGCCCTTCTCGGCCACGGTGTGGTCGCCGGCCTTGTGGGCCACGAGGGCGTGGCAGAACTCGTGGATCGCCACGCTGAGGATCCAGCCGACCACCACGAAGGCGAAGGTCAGCACGCCGGGCGGATCGGGCAGCCGGGCCAGGGCGATCGCCAGGCCGGCGAAGATCGCCGCCAGGATCACCGCGTTGGCGCTGATCGGCGTCGGCCGGGGTTTGTGGGCCGGAGCGTCGGTGAGGGCCATGGGCGGTCTCGTGGGGATGAAGCTTCGCGGGTGGAGCTATAGCACTCCAGCGCGTTTCCATAGTCCGTCATCCCCCGCTTTATGCGGGGGACCCAAGCTGATCTGGCCGGCGTGGCTTGGGTCCCCCGAACAAGTCGGGGGATGACGGACGTTTGGGGTGGCGAGAGAGATCAATCCACCCCCGCCAACACCGCCCGGATCGTCTCCACCACCCGGTCCACCTGCGGCTTCTCGATGATCAGCGGCGGCGACAGGGCGATGATGTCGCCCGTCACCCGCGTCAGCAGCCCCTGGTCGAAGGCGGTTTCGAACGCCGCCAGGGCCCGGGCGGTCGGCGCGCCCGGGCGGGGCTCCAGCTCGATGCCGGCGATCAGGCCGAAGTCGCGGATGTCGATGACGTGGCGGGCGTCGCGCAGGCTGTGCACGGCCTCGCGCCAATAGGGCTCCATCTCCAGCGCGCGCTGGAACAGGCCCTCCTCCTGATAGACCTCCAGTGTCGCCATCCCCGCCGCGCAGGCCAGGGGGTGGGCCGAATAGGTGTAGCCGTGGAACAGCTCGATGGCCGCGTCGGCCCCGTCCATCATCGCCTGGTAGATCGTGTCGGACGCCGCCACCGCCCCGGCCGGCACGGCGGCGTTGGTCAGGCCCTTGGCCATGCAGATCATGTCCGGCGTAACCCCGAAGCGCTCGGCCGCGAAGGCCGCGCCGACCCGGCCGAAACCGGTGATCACCTCGTCGAAGATCAGCAGGATATCGTGCTTGTCGCAGATCGCCCGCAGGCGTTGCAGGTAGCCCTCGGGCGGCACCAGCACGCCGGTCGACCCCGCGACCGGCTCGACGATCACGGCGGCGATGTTGCTGGCGTCGTGCAGGGCGACGATGGCCTCCAGGGCGTCGGCCAGTTCGGCCCCGTTTTTCGGCTGGCCCTGGCTGAACAGGTTGCCGGCCACGCCATGGGTGTGGGGCAGGTGGTCGACGCCGGTCAGCAGGCTGCCGAAATACTTGCGGTTGGTTGGGATGCCGCCCACCGAGATGCCGCCGAACCCGACGCCGTGATAGGCGCGCTCGCGGCCGATCAGCCGGGTCTTGGTCCCCTTGCCGCGGGCTCGGTGATAGGCCAGGGCGATCTTCAGGGCGGTGTCGACCGACTCCGAGCCGGAATTGGTGAAGAAGATGCGGTCCAGGCCCGGCGGGGTGATCTGGGCGATGCGGCTGGCGAAGGCGAAGGCCGCCGGGTGGCCCATGTTGAAGGTCGGGGCGTAGTCCATCTCGCCGGCCTGGCGGCGGATCGCCTCGACGATCTTCGGCCGGTTGTGCCCGGCGTTGACGCACCACAGGCCCGAGGTGGCGTCGAGAATCTGGCGGCCGTCCGGCGTGCGGTACCACATGCCCTCGGCGTGGCTGAGCATCCGCGGATTGGCCTTGAAGCGCCGGTTGGGCGTGAACGGCATCCAGAAGGCGTCGAGGTCGTTTGCGCCGAAATCGGGCATGGCGGGAGTCTCCAGAGGGCCTTGCATTGTGATCGCAATTGTTGGCCTGCTGGCAACCCCCGACCTGCTGAGGCCGGGATGAGCCCCGCTAAAGGCCAGCCGAGGGAGGGACCATGTCGGAGCCGCGATCCCGCCGCGCCCTGGCCGACAATCCAGCCGTCCACGACCAGGTCTACGAAGCCATCCGCCAGGCCCTGATCACCGGCCGCATAGCCCCCGGGGTCGGGGTGTCCCTGCGCAGCCTGGCCGCCGAGCTCGGGGTTTCGCCCATGCCGGTGCGCGACGCTGTGCGGCGACTGGTGGCCGAGCGGGCCCTGGCGATCAACCCGGCCAACAAGCGGCTGAGCGTCCCGTCCCTGACCGCCGCCCGGCTGGAACAGCTGTCCCAGGCGCGGCTGTGGATCGAGCCCGAGCTGGCGGCCCGCGCCGCGCCGCGCGCCGACGCCGCCCTGATCAAGCTTCTGCAGACCATCGACGCGGAGGTCGACACGGCCCTGACGCTCGGCGACGTCGACCGCTACATGACCGCCAACCACCGCTTCCACTTTGCGATCTACGAACGGGCCGAGGCCGACGTGCTGCTGTCGATGGCCGGCGGGCTGTGGCTGCAGATCGGACCGTTCATGCGGGTGGTGTTCGGCCGGGTCGGGGCCGACGGCCTGGTCGCCGACCGCCACGCCGAGGCGCTGGGGGCGCTGAAGGCCGGCGACGCCGAAGGGGCGCGGCGGGCGATCGCGGCGGACCTGAGCGAGGGCATGGACAAGATGCGAGTGGCCGTGGAGGCGGGCGGGTGAAGGCCGCGGCAAAACGGGGGACAGGCCCATGGGCCTGTCCCCGATCGCGTCGGCGGCGCCCATCGTTTGGGCGCGGCGCGCATCGCGTCCCCTCCCACCTTGACAGCCGCCCTTCCGGCGCGAACTGTGATCACAGTTTTATGAAAGACGTTCCGTGACCGTGCTTTCCCCCATCGACGCGTTGAAGACCCTCGCCCTGCCCGGACGGGCGGTGATCGACGGCGCGCTGGTCGAGGCGGCCTCGGGGGCGACCTTCCACAACGTCTCGCCGCGCGACGGCACGGTGATCAACCTGGTCGCCGCCTGCGAGGCCGCCGACGTCGAACGCGCCGTGGCCAGCGCCCGCGCCGCCTTCGAGGACGGCCGCTGGCGCGACCAGGGGCCGCGCGACAAGAAGCGGGTGCTGTTCCGCCTGGCCGAGCTGATGGAGCGCGACGCCGAGCAGCTGGCGCTGCTGGAGAGCCTCGACACCGGCAAGCCGATCCGCGACGCCCGGGCGGTCGACGTGCCGCTGGCGATCAACACCGCCCGCTGGTACGCCGAGGCGCTGGACAAGGTCTATGGCGAGGTCGGCGCCTCGCCGGTCGATCGGCTGAGCTATGCCGTGCACGAGCCGCTGGGGGTGATCGGGGCCATCGTGCCGTGGAACTTCCCGCTGCACATGGCGATGTGGAAGGTCGCCCCGGCCCTGGCCATGGGCAACAGCGTCGTCCTCAAGCCGGCCGAACAATCGCCCCTGACCGCCCTGAAGCTGGGCGAACTGGCGCTGGAAGCCGGGCTCCCGGCAGGGGTCCTGAACGTGGTCCCCGGCCTCGGCGGCGTGACCGGCCAGGCCCTGGCCCTGTCGATGGACGTCGACATGATCGCCTTCACCGGCTCGGGCCCCACGGGCCGCCGGCTGATGGAATATTCGGCCCGCAGCAACCTGAAACGGGTGTCGCTGGAGCTGGGCGGCAAGTCGCCGCAGATCGTCTTCGCCGACTGCCCCGACCTGGAGGCCGCCGCCCAGGCCGCCGCCTGGGGGGTGTTCTATAACCAGGGCGAGGTGTGCACCGCCGCCTCGCGCCTGCTGGTCGAGGCCTCGATCAAGGACGACTTCCTCAACCGGGTGATCGCCGTGGCCCGGACCATGGTCCCCGGCGACCCGCTGGACCCGGCGACGGTGTTCGGGGCCATGGTCAGCGAGCGGCAGATGAACACCGCCCTCGACTACATCGCCACCGCCCACAGCCAGGGCGGCCGCCTGCTGATGGGCGGCCGGCGGGCGCGGCAGGACAGCGGCGGCTTCTATGTCGAGCCGACCATCTTCGACCGCCTGGAGCCCGACCACACCCTGGCCCGCGAGGAAGTGTTCGGCCCGGTGCTGGGGGTGCAGACCTTCACCTCGGACGACGAGGCCATCCAGCTCGCCAACGACACCGTCTATGGCCTGGCCGCCGGCCTGTGGACGTCCGACATCAACCGGGCGTTCAAGGGCGCGCGGAGCCTGAAGGCGGGCCTGGTGTGGATCAACGGCTGGGACGCCTGCGACATCACCATGCCGTTCGGCGGCTTCAAGCAGTCGGGTTTCGGTCGCGACCGCAGCCTTCACGCGTTGCACAAGTACGCCGACCTGAAGTCGGTGTCCGTGACGCTGAGGTGATGACCATGAGGCTCGAACTCGTCGAAACCGCCGCCCTCATCGATGGTCTCTGGATCGAGGCTGACCGAACCTTCGACGTGACCAACCCGGCCGACGGCGCGGTGATCGCCCAGGTCGCCGACCTGGGCGCGTCGGAGACCAAGGTGGCCATCGAGGCCGCCCATCGCGCCTTCCCGGCCTGGGCCGCCCGCACCGCCAAGGACCGCGGGGCGATCCTGCGCAGGTGGTCCGACCTGATGCTGCTCCACGCCGAGGCCCTGGCCCGGCTGATGACCGCCGAACAGGGCAAGCCGCTGGCGGAGTCCCGGGGCGAGGTGGTCTATGGCGCGGCGTTCGTCGACTGGTTCGCCGAGGAGGCCAAGCGGTCCTACGGCCACGCCATCCCGACACCCGACCCCAGCAAGCGGCTGGTGTCGATCAAGCAACCGGTCGGGGTCTGCGCGGCCATCGCGCCGTGGAACTTCCCGATCGCCATGATCACCCGCAAGGTCGGCCCGGCCCTGGCGGCCGGCTGCACCGTGGTGGTCAAGCCGGCGGCCGAGACCCCGCTGTGCGCCCTGGCCATCGCCCGGCTGGCGGTCGAGGCGGGCGTGCCGGCCGGGGTGCTCAACATCGTCACCGGCAAGGACAGCGGGGCCATCGGCAAGGCGCTGTGCGACGATGCGCGGGTGCGGAAACTGTCGTTCACCGGCTCGACCCCGGTGGGCAAGCTGCTCTACGCCCAGTGCGCAGGCACCATGAAGAAGCTGTCGCTGGAGCTGGGCGGCAACGCGCCGTTCATCGTCTTCGACGACGCCGACCTCGAGGCCGCCGTCGACGGGGCCATCGCCAGCAAGTACCGCAACACCGGCCAGACCTGCGTCTGCGCCAATCGGCTGATCGTCCAGGCGGGCATCCACGACGCCTTCGCCGCGCGGCTGACCGAGAAGGTCGCGGCGATGAAGGTGGGCGCAGGCACGGACGAGGGGGTGACCATCGGCCCGCTGATCAACGCCAAGGCCATGCGCAAGGTCGGAGACCTGGTCAGCGAAGCCATCCTGTCCGGGGCCGAGGCGCTCACCGGCGGCGGGCCCGATCCCCTGGACGAAGACCGGTTCTACACGCCGACGGTGCTGGTGGGCGTGACGCCGGACATGCGCATCTTCCAGGAAGAAATCTTCGGCCCGGTCGCGGCGCTCGTCCGGTTCGAGACCGAGGCCGAGGCCATCGAACTGGCCAACGCCACGCCGTTCGGCCTGGCCTCGTACTTCTACAGCCGCGACGTCGGCCGCTGCTGGCGGGTGGCCGAGGCCATCGAGGCCGGCATGGTCGGGATCAACGAAGGCATCATCTCCACCGAGGTCGCGCCGTTCGGCGGGGTCAAGGATTCGGGTCTTGGCCGCGAGGGCGCGTCCGAGGGGCTCGATGAGTATCTGGAGACCAAGTACCTGTGCTTCGGCGGGGTGGGGGGATGAGGTTTTCCATCGTCACCTGTCCCTCCCCCTTTTGGGGAGGGGGGACCAGCGAAGCTGGTGGGGGGGGCTTCACCGCCGCACTAAGCGCTCTGCACCGATCCCCCACCCGACCCCTTCGGGGCCACCCTCCCCACAAGGGGGAGGGACGGGAGGAAGAGGGCGGTCTTGGCGGAGGATCTCCGCCATGAATCCCCAACCCGCCGCCATGCCCACCCTCTCCGACCTGCTCCACGCCGAAGCCGCGCGCTTCACCGCCGAGCACCCGCGCTCCATCGCCATGTCGCGGCAGTCGGCCGAGGTCTGGCGCGGCGGGGCGCCGATGCACTGGATGACCGACTGGGCCAGCCCCTGTCCGGTCTTCGCGGCCCAGGGCGTCGGGGCCCAGATCACCGACGTCGATGGCAAGCTGTACGACGACTTCTGCCTGGCCGACACGCCGGCGATGTTCGGCCATGGCGAGCCCGCCGTGGCCCGGGCCGTCGCCGACCAGGCGATGCGCGGGACCGGTTTCATGCTGCCCACCGCCGCGGCGGTGATCGTCGGCCGGCTGCTGGCGCAGCGGTTCGGCCTGCCGCTGTGGCAGGCGGCGACCACGGCCAGCGACGCCAACCGGGCCGCCATCCGCTGGGCGCGGGCGGTGACCGGACGTCCCGTGATCCTGGTGTTCGACGGCGGCTACCACGGCATGGTCGACGACGCCTTCGTGGTGCTGAAGAACGGCCAACCGGCGATGAAGCCGGGCCTGCTGGGCCAGGTCCACGACCTGACCGCCACCACCCGCGTCGTGCCGTTCAACGACCTGGCGGCGCTCGAAGCGGCGCTCGCCCCCGGCGACGTCGCCGCCGTGCTGGCCGAGCCGGTGATGACCAATTGCGGGATGATCCTGCCGGACCCTGGCTTCCACCACGCCCTGCGCGCCTTAACGCGCAAGAGCGCGACCCTACTGGTCATCGACGAGACCCACACGATCTCCACCGGCCCCGGCGGCTACACGCGGGCCCACGGCCTGGAGCCGGACATCTTCGTGGTCGGCAAGGCCATCGCCGGCGGCGTGCCGGCCGCCGTCTGGGGCGTGACCACCGAACTGTCCGAACGCATGGACCGCGCCGCCGCCCAGGTCGGGCTGGGACAGTCGGGGATCGGCACCACGCTTTCGGGCAACGCCCTGGCCCTGGCCGCCATGCGCGCCATGCTGTCCGAAGTGATGACCGATACGGCCTATGACCGGATGCTGGCCGGGGCCGAGCGGCTGGTGGCGGGCCTGCGCGCGGTGATCGCCGCCCGGGGCCTGGCCTGGTCGGTGGTCCATGTCGGGGCCCGGGTCGAGCTGGTCCTGGCCGATCCTCCACCGAAAAACGCCGCCGCGATGCGCGAGGCGCTGGACCCCGACCTGCTGTCCGCGCTTCATCTGTGGCTGATCAACCGTGGGGTGCTGATCGCGCCCTTCCACACCATGATGCTGGTGTCGCCGGTCACCGAGGACGCCGCCATCGACCGTCTGGTCGCGGCGGTGGACGGGTTCGCCGGGGCGCTGGAGGGGCTGAATTGATGATGACGTCGCGCGATACCCTCTCCCCTCCGGGAGAGGGTTCATGAGCGTCGCTGATCCCCAGGAATGCCGCGACTTCCTCGCCGCCAACCCTGGCGTGAAGTACGTCGAGGTGTTCTTCACCTCCATGACCGGCGTGCCGCGCGGCAAGCGGTTGCGCGTCCACGAACTGCAGGCGATCTACGACTATGGCCGCTTCCTGCCGGGCTCGATCCTGGTGGTCGACACGCTTGGGGCCGACTGCGAGGAGACCGGCCTGGTCTGGGAGGACGGCGACGCCGACCGTCGCGCCCGGCCGGTGCCGGGCACGCTGACCCTGGCCCCGTGGCTGGGTCCGGACATGTGCCAGGTGATGCTGTCGCTGTACGAGCTGGACGGGGCGCCCAACGACCTCGACCCCCGCCATGTGCTGAAGCGGGTGCTGGACCGCTTCGCCGCCGACGGCCTGACGCCGGTCGCGGCCTGCGAGCTGGAATACTACCTGGTCGACACCGAGCGCGGCCCGAACGGTGAGCTGCAGCCGCCGAAATCGGCCCTGACCGGCCGCCGGCCGCAGGGCATCGAGGTCTATGGCCTGCCCGAGCTGGAGGCCATCGCCCCGTTCCTGCGCGAGCTGTGGGACACCTGCGACGTGCTGGGCGTGCCGCTGGAAGGGGCGATCTCGGAGTTTGCCCCCAGCCAGGTCGAGCTGACCCTCAAGCACAAGCCCGACGCCCTGGCCTGCGCCGACGACGCCCTGCGCTACAAGCGGGCCGCCAAAGGCGTCGCTTTGCGACATGGAAGCGAGGCGACGTTCATGGCCAAGCCGTGGGCCGACAAGGCCGGCAACGGCTTCCACGTCCATGTCAGCTTCAACGACGGGGCCGGGAACAACCTGTGCGCCAGCGACGATCCGGAAGGCTCCGACCTGCTGCGCCACGCGATCGGCGGCATGAAGGCGCTGATGGCCGAGTGCATGGCCATACTGGCGCCCAACGCCAACAGCTACCGCCGCTTCAAGGCCAACAGTTACGCGCCGGTCGCCCCGACCTGGGGCGTCAACAACCGCACGGTCAGCCTGCGCGTGCCGGCCGGCCCGCCGCCGACCCGGCATGTCGAGCACCGCGTGGCCGGAGCCGACGGCAATCCGTACCTGGTGCTGGCCGTGCTGCTGGCCTGCGCCCACCACGGCATCACCAACCGGATCGACCCAGGCCCGGCGGTGGTCGGCGACGGCTACGCGGCCGCCGCCCAGGAGAAGATCCGTCTGCCCACCGACTGGTACGCGGCGGTGAACCTGTTCGAGGGCTGCACGGTGCTGCGCGACTATCTGGGCGACCGGTTCGTGGAGATGTTCGTCTCGGTGAAACGCACCGAGCAGGCGCGCTTCGCCGAGGTGGTCACGCAGCTGGATTATGACTGGTATCTGCGCAACGCCTGAGGGTTGCGTGGCGAGTAGGGAGCTTGAGTTGCAAGGATGATCTCCCTTCCCCCTTGATGGGGGCAAGGGCCGGGGATGGGGGTGAAGGAGGTTCCGGATGTGGCGCGGCCGAGGTCGCCGCCACCGCCGTAGTCACCCTCACCCCCGACCCCTCCCCATCAAGGGGAGGGGAGTTCTGATTTATCCGTCACCAGACGAATTCAAGGGGAGACACCAGGGCCATGAGCACCAATCGCATTCTCGGCACACGCCGCTCGCTGCTGACGGCCATGGGCGCCGCGGCCATCGGCATCAGCTTCACCGCCTGCGGCGAGAAGCCCAAGGCTCCGGCCGCCGGCGGCGAGGAAGCCAAGCTGAACTTCTACAACTGGGACACCTATATCGGCGAGACCACCCTGGGCGACTTCAAGAAGGCCTCGGGCGTCGACGTCAATATGAGCCTGTTCGCCACCAACGACGAGCTGTTCGCCAAGCTGAAGGCGGGCAACGCCGGCTACGACGTGGTGGTGCCGTCCAACGAGTTCGTCACCCGCATGGGCCAGGCGGGCATGCTGGAGGCCCTGGACCATTCCAAGATCCCCAACATCAAGAACATCGACCCCACCTTCCTCGATCCGGCCTACGACCCGGGCCGCAGGTTCTCGATGCCCTACACTTGGCTGGTGCTGGGCATCGGCTATCGCAAGAGCAAGGTGAACGGCGTGCCCGACAGCTGGAAGTGGCTGTTCGACAGCGACCAGTACAAGGGCCGCATCGCCCTGCTGTCGGAAAGCGCCGACCTGATCCGCCTGTCCGCCAAGTACAAGGGCCACAGCGTCAACAACATCCCGCCCGAGCTGGTCAAGGAGATCGAGCGGATGCTGATCAAGCAGAAGCCCTATGTGAAGGCGTTCCACGACGACAACGGCCAGGACATGCTGGTGGCCGGCGACGTCGACCTGGTGCTGGAATATAACGGCGACATCGCTCAGGTGATGAAGGACGACCCGGACCTCGGCTTCGTGGTCCCCAAGGAAGGGTCGCTGATCAACTCCGACACCCTGTGCATCCCCAAGGGCGCGCCGCGTCCGGACAACGCCCACAAGTTCATCAACTACCTGCTGGACGCCCAGGCCGGGGCCGAGATCTCCAAGACCATCCTCTACCCGACCCCCAACGCGGCGGCCAAGGCGCTGATGCCGGCGTCCTATCGCGACAACCCGGTGATCTTCCCGGCCGCCGACATCATGAGCAAGTGCGAGTACGGGGCGTTCGAGGGGGCCGAGAAGGCCAGCCTGTACGAAGAGGTGATCACCCGGGTGCGGGCGGCTTAGGGGCTTTAGGTCCTCCCCCTCTGGGGGAGGTGTCGCCGAAGGCGACGGAGGGGGGAGTTGGCCGAGGTGGGTCTGCTCCCCCCACCGGCCCATTCGGGCCGCCTCCCCCACAGGGGGAGGAACGAGGAAGGGGAGCAAGGCGCATGGAGCAGAGCTGGAAACAGGCCAAGAGCGTCTTCGCCGCGGCGCTGGGCGCGCCGCTGGTGTGGCTGGTGCTGTTCTTCCTCGTGCCGATGGCCATCGTCTGGGCCTACAGCTTCGGTCACAACGAGGGCCTGACCCAGATCGCCATCACCGGCACGTTCAAGAACTACGCCCGGGCGATCGAGCCGCTGTACCTGAAGATCTTCCTGAAGTCGGCCGGGGTGGCGGCCCTGACCACCGGCCTGTGCCTGGTGATCGGCTTCCCGGTCGCCCTGGCGATCACCTTCGCCTCGCAGAAAGCCAAGGCCTGGCTGCTGCTGCTGATCATGCTGCCGTTCTGGACCAACCTCTTGATCCGCACCTACGCCCTGATCGCCGTGCTGCGGGACGAGGGCTACATCAACAAGGGCCTGGAGTGGCTGGGGGGGATCGCCGACAAGGTCGCGCCCCTGGCCCCGTTCCAGCCGGTGGAGATGATGCACACCAATTTCGCGGTGGTCGTCGGCCTGGTCTATGTCCACCTGCCGTTCATGGTGCTGCCGCTCTATTCGGCGCTGGACCGGCTGGACAAGTCGCTGCTGGAGGCCAGCCTCGACCTGGGGGCCGGCCACATGCGCACCCTGTTCAAGGTGGTGGTGCCCCTGGCTCTGCCGGGCATCGCCTCGGGCGTGCTGATCACCTTCATCCCGGCCCTGGGCGCCTACCTGACCCCCGACCTGCTGGGCGGCCCCGACAGCCAGATGATCGCCAACGTCATCGAGCGCCAGTTCAAGCGCGCCAACGACTGGCCGTTCGGCGCGGCCCTGTCGTTCCTGCTGATGTACCTGACCTTCGTGGCGATCGCGGTGCAGGCGGTGGTGGGACGGAAGAAGGAGGGACGGGGATGAGCCTTCTCGAAGCCGTGCGATGGGCGGGGACACACACTCACCCCCAAGTCCTTGCCGATATTGGCGCCGACCGTGCCGTGAGTGTGTGTCCCCAACTCATCCTCGGGGCTGTCCGATGACCAAGAAATCCCCCCCCGGCCCGCTCGAATACCTCCGCCGCTGGCAGATGCAGGCCTGGCTGGCGGCGGTCGGGGTGTTCCTCTACGCGCCGCTGATCGCCCTGATGGCCTTCAGCTTCAACGACAGCCGGCGCAACATCGTCTGGAAGGGCTTCACCCTCAAATATTACGAGAAGGCTCTCAACAACGACAGCCTGATCGAGGCCTTCGCCAACTCGCTGACCATCGCCGCCCTGTGCACCGTGCTCAGCGTCGTGCTCGGGGCGATGGTCGCCCTGGCCCTGTGGCGCTTCCGGTTCCCCGGCAAGACGGCGCTGGACGGGGCCCTGGCCCTGCCGATCGTGGTGCCCGAGATCTGCATGGGCGTGGCCATGCTGGTGTTCTTCGCCAAGGTGCTGCCGTGGCCGGTGGGCCTGCCGTGGCCGCTGAACCTGGGGGCCATCACCATCGCCCACGTGTCGTTCTCGTTCCCGTTCGTGGCGGTGGTGGTGCGGGCCCGGATGGCCAGCTTCAACCGAGAGATGGAGGAGGCGGCCCGCGACCTGGGGGCCGGCGAGTGGCGGACGATCAAGGACGTGATCCTGCCGCACATGGCGCCGTCGCTGGTGGCGGGCGCGCTGCTGGCCTTCACGCTGAGCCTGGACGACTTTGTCATCACCTTCTTCACCGCGGGGCCAGACACAGTGACCTTCCCGGTGAAGGTCTATTCGATGGTGCGGTTCTCGGTGACGCCCGAGGTCAACGCCGCCTCGACCATCCTGATCGTGCTGACCGTGCTGCTGACGGCGGTGGCGCTGAAGCTGCAGGGCGACCCGGCCGGCGTGGCCGGGCATGGGGACAAGGCATGAGCGCTCCACAAACTCCGCGCTCATCCCGCGCCCCCACCGCCGTCATCCCCCGACTTGTTCGGGGGACCCAAGCGGCGCTGCAAGACGAGGCTGGGGCCGGCTCGGCTTGGGTCCCCCGCATAAAGCGGGGGATGACGGACTTTTTGGATCCAGCTCGGGGGCAATCGGGTGAGCGCTGAAACCAACCAACCCATCATCACCTTCGAGAACGTCACCAAGCGCTTCGGCAAGATGGTGGCCGTCGACAACGTCTCGCTGACCATCCAGGAGGGCGAGTTCTTCTCGCTGCTGGGCCCGTCGGGCTGCGGCAAGACCACCCTGCTGCGGATGCTGGCCGGGTTCGAGACGCCCACCGAGGGCCGCATCCTGATCGATGGCCAGGACGTCAGCCAGGTGCCGCCCAACAAGCGGCCGGTCAACATGGTGTTCCAGTCCTACGCCGTGTTCCCGCACATGAGCGTGGCCGACAACGTCGCCTACGGCCTGCGGGTCGATCGCGTCTCGCGGGCCGAGTGCGACCGCCGGGTCGAGGAGGCGTTGGACCTCGTCCAGCTGACCGGCCTGGGCGGCCGCAAGCCCGACCAACTGTCGGGCGGCCAGCGCCAGCGCGTCGCCCTGGCCCGGGCCCTGGTCAAGCGGCCGCGCGTCTTGCTTTTGGACGAGCCGCTGTCGGCCCTGGACGCCAAGCTGCGCGACCAGATGCGCACCGAGCTGTGCACCCTGCAGGAGAAGGTCGGCATCACCTTCATCATGGTCACCCACGACCAGGACGAGGCGCTGGCGCTGGCCAGCCGCTGCGCGGTGATGAACCGCGGCCTGCTGCAGCAGGTGGCCGGGCCCAGCGACCTCTATGAGTTCCCCAACAGCCGGTTCGTGGCCGACTTCATCGGCAGCGTGAACCTGTTCGAGGGCGTGCTGGCTGTCGACGAGCCCAGCCACGCGGTGGTCCGGTCGCCGGACGTGGACTGCGACATCTTCCTCGACCACGGGGTCACCGGCGCGCGCGGCGGCACGGTCTGGGCGGCGCTGCGGCCCGAGAAGATCGAGCTGCACAAGCGCCCCGAAGGCTCGCCGCCGCCCAATATGGGCGACGCGCCGATGGGCACGAACGCCGTGGCCGGGGTGATCAAGCTGGAGGCCTATCTGGGCAGCGAGAGCGTCTACGACGTCGAGATCAAGGGTGGTCGCCGGGTGAAGGTGACGCGCTCGAACCTGACCCGCTGGGACCAGGAGGACTTCAAGCTGGGCGAGGCGGTGTGGCTGGGCTGGCACGCCTGCTCGCCGGCGGTGTTGCTGTCGTGAACCCTTCCTTCCGCCCCTCCCACGGTTGTCATCCCGGAAGCCTCGCAGAGGCTGTCCGGGCCCCAGGGGACTGGGCGAAGGCGGTGCGGTTCACCTGGGTCCCGGACAAGCGCTGCGCGCTTTCCGGGATGACAACGGAGAGTAAGGGCGAACGGAAATGAGACCCGTCGCCGGCATCATCTGCTGCACCCGCACCGTCGGGATCGAGCCGGCCCAGGCGGTGATGAACCGCTATGTCGCCAGCGCCATGCGCTATGCCGACGCCGCGGCCCTGCTGGTCCCGTCGATGCCCGAATTGATGCAGGCTTCCGAGGTGGCGTCCCGCCTCGACGGCCTGATGCTGACCGGCAGCCCGTCCAACCTCGACCCGGCGCTCTACGGCCAGGACGTCTCCGACGCCCCCGGCCCGTTCGACGCGGCGCGCGACACCATGACCGCCGACCTGATCCAGGCGATGCTCGACCTGGGAAAGCCGGTGTTCGGAGTCTGCCGGGGCTTCCAGGAGATCAACGTCGCGTTCGGCGGCACCCTGCGCCGCGACATGGGTCAGGGAGGCGGGGCGGCGGCCGACGACCTGATCGCGCACCACGCGCCCGACGACGTCGATTTCAACGGCATGTTCGACCACCTGCACGAGGTGGCCCTGACCCCTGGCGGCGTGCTGGCCACGGCCTTCAACGCCGAGGCCGCGACCGTCAATTCCGTGCACTACCAGGGTGTCGACCGCCTGGGCGACGGCCTGACCGTCGAGGCCCGCGCGCCGGACGGGGTGGTCGAGGCGGTGTCGGCGACGGTAGGCGGCGCGCCGGTCCTGGCCGTGCAGTGGCACCCCGAATGGCGCACCGACCTCAACCCGCAGAGCCAGGCCTTCTTCCAGCTGTTCGGCCGGGCGCTGCGGGGGGAAGGGCTGCGCCCGCCCGCCTAGTTCCCATCCGCTCATCCCGGCGAAAGCCGGGACTTGAGGCCGAGCCGGCGGCGAACATCCGGGACGAAACGACAAGCACCGCTTGGGTCCCGGCTTTCGCCGGGATGAGCGGGAATAAGAACAAGACCCAGGAGCACCCCCGATGACCGTCCCGATCCGCAACCACGACATCGCCGAACTCAAGCGCCTGGACCTGGCCCACCACCTGCCGGCCCAGAGCGACTACAAGCTGCAGCAGGAGCTGGGCGGCAGCCGGATCATCACCCGGGCCGACGGCGTCTACATCCACGACGGCGAGGGCCACCAGATCCTCGACGGCATGGCCGGGCTATGGTGCGTCAATGTCGGCTACGGTCGCGAGGACCTGGCCAAGGCCGCCTACGACCAGATGCTGGAGCTGCCCTACTACAACACCTTCTTCAAGACCGCGACGCCGCCGCCCGTGAAGCTGGCCGCCAAGATCGCCGAGAAGATGGGCGGCCACCTGACCCACGTGTTCTACAATTCGTCGGGCTCGGAGGCCAATGACACAGTCTTCCGCCTGGCCCGCCACTACTGGAAGCTGAAGGGCCAGCCCAACCGCAAGGTCTTCATCAGCCGCTGGAACGCCTATCACGGCTCGACCGTGGCCGGCGTCTCGCTGGGCGGCATGAAGCCCATGCACGCCCAGGGCGACCTGCCGATCGCCGGCATCGAGCACGTGATGCAGCCCTACGCGTTCGGCGAGGGCTTCGGCGAGGACCCGGCCGCCTTCCGCGACCGGGCGGTCCAGGCCATCGAGGACAAGATCCTCGAGGTCGGCCCGGAAAACGTCGCCGCCTTCATCGGCGAGCCGGTCCAGGGGGCGGGCGGGGTGATCATCCCGCCGGACGGCTATTGGCCGGCGGTCGAGGCCCTGTGCCGCAAGTACGGCATCCTGCTGGTCTGCGACGAGGTGATCTGCGGCTTCGGGCGGCTGGGCCAGTGGTTCGGCCACCAGCACTACGGGATCAAGCCCGACATGATCGCCATGGCCAAGGGCCTGTCGTCCGGTTACCTGCCGATCAGCGCCGTGGGCGTGGCCGATTTCATCGTCGCCGAGATGCGCGAGAAGGGCGGCGACTTCATCCACGGCTTCACCTATTCGGGCCACCCGACCGCCGCCGCCGTGGCCCTGAAGAACCTTGAGATCATCGAGCGCGAAGGCCTGGTCGAGCGCACGCGCGAGGACACCGGCCCCTACCTGGCCAAGGCCCTGGCGACGCTGAACGACCACCCGCTGGTCGGCGAGACCCGCTCGCTGGGCCTGATCGGCGCGGTCGAGATCGTCCGCGAGAAGGGCACCAACCACCGCTTCCTCGACAAGGAGGGCGAGGCCGGGCCGGTGGTGCGCGACCTGTGCATCGCCAACGGCCTGATGGTCCGGGCCATCCGCGACAGCATCGTCTGCTGCCCGCCGCTGATCATCACCCACGGTCAGATCGACGAGCTGGTGGGGATCATCAGGAAGTCGCTGGACGCGGCCGAGCCGGTGCTGCGGGCGTTGAAGGCTATCGAGGGTAGTTAATTTTTATTTGACTCAACTCTCAATAGGTTAAATTAATTCCTTTGCACGGCTGGGGGGCTTCATGACGGTTCCAATGATGATGGTCTCTGCCATGACCGGAGCCGCCGTGCAGGAAATTTTGCAGTGGTATTCTCTTAGAAGAGTTCTCTCCAAGGCTGAGCACAGATCGGTTATATCTGACCCAATATACTGGGCTGTAACCATTGCTATGGTGCTTGGATGCTCTTTGTTTGTTGTGTTTTGGATGTATGGGCGCGAGGGGGCTTATTCCCCAAGGGATGCTCTTTTGATCGGAGTGGCTTTTCCCGCCTTTGTGAGGAAGTCGGTGGCGGGCTTGTCTGGTCCTGAGGAGCGCGCCCAAGGCGTGAGGTGGACGACCTATTTGAGTTGAGGGGGCGAATATGGCGGGGGGCAATCGATCGTCTTGGGGATTGGGGGCGCTGTTGGCGGTTCCGCTCCTGGGCCTGAAAGCGTGCCTCATGATCCCCGTGCATGAGGGGCCAGTTATCGCGCGTGAGGCTGCCGAGGCGTTTTCTCATCGGATTCCTGGAGGTGTCGCCGACGATACTTGGCATGGCGCCGGAGCGGCGAGGGGGGTGCTGGAGGAGGACGCCGCAGCGCGCGCCAGCATGCGTGGCGCCATGGACAACGCGCTTGGTTCGCATTTGGCGCAGGACGGATTTCACCATCTGTCCTGGTCAACCGATGCTGTTACGGCCAATGAGGTCGATTGCATCTTGATTGCTCCGCGAAATGCTCAGGATTTCAGCGTCATGTATGGCTTCCCCCCATCGGATGCTGAATTGGAAATGCTGGGCAAGGCGGTCGGAAAATTCGAATCTCTTTCAATGGCAAAGAAGTCAATATCTGCTTCTGCCGATATTATTTCAAACATCAAAGATAACGATAAAAAAATATTGGTAATAGTCGGTCATAATGAGCATGGGAATATAACGCTTCCGGATGGAGAAGTGGTATCTTTGAAGGAGATAGAAGATGCCTGTGCGGAAAGTGCAAAATTGTGCATTATAGTTTCATGTTCTTCTAATAAGTTTATCAATGGAAAAGCGATGGGGGTGGATAAAACCATTACTCTGAGCGAGGCGGCTCGCGTCGTCTCGAAGGTGGAAGGGGTTGTTAGTAAGGCGTCAAGCGAAGGGGGAACCTATGGCGATGTCGCTGATGCACTTCCGGGAATGCTTGAGAAAAACCTGAATGAGGCTCACGCGAAGGTCGCGATAAGATATACTGTCGCCGCGTCTGTGACGGGTGGTGCGGTTTATGCGGTCAGCAGGCAGGACGACGCATAGTCCTGGACCGAATATTTCCGGGCGCCGGCAGCATTTTTTGTGCCATTTCTGATTTGGTGTCATGAAGTACAAAGAAAAGAAATCCAAGCCCGCCCCCAAGACCACGCGCGGGGTGGCCTCGCTCGACGACGCCAAGGACTGGTTCGGCCGCCAGAACATCGAGGAGATCGAGTGCGTCGTGCCCGACCTAGCCGGCGTGGCGCGGGGCAAGATCATGCCGGTGCGCAAGTTCCTGGGCGCCCCGTCGATGAACCTGCCGCTGGCGGTGTTCTACCAGACCATCACCGGCGACTTCCCCGAGTTCGAGGGGGCGGTCAACGCCGTGCAGTCCGACACCGACATCTTCCTGACCCCCGACCTGGCCACCCTGGCCGTGGTGCCCTGGGCCCAGGACCCGACCGCCCAGGTGATCCACGACGCCTTCCACCCCGACGGCCGGCCGGTGGAGGAGAGCCCGCGCCAGGTGCTGCGGCGGGTGGTGGCGCTGTTCCGCGAGAAGGGCTGGGAGCCGATCGTCGCCCCGGAGATCGAGTTCTACCTGGTCGAGAAGAACACCGACCCCGACTATCCGCTGAAGCCGCCGATCGGCCGTTCGGGCCGCCCCGAGACCGGCCGCCAGGGCTATTCGATCGCGGCGGTCAACGAGTTCGACGCCCTGTTCGAGGACATGTACGAATATTCCGAACGCCAGGGCCTGGAGATCGACACCCTGATCCACGAGAGCGGCGTGGCCCAGATGGAGATCAACCTGCGCCACGGGGCGCCGCTGGAGCTGGCCGACCAGGTGTTCATGTTCAAGCGCACCATCCGCGAGGTGGCGCTGGAGCACGAGATCTACGCCACCTTCATGGCCAAGCCGATGGCCGCCGAGCCCGGCAGCGCCATGCACATCCACCAGTCGATCCTCGACGAGGACGGTAACAACCTGTTCTCGGACCCGAAGACCGGCGACGCCACCCCGATATTCTACGCCTTCATCGCCGGCCAGCAGCGCTACCTGCCGGCGATCATGGCGATCCTGGCGCCGTATGTGAACTCCTACCGCCGGATCGCGCGGGACTCGGGGGCGCCGGTCAACACCCAGTGGGGCTACGACAACCGCACCTGCGGCCTGCGGGTGCCGCCGTCCGACCCCGCCAACCGCCGGCTGGAGAACCGCATCCCGTCGTCCGACGCCAATCCCTACCTGGCGATCGCCGCGGTGCTGGCGGCCGGCTATCTGGGCATGGTCCACAACCTGACCCCCACCGCCCCGGTCGACACCGACGCCAACAACCGGGGCATCGAGCTGCCGCGCAGCCTGCTGGAGTCGGTGGCCCTGTTCGAGGCCGCCACGCCGCTGGTCGAACTGCTGGGGGCGACGTTCTGCAACGCCTACGCCACGGTGAAACAGGCCGAGTACGAGACCTTCATGCGGACCATCAGCCCGTGGGAGCGGGAGTTTTTGTTGCTGAATGTTTGAGGCCAGCGTGGTCGCGCACTTGCCCCCTCCGGGTCGCTCCGCGACCCTCCTCCCCCATAGGGGGAAGAGTTCGCGCGCTTCAGGCTCCGCCCCCTATGGGGGCGGACAGGCGGCGAAGCCGCCAGGTGGGGGCAAGTAAGTGTTCGCCAACACCGGCCACCCCTCCGCCTCCTGGTACGCCGCCACCGCCAATCCCTTCCCCACGCTTCCAAGTCTGCAACAGGACGCCCGCGCCGACGTCTGCGTGGTCGGCGCCGGCTACACCGGCCTCGGCGCGGCGCTGGAGCTGGCGACCCGGGGCGTGTCGGTGACGGTGCTGGAGGCCGCCCAGGTCGGGTCCGGCGGCTCGGGGCGCAACGGCGGCCAGGTCCATGTCGGCCAGCGCAACGACCAGGCCTGGCTGGAGAAGACCGTCGGCCGCGACGACGCCCTGGCCCTGTGGCGGATGAGCCAGGCGGCCCGCGCCCACCTGCTGGGCCTGATCGCCAGCCACCAGATCGCCTGCGACTTCACCCCCGGCATGATCCACGCCCGCCACCGCAAGGGCGGCGAAGCGGAGGACGCGGCCCACATCGCCTTCATGGCCGAGCGCTACGGCTACGACCAGCTGGCGCTGATCGGCGAGGACGCCCTGGCCGACGAGCTGGGGACCGGCGTCTATCACGGCGGCACGGTCGACCGCGGCGGCGGCCACCTGCATCCGCTGAACCTGGCCCTGGGCCTGGCGCGGGCGGCGATGGCGGCTGGGGCGGTGATCCACGAGCGCAGCCGGGCCACGGCCTGGCGACGCGAGGGCGGGTCGATCGTCGTGGAGACCGAGAAGGGCCGGGTGATCTGCGACCAGCTGATCCTGACCGGCGACGGCTATCTGGACGACCTCGTCGGCGGGACGGCCCGCGCCCGGGTGATGCCGATCAACAACTTCGTCCTGGCGACGGAGCCGCTGGGCGAACGGGCCGAGGCGATCATCCGGAGCAACGCCGCCGTCGCCGACAGCCGCTTCGTGATCAACTATTTCCGCAAGAGCCCGGACGGCCGGCTGATCTTCGGCGGCGGCGAGAACTACAGCCCCGGCTTCCCGCGCGACCTGAAGGGTTTCGTGCGGCGGCACATGCTGAAGGTCTATCCGCAACTGACGGACGTGAAGGTCACCCATGCCTGGGGCGGGACCCTGGGCATCACCGTCCACCGCGCGCCGTTCGTGCGCCAGCTGGCCCCGGGCGTGCGGATCGCCGCCGGCTATTCGGGCCAGGGGGTGATGCTGGCGCCCTATTTCGGCAAGCTGCTGGCCGAGGCGGCGCTGGGCGACGGGGAGGGGGTGGCGCTGCTGTCGCGCCTGCCGACCCCGTCGTTTCCCGGCGGGCGGCTGCTACGCTGGCCGCTGACGGTGGCGGGGCTGAGCTGGTACGCGCTGAGGGACCGGATCTAGGGCGTCCCGTTCCAGGTCCTCCCCCTGTGGGGGAGGCGACCCGAAGGGTCGGTGGGGGGAGCCAGCGGTGTCGGCCGCGGATGGAATTGAACGCCCTATCCCTCCCCCCTCCGGTCGCTGCGCGACCGCCTCCCCCACAGGGGGAGGACCTAGGACAAGACGCCGTTGACATCCCTTCCTGACCGCCATCCGATACCGCCCATGCAGTCCCAGACCACCGAGCCCTCCGGCAGCCTCGCCACCGCGCTCGCCCACGCCCAGCGCCTGTTGGCCGTCGACCCGCGACTGGCCGCCGAGCAGGCGCGGGCGATCCTGGAGGCCGTGCCGCGCCATGCCGGGGCGACCCTGATGCTGGCCGCCGCCCTGCGGCTGTCGGACGAGCTGGAGCCGGCGCTGGCGGTGGTCGATCCGCTGGCCCGGGCCCTGGTCAACGCGCCGGAGGTTCAGCTGGAGCACGGGCTGATCCTGGCCCGGCTCGGCCGCACCCAGGCCGCCATCGCCGCCTTCAAGCGCGCCGTGGCCCTGGAGCCGACCCTGGCCGAGGCCTGGCGCGGCCTGGCCGAGGGCCTGGAACTGGTCGGCGACGAGGCCGGCGCCCAGGCGGCCCAGGCCCAGCGCATCCGGGCCGGCGTGCACGACCCGGCCCTGATGGCCGCGGCCTCGGCCCTGGTCGACAACAGGTTGGGCCCGGCCGAGCAGATCCTGCGCGACTATCTGGCGGCCAAGCCCGCCGAGCCGGCGGCGATCCGCATGCTGGCCGAGGTGGTCGCCCGGCTGGGTCGTCACGACGACGCCGAGGCCCTGCTGGTCCGCTGCCTGAAACTGGCGCCCGGCTTCACCGCGGCTCGCCACAACCTGGCCACCGTGGTCTACCGCCAGGGGCGCTCGGAGGAGGCCCTGGTCCATCTGGACCAACTGCTGGCCGGCGAGCCGCGCAACCCCGCCTATGCCAACCTCAAGGCCGCCGCCCTGGCGCGGATCGGCGAATACGCCCAGGCCATCGGGCTCTACGAGGACGTGCTGGCCCGCTATCCGCGGCAGCCCAAGGGCTGGATGAGCTATGGCCACGCCCTGAAGACCGTCGGCCGTTCGGTCGACTGCGTGGCCGCCTACCGCAAGGCCGTCGACCAGGCCCCGGCCCTGGGCGAGGCCTGGTGGAGCCTGGCCAACATGAAAACCTACCGCTTCAGCGACGCCGACCTGGCGGCGATGGAGGGGCAGCTGGCGCGGGCGGACCTGGAGGACGAGGACCGCTTCCACCTGCACTACGCCCTGGGCAAGGCCCACGAGGACGCCGCGCGCTACGCCGAGTCCTTCGCCCACTACGACCGCGGCGCGGCCCTGCGGCGGGCCCAGATCGCCTATGATCCGGAGACCATCAGCCGGCACGTGGCGCGCAGCCGGGCGACGCTGACGGCCGAGCTGTTCGCGGCGCGGGCCGGCCAGGGCTGCCCGGCGCCCGACCCGGTGTTCATCCTGGGCCTGCCGCGTTCGGGCTCCACCCTGATCGAGCAGATCCTGGCCAGCCATTCGGCGGTCGAGGGCACGATGGAGCTGCCCGACATCACCTCGATGGCCCGGCGGCTGGGCGGCGCCGGCACGACCAAGGATCCTTCGGCCTATCCCGAGATCCTGGCGACCCTGAGTCCGGAGGATCTCAAGGCCCTGGGCGAAGAGTTCCTCGAGCGCACGCGGGTGCAGCGCAAGACCGGCCGGCCGTTCTTCATCGACAAGATGCCCAACAATTTCGCCCATATCGGGCTGATCGCCCTGGCCCTGCCCAACGCCAAGATCATCGACGCCCGCCGCCATCCGATGGGCTGCTGCTTCTCGGGCTTCAAGCAGCACTTCGCCCGCGGCCAGAACTTCAGCTACGGCCTGGCCGACATCGGCCGCTACTACGCCGACTACGTGGCGCTGATGGCCCACTACGACGCCGTGTTGCCTGGCAGGGTGCATCGGGTGATCTACGAATCGATGGTCGCCGACCCGGAACGCGAGATCCGCGCCCTGCTGGACTATTGCGGCCTGCCGTTCGAGGCGTCCTGCCTGAATTTCCACGAGAACGACCGCGCCGTCCGCACCGCAAGTTCAGAGCAGGTCCGCCAGCCGATCTTCAAAGACGCCGTCGAGCATTGGCAGCATTACGAGCCGTGGCTGGAGCCGCTGAAGACCGCCCTTGGGCCGGTCCTGTCAGCCTATCCCGCCGCGCCCGAATTTTGATCACTTGATCAGGGCTCTGCTATTTCTGCAACAGTCGGCGTAATTGACGCGACTTTGAATTTTGCGTCTTGCCGGGCGCCGGGACGCAGAAGAGCATCGTTCTCCTAAACGCGGCGCGGGGAGCGAACATGGCGTTGAACAAACCCAACAATCGGCGTGGCCTGTGGACCACGGCTCTACTGGCCTCATCCATGCTCACGGGGGTGGCGGCTCAAGCCCAGCAGGCCCAGACCGGGTCGGTCGCCCTGGAGGAAGTCGTCGTCACCGCCCAGAAGCGGTCGGAAAACCTGCAGGACGTGCCGGTCAGCATCCAGGCCCTGGGGACCAAGACCCTGGAAGAGCGCCAGATCACCGGCCTCAACGACTATGTGAAGTTCCTGCCCAGCGTGTCGATCCAGACCACCTCGCCGGGCTTCTCCAGCGTGTTCATGCGCGGCGTGGTCAGCGGCGACAACGCCAACCACTCCGGCCCGTTGCCCACCGTCGGCACCTATCTGGACGAGCAGCCGATCACCACGATCCAGGGCGCGCTGGACGTCCACATCTACGACATCGCCCGGGTCGAGGCGCTGTCGGGGCCGCAGGGCACGCTGTACGGCGCCAGCTCGATGGCGGGCACCGTGCGCATCATCACCAACAAGCCCACCACCGCGGGCTTCAGCGCCGGCTACGATGTCGAGGCCAACACCATCGCGCACGGCGATCCGGGCTATGTGGTCGAGGGCTTCGTCAACCAGCCGATCAGCGACACCGTCGCCGTGCGCCTGGTCGGCTGGGCCGAGCACGACGGCGGCTATATCGACAACGTGCCCCAGTCGCGCACCTTCCCGACCTCGGGCGTGACCCGCAACAACGCCGGCCAGGTCAAGAACGACTACAACGACGTCGACACCTATGGCGCGCGGGCGGCCCTGCGCATCGAGGCCGGCGAGAACTGGGTGATCACCCCCACGATCATGGGCCAGCAGCAGAAGGTCCACGGCCTGTTCGCCTTCGACCCCTCCCTGGGCGACCTGAAGGTGGCGCACTACTATCCCGAAGGTTCCAACGACAAATGGGGTCAGGCGGCCCTGACCGTCGAGGGCAAGATCAGCAACTTCGACGTGGTCTATGCCGGCTCGTACCTGAAGCGCACGGTCGACAGCTCGTCGGACTACAACGACTACGCGTTCTTCTACGACACCCTGACCACCTACGGGCAGTACTATACCGACAACGCCGGCAATCCGGTGGATCCGTCGCAGTACATCCAGGCTCGGGACGGCTACACCAAGCAGAGCCACGAAATTCGCATCTCGAGCCCGCAGGAAAACCGCGTCCGCTTCGTCGGCGGCGTGTTCTACCAGCAGCAGAAGCACGACATCTTCCAGAACTACAAGATCGACGCCCTGGGTACGGACTTCTCGGTGACGGGCTATCCCCACACCGTGTGGCTGACCAAGCAGAAGCGCGTCGACGAGGACCAGGCGGCGTTCGGCGAAGTGGCGTTCGACATCACCGACAAGCTGACCCTGACCGGTGGCATCCGCTTCTTCAAGGCGCACAACACCCTGAAGGGCTTCTTCGGCTTCGGGATCGATTTCCCGTTCAGTTCGGGCGAGAAGCAGTGCTTCGGCCCGCCGGTCGTCGCCAACTCGCCCTGTACGAACCTGGACAAGAGCATCAAGGAGAAGGGCAATTCGCCCAAGGTCAACCTGACCTACAAGATCGATCCGGACAAACTGGTCTACGCCACCTATTCGGAGGGCTTCCGGCCGGGCGGCATCAACCGCCGGGGCACGGTCCCGCCCTATACCGCGGACTTCCTGAAGAACTACGAGCTGGGGTGGAAGACCTCCTGGCTTGAGAACCGGGTGCGCTGGAACGGCGCGGCCTATATCGAGGACTGGAAGGACTTCCAGGTCGGCCTGCTGGGCGCCAACAGCCTGACCGAGGTGCACAACGCCGGCAGCGCGCGGGTCAAGGGCGTTGAGACCGACATCAACTGGGCGGTCATGCGCGGTTGGACCGTTTCGGGCTCGGCCGCCTATACCAGCGCCCATCTGACCCAGAACTTCTGCCTGACGCTGGTCAACGGCCAGCAGGTCACCAACTGCCCCAATCCGGAAGCGCCCAAGGGCTCGGTCCTGCCGATCACCCCGAAGTTCAAGGCCAACCTGACCAGCCGCTACGAATGGGACTGGGGCGAGTACCGGGCCCACGTCCAGGCGGCCGGGGTCTACCAGACCGGCAGCTGGACCGACCTGCGGCTGATCGAGCGCGAGTTGATCGGCCGGCAGAAGGCCTATGGCGTGCTGGACCTGACCACGGGGGTCGATCGCGACAGCTGGAGCGTGGAGCTGTTCGTCAAGAACGCCTTCGACAAGCGCGCCAGCCTCTATCGCTACGCCGAGTGCAACGAGTCGATCTGCGGCAACCAAGTCTATCAGGTGCCCAACCAGCCGCGGTTCATGGGGATCAAGTTCGGGCAGAAGTTCTAGGGCGGCGGTTTCGTCACTTGCCCCCACCGGACCGCTTCGCGGTCGTCCGCCCCCATTGGGGGCGGAGCCTGGCCGTGCGAACTCCGCCCCCTATGGGGGCGGACAGGCGGCGCAGCCGCCAGGTGGGGGCAAGTGACGACCTGTCTGAGAGTGTGATCGGATGACCCCCCAAGCCCCCACCCCCAAAGCCCTGGGCTTCTGGATGTGCACGGCCCTGGTGGTCGGCAACATGATCGGCTCGGGGGTGTTCATGCTGCCCGCGTCCCTGGCCCCCTACGGCTGGAACGCGGTGTTCGGCTGGCTGGTGACCATCGCCGGCGGGGTGTGCCTGGCCTTCGTGTTCGCCGGCCTGGCCCGGGCCTTTCCCAAGGCCGGCGGGCCCTACGCCTACACCCAGGAGGCGTTCGGGCCGCTGGTCGGGTTCATGGTGGCGTGGAGCTACTGGATCTCGCTGTGGGTCGGCAACGCCGCCATCGCCACCGGGGCGGTCAGCTACCTGTCGGTGCTGGTCCCGGCCATCGCCAAGGTCCCGGGCCTGCACCTGGCCGTCACCCTGGGGGCGGTGTGGATCATGGTCGCCGTCAACATCGCCGGCGCGCGCCTGGCGGGCGGGGTGCAGGTGGTGACCACGGTGCTCAAGCTGCTGCCGCTGATCGCGGTGGCCGGCCTGGCCTTCTGGGTGATCGGCCGCGACCACGGCGCCAGCCTGACCCCGTTTCGCGCGTCCGACATCCACCCGGGCGGGATCACCGCCGCCGCCACCCTGACCCTGTGGGCGCTGCTGGGCCTGGAATCAGCCACCGTGCCGGCCGGCAAGGTGCAGGACCCGGTCCGCACCATCCCCCGCGCCACCCTGGTGGGGACCATCTTCACCGGCCTGATCTACCTGCTGGTCTGTTCGGCGGTGGTGCTGCTGATGCCGACCGACACTCTGAAGGTCTCCAACGCCCCGCTGGCCGACTTCGTCGGCCTGCATTGGGGCGGCAACGCCGGCAAGGTGCTGGCCCTGTTCGCGGCGATCAGCGCCTTCGGGGCCCTGAACGGCTGGGTGCTGCTGCAGGGCGAGATGCCCTACGCCATGGCCAAGGGCGGGGTGTTCCCGGCCTTCCTCGGCAAGGAGACCGCGCGCGGCACGCCGGCCCGGGCTCACCTGGTCTCGGCCGGTTTCCTGACCGCGATCGTGCTGATGAACTACGCCAAGTCGATGGCCGACCTCTTCACCTTCATCGCCCTGGTGGCCACCACGGCCTCGCTGTTCGCCTACCTGGCCTGCGCCCTGGCGGCGCTGAAGCTGCAGGCGACCCGGCGGATCGCCCCGACCCTGGCCCTGACCGTCATCGCCATCGCGGCGGGCCTCTACGCGGTCTGGACCCTGGTCGGGGCGGGCGGCCAGGCGGTGCTGCTGGGCGTGGGCCTGCTGGCGGTCGGGGTTCCGTTCTACTGGCTGACGCGGCGGCGGGGGGCGGTGGACGAGACGGGGACACACACTCATCCCACCGCCTAGCTCATTTCACACGGACCGTGGGGTGAGTGTGTGTCCCCAGCTCATCCACGGCTTCGCGGGACTTGAACCCATGATCCGCGCCGCCGGCACGGCTAGCGGCTTGCCGCCTCCCGCACCGCCGCCGTCAGGAAGGCGGCGATGACGAGGGTGATCCAGAAGCCCGTCGCGATCCAAGCCTTGACGAGAGCCCGTGACAACGCCGGGTCCTTCAGCCGGAACGGGGCGAGGCCGCAATAGAAGCGTCCCGCGGCGTCGCGCGCGGCGAAGGAATACCCCTGCATTTTCCGCCAGATCTCCGGATGGCTTTGGGCCACGATCGAACTCACCTGGGCATAGTGGAACAGGACGGCGGCTCCGCACGCCATGTTGGCTATGAGGAACGCCAGCAGCAGGAGCGCGTCGGTCAAGGTCATGGCGCCACCCTAAGCGAACCCTCTTCCGGAGAGGAGAGGGGGCGGCGCCTGACGGCGTGCCGGCGCTCCGTTGAGGGCGTAACCCCTCATCCTCCCACGCCTGCGGCGCGGGCCCCTCCTTCTCCCGTTGGGAGAAGGTTTTCGTGAGCGGGGTCGAGTTTGAAGGTCTCTACGCCTTAAAGATGAGCTTAACCTTTGAAGCGCAGCCTCAGGCCATGATCACCAGCCTCCTCACCGCAACCGGTCGCATGGTCGTGTGGTTCGGCGGGATTCTCCCCCTCGGCGATCGCCTGCTCGACTCGCGGTTTCGCGACGACGAGGGCGAGCATCTGATGTGGGGTTTGGGCTTCTATGTCAGCCTGATCCTCGGCGCGGTGTCGCTGCTGGCCTGGCGGCGTTAACGGGCGAAACGGCGCGGCGAAGCTTTCGCGCGCCATAAAGTTGCTCGCCGATTCACCATTGGTCCTCTTGGCTCGGTCCGTGCAGTGTGCAATGCAACATGATGTTGCCGTGCAGCATTGAAACAGCTGTCACGTCGGCCCTGTAAGAACGACGCTTAGCCAGTCCGAGGAGTTTACCCATGGCCTACGAACACAACTATTTCGTACGACCCGTCTCCGGCGTCTGGCACGTCACCTGGAACGACGCTCCCGAGCTGATCGGCTCCTACCCCTGCCAACCGGAAGCCGCCGCCGTGGCCGAACTGCTGGCCAAGCACATGCACACCCAGGGCAAGACCGCCAAGGTCCACATCTCCGAGCCCGAAGCCCGCCGGGCGACGTGGGGCCGCAGCATCGTCAACCAGGCCGCAGCCTGATTTTCAAACCGTCATCCCCCGACTTGTTCGGGGGACCCAAGCCGAGCCGGCCGATCTGACACGCCGCTTGGGTCCCCCGCATAAAGCGGGGGATGACGACGTTTGGGGGCTTACCCCAGATACCCCGCCAGCAACCGCTCGGCGATCGCACCGGCCTCGGCCGGCGTGAACACCGTCGCGTCCAGGCACAGCTCCAGCCACAATCCATCCACCACGGCCGTCAGGCCGATCGCCGCCAATCTCGCGTCGACGGCGCCGTCGCAGGCGGTCAGCAGTTCCTCCAGCCGGGCGCGGTAGCCGGCATAGGTCCGGCGGTGGATGGCGGCGATGGCCGGGTCGACCTTGACCAGGCTCCAGAAGGCCAGCCAGGTGGCCAGCAGTTGCGGGTCCAGCACCGGCGGCGCGAAGCTGGCGACCAGATAGGCCGACAGGCGCCGGCGCGGATCGTCGCCCGCCGCCGCGACCGCCGCCTCCAGGGCCGCGTCGATCCTCGCGCCGGTCGCCGCATAGGCCTCGGCGACCAGGGCGTCCACCCCGTCGAAATAGTGCCGCAGCAGCCCGGCGCTGACCCCGGCCTCGGCGCAGATCGTCCGCACCGAGGCCCCGGCCACGCCCTTGGCGGCCAGCACCCGGCCGGCGGCGTTGATCAGGGCGGTGCGGCGGACGTCGGCGGTCTCGCGGGTGAAGGGGGCGCGGGTCACTGTTCCCGCCCAAGAGCGTCAACAAAACCTGTCATCCCGGACGAAGCGAAGCGAAGATCCGGGACCGCCGGAAGCGCTGAGTTCACGCGTCGGTCCCGGATCTTCGCGCTGCGCGCTCGTCCGGGATGACAACTCAATAGGGTCGTCATCCCCCGCTTTATGCGGGGGACCCACGCGGCGCTCGAAAGAAGGGCTGGGGCCGGCTCGGCTTGGGTCCCCCGAACAAGTCGGGGGATGACGGCTGCTTGTGAGGTTGAAGGGAGCGCCTTCACCACCCCTCCGGCGGCCGGTGCAGCCGCGCCTGCGGGATCAGGGCCCGGAGCTTGCGGCCGAAACTCCGGAGCGAAACCTCGGTCTCCGCCAGCGGCCCGGCCGTGAAGCTGCGCGAGGCCATGCCCTGCTGCACCCGGGCCACCAGCTCGGTGTCTTCGGCGTTGACCTGGCGGTTGATGCGCCAGTTCAGATACCGCGCCGCCTGCATCTCGCGCCGCGCGTCGGGCAGGGCGTAGGCGATCTCGCGGATCATCGTCTGGGTGGGCGAGACCGGGATGAACTGCATGAAGTCCACCTGGTCGGGATAGATGTCGAAGGCCTGGTTGGGCCATAGCTTGAAATAGGTCCACAGCCGCTTGCGCTCGGGCGGCAGGTGTTCGACGTCGGGCAGCACGGCCTGGTACATCCGCTCGGACGGATTGCGCGACGGCTCCTCGATCAGCTCGCCCCACATCTTGTCGACCCAGGGCGCGGCCTCGACGCCATAGCCGCGGCCGAACAGCCGGGTCAGGCCGGGGTGGGCGACGGGGATGTGCAGGCCGTCGGAATAGTTGTCGCTGATGTTCTTCCAGTTGACGTCGCGCGGCCGCAGGGTGACGCGGCCGAACGGCTGCAGGTCCTCGAAACGGTAGGGCGCCAGCTCGTGGTCGTAGGGGGCCATCATCTCGGCCACCGACGGACCCTCACCCTCCAGCCGGGCGAAGACGAAGCCGCGATAGACCTCGGTCTCGACGCCGGCCAGGCCCTGCTTGTCCATCTCCAGGGCCGGATAGGTCTCGCGGTGCGGCACGCCGATCAGCTGGCCGTCCAGGCCGTAGGTCCAGGCGTGGTAGGGGCAGATCACCCGCGCGCAGTGACCGCTGGGCCCGTCCAGCAGCCGCGCGGCCCGGTGCCGGCAGACATTGGCGAAAGCCCGCACGCCGCCGTCCTTGCCGCGCACCACGAAGGTGCTCTCGCCCAGGAAGTCGAAGGTGTGGAAGTCGCCGGGTTTCGGGATGTCGTTGAGGTGGCAGACGATCTGCCACGACGGGCGCAGGACCTTGTCCTGTTCTTCGCGGAAGAAGCGGTCGTTGGCGTAGAGCCAGCCGGGCAGGCCCCAGTTCGCGTCGGGGTCGTGGTTGGGGAGGTTCAGGTCCATCTCAAATCTCCACCACCGTGCCGGTGAACACTTGCCCCCACCTGACCGCTTCGCGGTCTGTCCGCCCCCATAGGGGGCGGAGTTCGCGCGTTTAGGCTCCGCCCCCTATGGGGGCGGACAGGCGGCG
>NZ_AKKF01000153.1 GCF_000281955.1 Caulobacter sp. AP07 | reverse complement strand
CGCCCATCCGCACCAGAGTCTGGTCAGGTCCGGCGTGCGGCTCGGGAACTTCCCGCAGCTCCACGACGTCGAGGGGAGAGCCGATCCGGTCCTGAACAAGCGCTTTCATGGGGTCTACTCCTTGAGCCTCGCGGAGGCTGCGAGGCGCGATGGGAGATGCCGTCCATGAAGTGATGGGACAATCCGCGCCCATGGAGCTGTGTTTTCCATAATTGGGATAATGCCCGCCTTGCGTTCGGTGGCGCCGGCGCCGATCTGAACCCTGAGGTTTGGGCGAGGAGCGATCGCATGCTGGGCTATGACGACGTGGCGATCTTCCTGCGGGTGGCGCGCGAGGGCAGTTTCGTGGCGGCGGCCAGAAGCCTGGGCCTGCCCACGAGTTCGGTCAGCCGCCGGGTGGCCGCCCTGGAAGAGCGGCTGAAGACCCAGCTGCTGCGCCGCACCACCCGCGCCGTCGGCCTCACCGACGACGGCCGCGCCTTCGCCGATCGCTGCACGGCGGCCATGGACGAGATCGAGGCGGCCACGCGGGGCCTGGACCTGTGCGACTCCCGGCTCTCGGGACGCCTGACGGTCACCGCGCCCTACCATGTGTGCAACGAAGAGTTCGCGCCCCAGCTGCTGGACTTCGCTGCGGCCCATCCCGACCTCGTCATGGACCTGCGCCTGACCAACGGCGTCCCGGACCTCATCGAGGAGGGTGTCGACGTCGCCTTCCAACTGGCCCCGCTGCCGGACGGTCGTCACGTGGCCCGCAAGCTGTGGGCCGCGCCCTATGGCGTGTTCGCCAGCCGCGCGTTCTTGCAGCGCTGGCCCGAAGCCGCCAGCCTGGATCATCCGCGTCGCCTGGTCCGCCTACCCGCCGTCGTCACGCCGCCGATCCACGGTTGGCGGTTCGCCCACGCGGGCGGCGAAACCTTCACCTTCACGCCGCGTGCGCTGAGCGCTTCGGTCGACGACCTGTCCCTCGGCGCCCTCGCCGTGCGGGGAGGGCTGGGCGTTGGCTATCTGCCCAAGGGGCTGGCCAGCCGCTTTCCCGAATTGATCGAGCTGACGTTCGGCGATTGGCGGGTCGCCGATCGCGAGCTCTACGCCCTCTATCCGGCCGCCCGACAGCTATCGCCCAAGGTGCGCGCGGTGATCGACCATGCCCTGGCCGCCCGCGCCGCGCACGGGAAAGCCGGCGCCTAGGTTTGGTGTGGGGATATGGGGAGTTGGGGGTGGTCGGGACCCAAACCCCTTGCAGGGTCTGGGTCCCGATGGTGCCACGACTGGGACTCGAACCCAGGACCTCAGCCTTACCAAGGATGCGCTCTACCACTGAGCTACCGCGGCGAAGAGGAGGGGGCGTATAGCGAACCAAACGCGGTTGGCAAAGCCAAAATCGTCTTGACCGATCGTCGCGGCGCTTTCACCTGTGGAAAGATGAGCCAGAACCCCAAGCCGGACAACGAGAAAGCGGCCCGCGAAGCGCGGCTGGCCCAGGCGCTGCGGACCAATCTTCGCCGTAGGAAAGCCGCGCCCGCCGCCGCGGCCAAGCCGGAAACCCCCGAACCGTCGTCCGACTGAGGACGAACCGTGTGGATTCGGTGCAGGCTCTTGCGTGGGCCCTTGCAACCGGTAGAACCGCCCCTTCACATGTGACCGCGCGGCGCCCCCACGTCTTCAGCCGCGCGACGAGGGACTTTCATTGGATCGTATCGCCATCACCGGCGGCGCGCAGCTGAACGGGATCATCCCGGTGAGCGGCGCCAAGAACTCGGCCATCAAGCTGATGGCGGCCAGCCTGCTCACCTCCGAGCCGCTGCGCCTGACCAACATGCCGCGCCTGGCCGACACCAGGTTCCTGGGCAAGCTGCTGACCCGCCTGGGCGCCCATGTGGACGAGCGCGAAGGGCTGGACGGTTCGGAGACGGTGCTGCACGCGCCGGAGATCACCAGCGGCTTCGCGCCCTACGAGCTGGTGCGCCAGATGCGCGCCTCGTTCAACGTGCTGGGCCCGCTGATCGCCCGCACCGGCCAGGCCAAGGTCTCGCTGCCCGGCGGCTGCACCATCGGGGCCCGCCCGGTCGACCTGCACCTGCAGGCCCTGGAGGCCCTGGGCGCCAAGATCGACCTGCACGAGGGCTACGTCTACGCCCAGGCCCCGCGCGGCCTGAAGGGCGCGGAGATCACCTTCCCGTTCGTGTCGGTGGGCGCCACCGAGCACGCCATGCTGGCCGCCGTGCTGGCCGACGGCGTGACGCGGATCCACAACGCCGCCTGCGAGCCCGAGCTGCTGGACCTGCAGATCTGCCTCAACGCCATGGGCGCCAAGGTGGAAGGGGCGGGGACCTCGACCATCACCATCACCGGCGTCGCCAAGCTGCACGGCGCGACCCATTCGGTGATCCCCGACCGTATCGAGATGGGCACCTACGCCGTGGCCGCGGCCATGGCCGGCGGCGAGGTCCAGCTGACCCGGGCCCGTCCCGAGCTGATCGACAGCCTGCTGGTCAAGCTGGAAGAAGCCGGCGCGGGCGTGATCCGCACCGAGGACGGGGTGATCATCAAGCGCAACGGCCATCGCCTGGAAGCGGTCGATCTGGAAACCCAGCCCTATCCGGGCTTCGCCACCGACCTGCAGGCCCAGTTCATGGCCCTGATGACCACGGCCAAGGGTGAGAGCCGGATCCGCGAGACCATCTTCGAGAACCGCTTCATGCACGCCCCGGAGCTGATGCGCCTGGGCGCCGACATCTCGGTGTCGGGCGGCGAGGCCCGCGTGCGAGGCGTCGAGCAACTGGAAGGCGCCGAGGTGATGGCCACCGACCTGCGGGCCTCGGTCAGCCTGGTGATCGCCGGCCTGGTCGCCCGCGGCGAAACCACGGTCAGCCGCATCTATCACCTGGACCGCGGCTTCGAACGGCTGGAAGAGAAGCTGGGCGCCTGCGGAGCACAGGTGCGCCGCATCAAGGGCGAGCCCGAAAGCGACATCGACCATGACTGACGCCGCCCCCCTGAAGCTGCTGGCCCACGAGGCCGAAGACCTGGCGGTGATCTCCGCCGCCTTGCAGGACGCCGTCGCCAAGATCGGCGACATCCGCTGGGACGCCCAGGGACGCACCCTGACCCTGGCTTGCAACCGCTTCCGCTGGGAAGGCGCGGGCAAGAAGGGGGAGCGCGTACGCTCGGCCCTGCAACTGGGCGACGTCACCGGCGTCCAGGCCCGCAAGCTGCGTCGCGACGCCAAGTCGGCGGTGGTCGAGCTGCTGTCGGTGGCCTTCGAGGCCGGCGAGGCGCCGGGCGGCAGCGTGCTGCTGACCTTCGCCGGCGGCGGCGACCTGAAGGTCAGCGTCGACTGCCTGGACGTGGTCCTGGCCGACGTCTCGGAGCCGTGGTCGACGCCGCGCAAGCCGGCTCACGCGGACTAGCGGCGGGGGCGCGGCCCCCCGCCCTTCCGGTCGGCGCTAGGTGCGGCGCCGGTTCTTGATTGTCAGAGCGACCGCAGCGACCAGGAAATAGATTGCGCCGACGGCCGCGTAGGGGGCGATCGTGGTGATCGATGGCGTCGCCGGTCCCGTCGCCTGCTTGACGAAGAACGCCCCGGCCAGGGCTGACTGGGCCCCGCTCAGCACCATCGCCCACTGGGCGCCATAGGCGCGCCAGCGCCGCAGGCCGGTCGCCAGTTGCAAGAGGCCGGCGAGTACGGCCCACGCGCCGAACACCGCCAGCACGGCGTGCATGCCCGCGCGCAGGGCCAGCAGCACCGCCAGGCTGGTGGCGGCGCTGACCACCAGGTTCAGGGTCTGGGAGCCGTTGGCCCGGAAGCCGCCGTTGGCCTGGGCGTCGCGGGCGTTGGCGAAGGCGTCCCAGGCCGGATACAGCACCAGCAGGATCGCGGCGGCGATCGGATTGGCCGCGCCCAGCGTGAACGCGACGACCACCCAGACGGCGGCGACGCCGGCTCTCAGGAAATAGTAGCGCGTCAGCGCGTCGGGGGTCTCGCGCGGCGGCGCGACAGTGTCCTGGGCCATGATCATTTCCTGAGCTTGGTTATCGATAGCGACATTATATGTCGTGACATCTAATGGCGTAGCCCGAGGCCTCGCGGCTTGTCCAGGCGAAAGTTGTCACGACATCTATTTTCGCCCTAAGAGATCGGTCCGACAGGAGGTCGCCATGTCAGATTCCGCGCTCAAGCCCGGCTACGTGCCCACGCTGGACGACCAACTGTGCTTCTCGCTGTACGGGGCCAGCATGGCGATCAACCGGGCCTACAAGCCGTTGCTGGACGCCTTGGAGATCACCTATCCGCAGTACCTGGTGCTGAGCACGCTGTGGGAGATCGACGGCTTGAGCATCGGCGCGATCGCCGACCGTCTGGGGCTGGATTCCAGCAATGTCACCCCGCTGGTCAAGCGCATGGAGGCCGCCGGCCTGGTTGCACGCGAACGCAATCCCGCCGACGAGCGCCAGGTGGTGGTCACCCTGACCGGCTCGGGCCGCGACATGCAGGCGCGCAGCGCCTGCCTGGGCCAGACCCTGTTCGCCTCGGCCAATCTCAGCGTCGAGAAGCTGATCCAGCTGAACAAGGACGTCCAGGCGTTCCGGGATTCGGTCGCGCGGTTCGTGGTGGCCCGGCCGCAGAACTGAGGCGACAGTCGAGACCACCGGCAATCCGCGCCTGGAGGTCGGCTGGATCGAGAACGGCCCGCGCAAGACGGCCGGCCGCCTCCGTGGCGCCTCGCCGTGCTTGTGCCTAAGTGAGCGCCAGGACGGCTCGCGCTCAAGCGAGGCCGCCAGATCGGCGAGACGACATGGTCATCTTCAGCGTGCTCTATCCCGCGACCCCCGGCGGCAGGTTCGACCAGGCCTATTACGACGACGTCCACATCCCGCTGGTGAAGGAGGCCTTCGCCGCCACCGGCCTGAAGGACGTGCAGGTGTTCAAGGGGCTGTCGGCTCCCGACGGTGGCCCCGCGCCGTTCGTGGCCATGGTTCACCTGGCCTTCGAGGACGCCGCCGCCATGCAGGCCTCGTTGGCCGGGCCGCGCGGCGCCGAGGTCAGCGGCGACATCGTCAACTTCAGCGACATCACGCCGATCGCCCAGGTCAGCGCGCGGGACTAGGCGTCGCGGGAAACGACGGGGACACACACGCGATCCACGGCCGTGGCCATCACGGCAAGGCGCTGGGAGCGTGTGTGTCCCCAACCGCGCTCCGGCCCATCATGGTTAATGCGGCCTTAACCCTGTTGCCGCCTTGTGTGGCGGTGTTTCAGGCTTGTCGCGATTCGTAATCTCGCGACGGATGCGTTGGGGTCGTCATGGTCAGCAGTGTCACGAACGGCTATGCGGCGAACCCCTATCTGACCACCACCGGGACGGCGGCGGCCAACACCGCGACGACGGCCACGAGCCCCGACGCTTCCGGCGCGGCGGCCGCCAAGGCCAGCGGCTCCAGCGTCAATGTCACCCTGTCGGCCCAGGCCCAGGCGGCGCTGGCGGCCCAGACCGACACCCGCACCACCGACGCCGTCGTCAGCGCCGCGCGCACGGCGCTGGACAAGCTGCTGGCCGACGCCAAGGCCAGCAGCGCCCTGAAGAACGGCAAGGCGACGATCGACGTCAGCGGCCTGGACCGCCGCAGCCTGTACGCCATCGCCAGCAACCAGGGCGGCAAGTTCCCGATCGAGGAGCAGGTGGTGGCCAGCCTGCAATTGAAGGCCAATCGCGACGCCGCCCTGTCGGCCTCGGCCTCGGCCATGCGGGTGACCGGCGACTACACCGGGCTCTACAAGGCCGCCCTGGCCAACCTCGAGGCCGCCGGCCCCGAGGAGAAGGCCATGGGCCAGTGGGCCAAGGACAAGGCCGCCCTGACCGAGGGCCTCAAGCAGGCGACGGAAAAGCCCGGCGTCCAACCCAAGGGTATCGAGGGCGACCCGGTCGCGGCCTATCTCAAGGACACCGGCGGGGTGGTGTCCAACCCCCGCACCCGCGACATCGAGAAGGTCGCCTCCGACGTCCGCAGCGTGCTGAACAAGCAGTACGCCGCCGCGACCAAGGACGGCATGGCCACCGGCCCCGACGACGGCCAGATCGACTTTTCCAAGTTCGACGACCGGTCGCTGGCGGCGGTGGCGCTGAACAAGGGCGACCAGTTCTCCGACCACGAGGTCGCGCAGGCCGCGGCCGAGATCCGCACCCGCAACCGCGACAGCGTCTCAAGCGCCTTCAACAGCACCAAGGGCTCGTCCGACCCCTCGGCGTTCGGCAAGACCCTGATCACGCAATACGCTTCTATGAGCGACGAGGAACGCCAGGCGGTGGGCTGGACCCCGGCGCTCTACGACAAGATGATCGCCATGCAGAACCTGTCGGACAAGCTGGCCTCGATGTTCAACAGCGACGGCAGCGTCAACTCGGGCGGGACGAGTCTGCTGGACTATCTCTGAGCGTCCCTAGACCCTGAGCATCTTCAACCTGTCATCCCGGACAAGCGCGCAGCGCGAAGATCCGGGACCGGCGCGTGAACGCCTGCTCTTCCGGCGGTCCCGGGTCTGCGCTTTGCTCCGCCCGGGATGACAGGGTTGGTATTGGGGCTGGACGCTGGACGGGTCTCAGCTAAGACGGTTGCAACGTCCACGTGCGGGCGGGCGCCCGCTGCAATCGGAACCGGCTCCCATGATCCTGAGACACACCGGCCGCGCCGCCCTGCTGGCGCTCCTCCTGTGCGGCGCGGCCGCGACGGCGGTGATGGCGGCGACGCCCGCCCAGCCCCCGGTCCCCGCCATCCTGATGACCCCCGAGGCGCACGACATCCACTCCTACGCCCAGCCGCTGGTCGCGCGGGTCACCCACGTGGACCTCGACCTGACCGCCGACTTCGCCGGCCAGAAGATGACCGGCACGGCCGCCCTCGACATCGCCGCCGCCCCGGACGCCAAGGAGGTGGTGCTCGACAGCAAGGGCCTGGTGATCAAGGGCGTCACCGACGCCAAGGGCGCGGCCCTGCCGTGGACACTGGGCAAAGCCGACCCGATCCTCGGCGCGCCGCTGACCGTCACGCTAAACGGCGCCCGCCGCATCGTCGTCAGCTACGACAGCGCCCCCGGCGGCGCGGCCCTGCAATGGCTGACGCCCGCCCAGACGGCCGGCAAGCAGAAGCCCTACCTGTTCAGCCAGGGCGAGGCGATCCTCAACCGCACCTGGATCCCCACCCAGGACAGCCCCGGTATCCGCCAGACCTGGACGGCCAAGATCCTGGCGCCCGATGGCCTGACGGCGGTGATGAGCGCCGAAATGCTGAGCCCGCCGGAAGGCGAGCCCGTGGCCGGCGGCAGCCTCTATCGCTTCAGGATGGACAAGCCGGTGGCCTCCTACCTGATCGCCATCGCCGTCGGCGACCTGGCCTTCAAGCCGCTGGGCGTGCGGACCGGCGTCTATACCGAGCCCTCGGTGCTGGACAAGACCGCCAACGAGCTGGTCGACGTCGAGAAGATGGTCGAGGCGGCCGAGAGCCTCTACGGGCCCTATGCCTGGGGCCGCTACGACCTGCTGGTGCTGCCGCCGTCGTTCCCGTTCGGCGGCATGGAAAACCCGCGCCTGACCTTCGCCACGCCCACGATCATCGCCGGCGACCGCTCGCTGGTCAGCCTGGTGGCCCACGAGCTGGCCCACTCGTGGTCGGGCAACCTGGTCAACAACGCCACCTGGTCGGACTTCTGGCTCAACGAGGGCTTCACGGTCTATTTCGAGAACCGGATCATGGAGAAGCTCTATGGTCCCGAGCGCGCCCAAATGTTGGCCGACCTGGGCTGGACCAGCCTGCAGGACACGATCAAGGAGGTCGGCGGTCCGGCCAGCCCCGACACCCGCCTGCACCTGGACCTGACCGGCCGCGACCCCGACGACGGCATGACCGACATCGCCTACGAGAAGGGCGCGACCTTCCTGCGCACCATCGAGAAGGCGGTCGGCCGCGAACGCTGGGACGCCTATCTGAAGGCCTATTTCGCCCGCCACGCCTTCCAGTCGCAGACCACGGCCGGCTTCGTCGCCGACCTGCGTGAGAACCTGATCAAGGGCGACCCCAAGCTGGAAGCCGCGATCGGCGTCGACAAGTGGGTCTATGAGGTCGGCCTGCCCGACAACGCCGTCCACGTGAAGTCGGCCGCCTTCCCGGCGGTGGACGCCCTGGCCGCCGCCTTCGCCAAGGGCGGTCCCGCCCCGGCCGCCAAATGGCAGGCCTGGAGCACGCCGGAGCGCACGCGGTTCGTCGCCAGCCTGCCGCGCCAACTGTCGGCCGAGCGGCTGGCGGCGCTGGACAAGGCCTTCGGCCTGTCGGCCCAGGGCAACAGCGAAATCCGCTTCGTCTGGCTGCAACTGGCTATCGCCAACCGCTACGACCCGGCCACGCCGTCGCTGGAGGCCTTCCTCACCGACCAGGGCCGCCGCAAGTTCGTGGCGCCGCTGTTCAAGGACCTGATGGAGCAGGACACGTGGGGCCAGCCGATCGCCAAGCGGATCTACGCCCAGACCCGGCCGCTCTATCACGCGGTCACGCGGCAGACGGTGGACACGATCGTCAAGTAGCTAGGCGTCCCGCCCCTCGGGCCGATGGATCGCCACGCCGAGCACCACCAGGCCGATGGCGACCATCTCCCAGAGGGTAGGGACCTGGCGCAGCACGACCACGCCGATCACCGTCGCCGTGGCCGGCAGCAGGGCCAGCAGCAGGGCGAAGGTGGCGCGCGGCAACCGCGCCATGGCCAGCTGGTCGCAGACATAGGGGATCACCGACGACGAGATCCCGACCCCGATCGCCGCCGCCAGCAGCAGCGGGTGGGCGAAGGCCGGCGTCGCGTCGCGCAGGCCGATCGGCAGGGCCGCGACCATGGCGATCAGCATCGCCATGCCCAGCCGGTCGATTCCCGCCACGCCGCCGCCCGCCGCGATCCGGTGGCCGAGCACGATGTAGAGGATGAAGAGCCCGCAGTTGAGGAAGGCGAACAGGTAGCCGATCGGCTGGCCCTCGATGCGGACCTGGGTCAGCAGGCAGACCCCCAGCACGGCGACGGCCAGGGCCAGGCCGTTGCGGACCGACCGCATGCCGAACGCCGCCAGGCCGATCGGGCCGAGGAACTCGATCGCCCCCACCGTCGCCAGCGGCAGCCGGTCGATGGCCAGGTAGAAGGTGGCGTTCATCAGGGCCAGCACCACGCCCAGGGCGACCACCGTGCGGCGGTCGGCGGCCGACAGCCGGCCGAAGAATCGCCAGGGTCGCCGCCAGGCCGCGAAGATGATCGCGGCGCTGGCGATCCGCAGCCAGGCGACGCCCAGCGGCTCGACCCGGGCGAACAGCAGCACCGCGAAGGCCGGGCCCAGATAGTGGAAGACCGCGCTGGCCACGAAATAGAGATGCGGCGGGATTTGCGCCGACCGAACGGCCAAGGTCGATCCGGACGTTGAAAGCGTCATGTCGGCTCCGTGCATCGCCGCGATCCGTGAAGGCCATCATCTTTGCAATGCAACGGGTCTGGGTCCATGGTGAGTCAAAGGCAAATTCTGGGTTATCAGGACAGGTTTGAAGGTCATGGCGCGAAATAACCTTCACTTCAACGACCTGCTCCTCGACGCCAGGAACGTCGAACTGCTGCGGCTGCTCGACAGCGATCCCCGCGCCAGCGTTTCGGAACTGGCCCGGCGGATCGGCATGTCCGCCCCGGCGGTGAAGGAGCGCCTGACCCGGCTGGAGGAGGCCGGCGTCATCCTGGGCTATCGCCTCGAACTGTCGGCGAAGGCGCTGGGGTGGCCGATCACGGCGTTCATCCGGGTCAGGCCGATGGCCGGGCAGCTTCCCAGGATCATCGAACTGGCGGAGTCGATCCCGCAGGTCGCCGAATGCCACCGCATCACCGGCGAGGACTGCTTCATCCTCAAGGTCCATCTGGACGCGCTGGAAAACATGGACCAGATTCTCGACCGGTTCCTCGCCCACGGCCAGACCACGACCTCCATCGTCCAGTCGACCCCGGTGCCGCTGCGATCGCCGCCGCTTCCGGGCCCGCGCGAGTGATGCGCGCAAGGCGAACGGTGGCACCCGTAGTTCGCCTATCAGGCGAGTTTCGTGTTAACCTCGACCCACGCCCCCGTCAGAGGGGCGGGCATCGTTAGGGAGGTTCACCATGGCCGACGCCATGTCTGTGACCCGTGTGCGCGTGCGTCCCGTGTTCTTCAGGAAATGCGACATCAACAAGCCGGCTTCCGCCGAGCTGCGGCACATGGGACCCTGCATCCAGTGGGGCCGGGTGGGGCTGGTGGCGATGTTCCTGCTGTTCGGGGCGGGGCTGGCAACCCTGGCCTATGCGGGAATGGGGTAGGGCGACAGCCGCCGCTCCACTTAGCGCGTGACGCCCACCCTCGCCTGACCGATGCTCCGCTCACGACGTGATCGCGGGGGCGGCATTGGATCAGGCGAACAACTCTCTCTGGAATCCGGACCTGGCGCCGACCACGCCGGAGCAGCGCACCTGGCGCGCGCGGCACTTCGCGGCCCTGTGGCTGGGCATGGTCATCGCCGTGCCGGCCTACATGCTGGCGGCGGGCCTGATCGAGCAGGGGATGTCGGCCGGCCAGGCGGTGTGGGCGGTGCTGCTGGGCAATCTGGTGGTGCTGGTCCCGATGCTGCTGATCGGCCACGCCGGGGCGCGCTGGGGCGTGCCCTACGCGGTGCTGGCCAGGGCCTCGTTCGGCTGGCGTGGGGCGCGGGCCCCGGCCCTGGCCCGGGCGGTGGTCGCCTGCGGCTGGTACGGCATCCAGACCTGGATCGGCGGCGGAGCGCTGCTGACCCTGCTGGGGGTGATGGTCGGCAGGAGCCTGGTCGGGCCGATGATCCCGGTGCTGGGCATTGGGGTCGGCCAGCTGCTGGCCTTCGCCGTCTTCTGGGCGATCCAGCTGCTGTTCGTCACCAAGGGCCTGGAGACGGTGCGCAAGCTCGAGACCTGGACGGCGCCGGTCAAGGTCGTGGTCTGCGGCCTGCTGGTCTGGTGGGCGCTGAGCAAGGCCGGCGGCCTGGGGCCGATCCTGCACGAACCCAGCGCCTACGACCCCGGCGGCGCCAAGGCCGGGACCTTCTGGCGCGACTTCGGCCCCGCCGTCACCGCCATGACCGGCTACTGGGCGACCCTGGCCCTCAACATCCCCGACTTCACCCGTTTCGCCCGCAGCCAGAAGGACCAGATCGTCGGCCAGGCCGTGGGTCTGCCGGGCCCGATGGCCCTGCTGGCGACCATGAGCGTCATCACCACCTCGGCCACGGTGCTGATCTTCGGCAAGCCGATCTGGGACCCGGTGGCCCTGGCCGGCGACATCGGCGGCGTCGCGGTGCTGGTCGGCCTGCTGATCATCAGCCTCGACACGGTGTCGTGCAACATCGCCGCCAACCTGGTGGGCCCCGCCTACGACTTCTCGGCCCTGTGGCCCAAGCGGATCAGCTACCGCACCGGCGGCTACATCACCGCGGTGATCGGGGTGCTGATCATGCCGTGGAAGCTGCTGGAGAGCACGCAAGGCTACATCTTCGTCTGGCTGACCGGCTACGGCGCCCTGCTGGGGCCGGTGGCGGGGATCCTGATCACCGACTACTGGCTGCTGCGGCGAACGAAGCTGGACGTCGAGGCGCTGTACGACCGGACCGGACGCTACACCTACTTCAAAGGCTGGAACCTGGCGGCGGTGGCGGCCTTCGTCGTCGGCGTGGCGCCGAACCTGCCGGGGTTCCTGAAGGCGGCGGGCCTGCCGGCGGCGGCCGGGCTGGGGGCGCCGTGGACGGGGCTCTACGACTACGCGTGGTTCGTGGGGGCGGGGATCGCGGCGGGGGTCTATTGGGCGGCGATGCAGATCAGAGGCGACTCCGTCCTGAACCCTCTCCCAGCGGGAGAGGGAGGGGCCCACGCCGAAGGCGTGGGAGGGTGAGGGGTTACGCCGTCACCGTTTTCCTTATGGCCGACGCAGCGGATGTTCTGCGTGAGATCACACCCGCTTGCCCCCACCTGACCGCTTCGCGGTCTGTCCGCCCCCATAGGGGGCGGAGTTCGCGCGGCGCCGACGGCGAGGTTCTTCCCCCTATGGGGGAAGACGGCCGAAGGCCCGTAGGGGGCAAGGGCGTGCGCCACCACCAATCACCTCTTGCACCCGTCCCAAAAACCCGCATCTAGGCCCCATGCGTCGTTTCAACTCCGCCGACCCTGCTTTCCCCGCCGCCTTCAAGGCCTTCCTCGACGAGCGCCGGGGCGCGCCCGAGAATGTCGATGCGGCCGCGCGCAACGTGCTGGACGCCGTGCAGGCCGACGGCCTGGCTGCCGTGCTCAGCTTCACCAGCCGCTTCGACGGCGTGGAGCTGACCGAGCACACCATCCGTGTCACCGCCGAGGAGATCGAGGCCGGCGCGGCCGCCGCTACCCCGGAGGTCCGCGAGGCCATCGCCTTCGCCGCGGCCCGCATCCGCGCCTTCCACGAACGCCAGCGCCCCACCGACCAGTCGTGGACCGACGAGGCCGGTGTGCAGCTGGGCTGGCGCTGGACGCCGCTGGAAGCGGTGGGCGTCTACGTGCCCGGCGGCCGTGCGGCCTATCCCTCGACCGTGCTGATGAACGCGGTGCCCGCCCAGGTGGCCGGCGTCGACCGCATCGCCATGGTCACTCCGCCCGGCAAGCTGGAGCCGGCGGTGCTGGCCGCCGCCAAGGAGGCCGGGGTCACCGAGATCTGGCGGATCGGCGGCGCCCAGGCCGTCGCCGCCCTGGCCTACGGGGCCGGGCCGATCCAGCCGGTCGACAAGATCGTTGGCCCCGGCAACGCCTATGTCACCGCCGCCAAGCGCCGGCTGTACGGCGTGGTCGGCATCGACGCCCTGGCCGGCCCGTCCGAGATCGTCGTGGTCGCCGACGCCAACAACAATCCCGACTGGATCGCCGCCGACCTGCTGAGCCAGGCCGAGCACGACCCGGCCGCCCAGTCGATCCTGATCACCGACGACGAAGACTTCGCCCAGGCGGTGTCGGACGCAGTCGACGCCCTGCTGAAGACCTTGTCGACCGGCGTCGACGCCGCCGAGTCGTGGCGCGACCACGGGGCGATCATCCTCTGTCATCTGGACGACAGCCCGCGCCTGGTCGACCTGCTGGCCCCCGAGCACGTCGAGTTCGCCATCGACGACCCCGAGCGCCTGGCCGACCGCGTGCGTCACGCCGGGGCGATCTTCCTGGGACGGCTGACGCCCGAGGCGATCGGCGACTACGTGGCCGGCTCCAACCACGTGCTGCCGACCAGCCGCGCGGCGCGCTTCCAGTCGGGCCTGTCGATCTACGACTTCCTCAAGCGCACCTCGATCGTCAAGTGCGACGCGGCGTCGTTCGGCGTCCTCGGCCCCCACACCGTGGCCCTGGCCAAGGCCGAGGGCCTGCCGGCCCACGCGCTGTCGGCCTCGATTCGATTGCCTTCGAAGCCGTAAGGCGCAAGTCTCCCTCCGATGTCAGACGTCAAAGCCAGCCAGTCCCTGAAGTCCATCGTCATTGACGAGGACAGCCTCGCGGCGGCGTCCCGCGACCAGGAGCAGGAGCGGCAGGTGGCGATCTTCGACCTGTTGGACGGCAACTATTTCGAGCCGGCCGAGGCGGCGGGCGGGCCCTACGACCTGCGCCTGTCGCTGATCGAGAACCGCCTGGCCTTCGACATCGCAGGACCAGCCTACGAGCGCCGGCACCTGCTGTCCCTGTCGCCCTTCCGGGGGGTGATCAAGGACTACTTCATGATCTGCGACAGCTATTATTCGGCGATCCGCAATTCGTCGCCGCAGCAGATCGAGGCCTTGGACATGGGCCGGCGCGGCCTGCACAACGAGGGTTCGTCGCTGCTGCGCGAGCGGCTGGAGGGCAAGGTCAAGACCGATCTCGACACCGCGCGGCGGCTGTTCACCCTGATCTGCGCGCTGCACTGGCGGGGCTGAGGGGCGTGTTCCGCGTCTTCGGCAGAGAAAGGCTCTAGAGGTGTCGGGGCTTCCGGACGCGGTGCTGTTCGCCTGCAACTACAACCGCGTGCGCTCGCCGATGGCCGAGGCCCTGTTCCGGCATTTCTACGGGGCCCGGGCCTTCGTCGATTCGTGCGGCCTGAAGGGCGACCCGGCCGGGGAGGTCGATCCGTTCGTCGCCGTGGTCATGGACGAGATGGGCCTGGATGTCGGCGATCATCGCCCCAAGAGCTTCGGCCATCTCGAGGACGACAGTTTCGACGTGGTCATCTCCCTGACCCCCGAGGCCCAGCACCGGGCCGTGGAACTGGCCCGTCACCGGGCCACCGACATCGAATACTGGCCGACCCACGACCCCAGCCTTGCGATCGGCTCCCGCGACGCCATGTTGGCGGCCTACCGCGAGGTGCGCGACGCCCTGGCCAACGCGATTCGACAACGTTTCGGCGCGCCATCGACGTTCGGGGGGTGAATGCGCTATACACCCCGCCTCGCAGCCGCGATCCGCTCCCCGACTCAATCGTCGCGGGGGCTTTACCGGCATGGCGTCACCCGTTTTGAGAGGCCTGATGGCTAAGGAAGAACTGCTCGAGTTTCCCGGTACGGTCAGCGAATTGCTGCCCAACGCGACCTTCCGCGTGAAGCTGGAGAACGATCACGAGATCATCGCCCATACCGCCGGCAAGATGCGCAAGAACCGCATCCGCGTGCTGGCCGGCGACAAGGTGCTCGTGGAAATGACGCCCTACGACCTGACCAAGGGCCGCATCACCTACCGCTTCAAGTAGGGCTGGCGATGGTCGTCCAGCGGACGCCGCTGGTTTTGGCCAGTGCGAGCCCCCGGCGCCTGGACCTGCTCGCGCAGGTCGGCGTCGTCCCGGATCGGGTCGATCCCGCCGACATCGATGAGGCGCCGTCGCGGGACGAGACCCCGCGGCGTCATGCCCTGCGCCTGGCCGTCGAGAAGGCGAGGGCGGTGGCCCCGCGTTCGGCCGGCTGCCTGGTGCTGGCCGCCGACACCGTCGTCGCCGTCGGCCGCCGCATCCTGCCCAAGGCCGAGACACAAGAGCAGGCGGCCTACTGCCTCAAGCTGCTGTCGGGCCGCAACCACATGGTGCTGACCGGGGTGGCGGTGATCGCCCCCGACGGTCGCGAGGCCTCGCGGCTGGTCGAGACCCGCGTGCAGTTCAAGCATCTGTCCGACGCCGAGAAGGCCGACTACCTGGCCGGCGGCGAATGGAACGGCAAGGCCGGCGGCTACGGCGTGCAAGGCGTGGCCGGCGGTTTCATCATCGACCTGCATGGCTCCTACACCTCGGTGGTCGGCCTGCCGCTCTATGAGACGATGAACCTGCTTCAGGGCCTGGGTTGGACGAAACCATGAGCGAGCGGCGCGCCTACCTCTACAAGGGCATCGGCGAGACGGTGGGGGTCGTTACCCTGGACGGTCGTCCCGAGCGCCTGGTCGCCACCTGGGACGGCGATGATCCGCTGGACGCCGAGAGCGTGCGCGGCGTGGCCCGGGTCAGGAAGATCGAGCGCGCCTTCGCCTCGGCCTTCGTCGCCCTGCCGGGCGGGGCCGACATGCTGCTGCCGCTGCGCCCCGACATGCCCAAGCTGGTCGAGGGCCAGCTGGTCGAGATCGAGATCCGCGCGCCTTCGCGCCGCGACAAGTCGGCGGTGGCCCGCTTCATCGGACCGGCCGAGGGCGAGCCCCGCGTGCTGGCCCACGCCCCGACCATCGAAGAGCTGCTGCGCCTGTGGGTGAAGTCCGGCTCGCCGACCCAGGGCCTGGCCGCCCTGGAGGCGGTCGAGGCCGCCGAGGCCGAGGCCTTGATGACCGTCTTCGCCCTGCCGGGCGGCGGCGACATCGCCGTCGAATCGACCCGGGCCCTGGTGGCCGTCGACGTCGATCTCGGAAACCGCGACGGCGACTCCAAGAAGGCGGCCCGCGCCGCCAACATGGCCGCCTTCACCACGGCCGCCCGGGTCCTGCGCCTGAAGGGCCTGGCCGGGCTGGTGGTGTTCGATCTGGTCGGCCGGGGTCACGATGGTCCGGCCCTGACCACGGCGGCGCGCAACGCCTTCGCCATCGACAATCCCGGGGTCGGCCTGGGGCCGATCAGCAAGTTCGGGGCGCTCGAGATGATCGTGCCGCGCCGGACCCGGCCGATTCTCGACCGCCTGCTCGACGAGACGGGCGGCCTGTCGGCCCGCGCCGGCGCCCTGCGCCTGGTCCGGGCCTTCGAGCGCGAGGGCAGGGCGGACCCGGGCGGCAAGCTGGCCGGACGCTGCGGCCCGGCCGTGGCCGAGGCCTTCGCGGCCCTGGACGCCGCCCTGGCCGACAAGATCGGCCGGCGCTTCACCCTGTCCGTTGTCGCCGACTGGCCCAACGACCGCCTGGAGGTCTCCGCGTCATGAGCGCCTGCCCGATCTGCAAGAAGCCCGCGATCCCGGAGTTCCGGCCGTTCTGCTCCAAGCGCTGCGCCGACGTCGACCTGAACCGCTGGCTGTCGGACCGCTACGTGGTGCCCGGCGCCGACGAGGACGAGGAAAACCCGCCGTCCACAGACTTCGAGCGGGAATAGTCGGCGATCGTCCACGAGGGGCTGGACTTCGTTTTTCGGCTCACCTATAGACGCGGCTCCTCGCCGTCAGGCGGGCGCCGGGGCGGTTTCGACCGCCTCCAAGGCTCAGGGCCTGGGTAGCTCAGTTGGTAGAGCAGCGGATTGAAAATCCGCGTGTCGGTGGTTCGAATCCGCCCCCAGGCACCACTCCTCCTCTTCCGTGGCGTGGCCGTTCGATCGAAGTCCTCGCTCGGGACGTCGCGTGGCCGGCGGGCCGGCGCCGCGACTTTCATCACTTCCGTCCCCCTCCCGTGCAGAAGTGAAATTTTAGCCGCCCGTCTGCGTCATGTCCGAGCGCGCCGGTCACGGGCCCGCCCGGGGTCTTCGCGCGGCCGCGGGTCTCGCCTGGAGCGTCTTCGTGACGGGCGGATGGCCAGCGCGATGTGTCCGGAATCCGGCGGCGGAGCTTCGGTCCGGCGACGGCCGTCCAAGACCGGAATCGGCAAGCCCAATCGCCGATTCCGCCCGATCGAGGGACGGATTTCAGCCGGGCGCGGCCACTTCTGGCGCGGCGGAAGGCGTCGACGGGCCCGTTCCTCGACTTTCGGCGGGGGGCGACGCTCGGCGGACGCTCGAGAACGGCCAGGGCGTGTTCGCCGCAGGATTGCGCTTTGGCTCGGTGCTCGCCGTGGTCACGCCTGCAAGACCGGCGTTTTGTCAGCTTGTTGCAACGCAGCATGGATATTCCCCATGATAGGGAAAAACCGCCCTCAAATCCTGATTTCCCTTTTGTGCGGTGCGGCAACGATAGTCCGTGCGTCAAAGGGACGGTGAATTTATGCCCTCCCTCACCCCTTGACGGTGCGAAAAGGGGTTGCCAAAGGACCCCTGCCGCAATTCTAACATTGCGGTAAGATCGCTGCCTCATAGGGGCGGCGGTCACACGCGCTTCGAAACGATCCTTCTCAGGGGCACAAGCCCGGCAAGGGGGGCGTAACGGGTCGAGCGCAGCGAAGCGGGTCTGCAGGGCTACCGAGAGATCGGTCGTCACGCAGGCTATTCAAGTTAGGGTGGAGACGCTCTCGCGCGACGACCCTCGGTCCAAACGTGCTAGACCAATCAGGAACTGGCGACAGATGCTCGACATTAAACGGAAGACCCCCCTCATCGCACTCGTCGGCGCCATGGCGCTGATGGCGAGCGCTCCGGCTTTCGCTCAGGACGCTGCGGCTCCTGCGCCGGCCACCACCGAAGCCGCCGCTCCGGCCGGTGGCGCCGCCGCTCCGGCCCCGGCTCCCGCCGAAGCCGCTCCGCCGGCCGCTGACGCCGCCGCCGCCGAACCCAAGAAGGAATCGCACTCGCTGACCCCGGTCGGCATGTTCCTCGCCGCTGGCGCGGTGGTTAAGGTCGTGATGATCGGCCTGATCCTGGCCTCGATCTTCTCGTGGGTCCTGCTGATCACCAAGATCTTCGAGTTCGGCGCCCTGAACAAGCAATCGGACAAGTTCCTGGAAGCCTTCCGCGGCGCCCGTTCGATCGCCGACATCGCCCGCATCGGTTCGTCGGAAGAATTCGAAGGCAACCCGATGGCCGACATGGCCGCCGCGGCCGCCCAGGAAGTCGAACTGTCGCGTCAAGCGGGTCTGGCCGTCACCGGCGAGCACCGTGACTCGACGCTGTCGCGCGCGACCTACGCCATCAACGCGGTGCAAGCCTCGCTGGTGAAGCGTCTGTCGGGCGGCATGGTGTTCCTGGCCTCGGTCGGTTCGGCCGGTCCGTTCATCGGTCTGTTCGGTACCGTTTACGGGATCATGACCTCGTTCATCGGCATCGCGAACACCAACACGACCAACCTGGCCGTCGTCGCCCCCGGCATCGCCGAAGCGCTGCTCGCCACCGGTATCGGTCTGTTCGCCGCTATCCCGGCGGTTATCTTCTACAACTACTTCCAGACCCGCATCTCGGGTTACGGCACGCGCTCGGAAGGTTTCGTTGCTGAACTGATGAACGCCATTTCGCGCCAGCTCGACAAAGGAGCCTAAGACCGATGGCCGCCAAACTCTCAGGCGGTGGGGGCGACAGGTTTAACGTCGAACAGAACAGCGAGATCAACGTCACGCCCTTCGTGGACGTCATGCTGGTTCTCCTGATCATCTTCATGGTGGCGGCCCCGCTCGCCTCCGTGTCGGTCGAAGTGAACCTGCCGCCGGCGGTCGCGAAAGCATCGCAGAACCCGCCAAAGCCGGTCTACATTTCCATCAAGGCGGACGGTTCGGTCTACATTGGCGACTTTGAGACCACGATCGACACGATGGGTGATGACCTCGCCAAGAACATCGGCAGACGCGACCCTACCAAGGAGCGCATCTTCATCCGCGCCGACGAAAAGACGCGCTACGGCAATTTCATGGAGGTCATGAACGCCCTCCAGGACAATGGCTTCTATAGCGTGGCTCTGATCGGCAAGGATGAGAACAGCTAGGGGTGATGCATGGCTGAACAACAAGCGCCTGAGCATCGCCACTACGACCCGCTCACCTCAGAAGGTCCGCGCCGGAAGAAGGGCCTCGGCGCCTTCGGTATCGCGCTGATCGTCGTCGTCGGCTTCCACGCTGCTTTGTTCGCGTATCTGGCGAAGCAGAAGTTCGAAGCGGTGATGAAGGAGTACCACGACGACGCCGTGGACGTGGAGTTGCCTCCGCCGCCCCCGCCGCCGCCGCCGCCTCCGCCGCCGCCGCCGCCGCCGACCAACGCTCCGCCTCCGCCTCCCGCGGTGGTGCAGCCGAGGCCGCCGATCGCGCCGCCGCCGGACATCACGCCGCCGCCGCCCCTGCCGATCCCGCCTGTCAAGGAACGGGTCGAGCAAACGGCGCCGCCCGTGATCTCCGCCACGCCGCCGGTTCCTTCGAACCCGCCGGCGCGGGCGTCGGTCATCACCAAGCCGGACTGGGCCCGCAAGCCTACCGGTGAGGACATGGCTCGCTACTACCCCGACCGCGCTCAGCGGATGGAAGTGAATGGCCGCGCGACCCTGTCGTGCACCGTCACCGCCAAGGGGTCGCTGGAAAGCTGCTCCGTCGTGTCGGAAAATCCCGGCGACTACGGGTTCGGCGATGCGGCGATGAAGCTGTCGCGACTGTTCCGCATGAAGCCGAAGACGCTTGACGGCGCTCCGGTGGACGGTGGTCAGATCACGATCCCGATCGTCTTCCAGGTCCCCCGCTAGGGATCAGGCGACCGGCAAGACCACGAGCGCCCCGGAGCTTCATCGCTCCGGGGCGTTTTCGTGTGAACGGGGCTGTTTCGGTGCTTGATCCGGCTCACGCCTCCGACTAAAGACACTCCCTCGCGATGCGCCGCCTTAGCTCAGTTGGTTAGAGCGCCGGTTTGTGGAACCGGAGGTCCTCAGTTCAAGCCTGAGAGGCGGTACCATCGCCAGACGTCGAAAAGGCCCGGCCACCAAGCCGGGCCTTTTTCGTTGATGGGCGCGGCCAGCGCCGGCGCGATTAGCCGTGGTGGCCGGATACGGCGGCCCAGACGCGCCAGCCGATCAGGATGATCAGGATCCAACCCACGGTCAGGCCGGCCATGGGCCGGGTCTGCCACCAGTATCGAATGCGGCCCAAAGCGGCCTCCGACGTTTCCACTCTACGCTCCCCCCGTGGCGCGCGGATGGTCGCGCGCCGCCTTCTTGAAAGCGATGCTGCGCGCCAACGGTGTTTTGCGATAGGTCCAGCCTGTGCGGCACAGCGCCGCTGCCTGAGTCTGGGGGCCAGGCTGTCCAGGCGCGTTCCGCGCCCGGGCGTCAGAAGGGGGCGGCTTGGCGCGACCGGCTTAGCGCGCCGTCGCGGCCGGTTCGTCGTCGACCATGGCCTTGACCAGATCGACCACCCGGCGGCGCAGGCGGCGGTCGTTCAGGCGGGGAAACAGGCCGGCCAGTTCCAGGCCTTCGGGGGTGGCCACGAACTGGGTCATGCGCTGGGCGAAGCCGTCGTCGGCGTCGCCCCCGGCCGTCTCGTCCAGGCCTTCGAAGAAGTAGGACACCGGCGACTGCAGCAGCCGCGCCGCCTCGTACAGTTTCGAGGCGCTGATGCGGTTGGCCCCGCGCTCGTACTTCTGGATCTGCTGGAAGGTGATGCCGAGGGCGTCGGCCAACTGGGTCTGGCTCAGGCCCAGGACCTTGCGGCGGATCCGGAGGCGCGCGCCGACATAGAGGTCGACGGGGTGAGCCGCTTCGGCGGGGGGTTTTGCAGTCATCCGCTTCTGGTCCCTCCAGCGATCGCCCGGTCGCGCGTGGATGCGAGGCGTGCGGTCCAGCTTGGTTAACACAGGATAGACCCATGAGGTTGCGTTAGTCACGCCTCTGACACATCAGGTCCTTGTCCCGAAAATCGCCCGCCGGGGTTGACCTTTCGCGCGAGCGGGGGTGTTTGCCGCCCATGGAGACGAGGCTTGGCGCGCGGGTGGCGGTGGCCGGCGCCGGCGCGATCGGATCGGCCGTGGCGCTGGCCCTGGCGCGCGCCGGGCGGGACGTCACGGTTTTCGATCCGCGCCCCCTGGGCGACAACGCCTCGGGCGTGGCCGCGGGCATGCTGGCCCCGGTCGCCGAAGCCGTCTTCGACCCCGCCTCGACCTCGCACCTGGACCTGCTGCGGCGGGCGCGCGACCTCTGGCCGGCCTTCGCCGCGCCGCTGGGGATCGCCCTGCTCAGGAGCGGCCTGAGGGTCGAGGGCGACGCGGCCTGGCTGGAGGCCGTCGCGGCCCGTTTCCAGGCCGTGGGCGCGCCCGTGGGCCGGCAGGGCGGCGCCCTGACCAGCGACGAGGATTGGCGGCTCGAGGCGCGGCCGGCCCTGGCGGCGATGCATGACGCGGCCCTGGCGCTGGGCGTGCGGTTCGAGGCGCGGGCCTTCGAGGCCGGGGACCTCGCGGCCTTCGAGGGGGTGGTGCTGGCCACCGGGGCGGCGGGCGTCGCCGGCCTGGCCCCGGAACTGGCCGCCCTGACCCCGATCAAGGGCCAGATCCTGCGGGCCGATCGCGGTCCGGCGACGGGGCCGGTGATCCGGGGCGAAGGGGCCTACATCTGCCCCGGCCAAAGTCCGGCGATCGGTGCGACCATGGAGGTCGGGCGCGACGACCTGGCGATCGATCCCGCCGCGACCGAAGGCCTGCGCCGGGCGGCGATCCGCCTGCGGCCCGAACTGGCGCAGGCGACGATGACCACCCAGGTCGGGGTGCGGGCGACCACCGTCGACGGCCTGCCGCTGGTGGGCTGGAGCGCGACCCCCGGCGTGATGCTGGCGGTCGGGGCGCGGCGGAACGGCTGGCTGCTGGCGCCGCTTGTGGCCGGTCTGGTCGCGGCGTATCTGACAGGCAACGACCCGGGTCCGGACGCCGCGCACTTCGACGCGCGGCGCTTTTCGAAGGCCTGAGCGACAACGACAACAGCAAGGGCAGGGGCGCATGGCCGGATTCTGGTTGACCGAGGAACAGGAAGCCATCCGCGAGGGCGTCGCCAAGCTGTGCGCCGACTTCGACGACGAGTACTGGCGCCGCACCGACGAGACCGGAATCTTCCCCGAGGAATTCGTCGCCGCCATCGCCCAGGGCGGCTGGCTGGGCGTGGCCATGCCCGAGAGCGTCGGCGGGGCGGGCCTGGGCCTGACCGAGGCGGCGGTGATGATGCAGGCCGTGGCCCAGTCCGGCGCGGGCTTCTCGGGCGCCTCGGCCATCCACCTGAACATCTTCGGCCCGATGCCGATCGTGAAGTTCGGCACGGACGAACAGCGCCAGAAGCACCTGCCGCGGCTGATCTCCGGCGAGGACAAGATGTGCTTCGCGGTGACCGAGCCCAATTCCGGCCTCGACACCTCCAGCCTGGAGACCCGGGCCGAGCGCACCAATGACGGCTATGTGCTGAACGGCCGCAAGATCTGGACGACCGGGGCCCAGCGCGCCAACAAGATTCTGATCATCGCCCGCACCACGCCCAAGGACCAGTGCGCCAAGCCGACCCAGGGCCTTTCCCTGTTCTACACCGACCGCGAGAAGATCGAGGCCAAGCCGATCCCCAAGATGGGGCGCAAGGCGGTCGAGTGTAACATGCTGTTCATCGAGGACCTGCACGTGCCCCAGGAGGACCTGGTGGGCGAGGAGGGCAAGGGCTTCGCCTACCTGCTGCACGGCCTCAACCCCGAGCGGGTGCTGTTCGCCGCCGAGGCCGTGGGCCTGGGCCGCGTGGCCCTGTCCAAGGCGGTGACCTACGCCAAGGAGCGCGTGGTGTTCGGCCGGCCGATCGGCCAGAACCAAGGGATCCAGCATCCGCTGGCCCGGTCGTGGGCCGAGCTGGAGGCCGCCAACCTGATGGCCTTCAAGGCCGCCGCCCTCTACGACCTGGGCCAGGACTGCGGGGCCGAGGCCAACGCCGCCAAGTACCTGGGCGCCGAGGCCGGCTTCACCGCCTGCGAGACCTCGGTCCTGGCCCATGGCGGCATGGGCTACGCCAAGGAATACGACGTCGAGCGCTATTTCCGCGAAGCGATGATCGCCAGGATCGCCCCGGTCAGCCGCGAGATGATCCTCAACTTCATCGCCGAACGGGTGCTGGGCCTGCCGAAGAGCTATTGAAGGGCTCCTTAATCGAGCTGAGCATCTCACGCCTTGCCCCCTACGGGCCTTCGGCCGTCTTCCCCCATAGGGGGAAGAGCCTCGCCGCCGGCGCCGTGCGAACTCCGCCCCCTCGCCGCGACAGACCGCGCAGCGGTCAGGTGGGGGCAAGCGGGTGTGATCCCACGCCATCGGCTGTGAGCGGATCGGAAA
>NZ_AKKF01000152.1 GCF_000281955.1 Caulobacter sp. AP07 | reverse complement strand
CGGGGGTCGCCGCCGCCGCACTGACGCTGCTGCTGGTGCTGTCGGCGGTCGCGGTGGGCGCCGGCCTGTCGGCCACCGCGCGCCAGAACGCGCTGATCGACCGGGTGGCGGCGGCCCAGGCGCGCGACTTCGCCGCCGCCGAGGCCCAGTACGGCAAGCCGGGCGGCGAAGCCGGCTACGCCGCCTACTACACTTTCCACCTGACGAAAGATCGTCCCTCCAGCCTGGCCTTCGCCGCCATGGGACAGCGGGACATCCAGCCCCATGTCCTCCGCGTGCGGCTGCTGGGCCTCCAGGCGCAGCTCTACGAGACGGAGACGGTGAATCCGGAACTGGCGCTGCCTGGCCCGTTCGACTTCGCCTTCGTGCTGATCTACCTCGCGCCGCTGGCGGTCATCGTCCTGATGCACGACCTGGTCTCGGGCGAGCGGGAGGCCGGCCGCCTGCGCCTGCTGAGCGCCTTGCCGACGCCGCCGGGTCAACTGTGGTTGCGGCGAGCCGGCCTGAGGCTGGGGCTGGTGCTGCTGGCCCTGCTGGGGCCCTTCCTGGTCGGGGCGCTCGTGGCCAGGGCGCCCCCCTGGGGCGTGGCGACCCTGAGCCTGGTCGCCGTTCTCTACGTCGCCTTCTGGGCGGGCCTTGGCCTGGTGGTCGGCGCCTGGGGCCGTCGATCCGCCTTCAACGCCGCGACACTGGTCGGATGCTGGATCGTCCTGGTGCTGTTGGTCCCGGCCCTGGCCAACGCCGCGCTGTCGCGCGCCATTCCGGTCGGTCGCGGCGTCGACCTGACCCTGGCCCAGCGCGAGGCGGTCCACCACGCCTGGGACGTTCCCCGCCAGGCGGTGATGGGGCCCTTCGTCGCCAAGCATCCGGAGTGGAAGGACAAGGCGCGGGTCGGCGGCCGCTTCCACTGGAAATGGTACTACGCCATGCACGAGATGGGTGACGACAGCGTGGCCGGTCAGGTCGCCGCCTATCGCGCGAGCCTGGCGGCCCGGCAGGCCTGGACCGAACGCCTGGGCTGGCTGTCGCCGGCCGCCGCCGCCCAGAGCCTGGTCCACCGCGTCGCCGATAGCGACCTGCAGGCCCATCTGGCCTACCAGGACAGCGTCACGGCGTTCCACCGTCGCCTGCAGGACTTCTACTACCCCTACCTCTTCAACGAGCAGCCGTTCGTGCGGAAGGATTTCGCCGCGGCGCCCGTCTACGCGCCGCGCGGTTCTTCGTCATCGACGCCGGTCGTACCCCTGCTGGCCCTTCTGGTCCTGTCTCTGGGCGCCTGGGCCGGGGGCGTGGTCGCGGCGCGGCGCACCCTCAGCTGATCCGACAGGTCGTCTCGTGAAAACGGCGTCGGCTGGAAGAAGCCGACGCCGTGACCAAGGCGCAGTACGGGGAAGAGGCGCGCCCTAGAAGTTGTAGCGAAGACCCACGAAATAGGTCCGCCCGCTGTGAGTGTAGACGTTCAGCCGGTTGCTATCGCCGACATACTGGTCGTTGAACTCGTCGGTCAGGTTGACGCCCTCGACGCTCAGCTTGAGGTTCGGGCGGATGTTGAAGCTGGCCTGCATGTCGATGTTGAGCGTCGAATTGGTCCCGTGAACGGAGTTGAAATCGTTGCCGGGCACCTGGGCCAGGTAGCCGGCGCGATAGGCGGCCGAGCCGCGGATGCTCCAGCGATCGGTCTCGTAATAGAGCGTGGCGTTGGCGGCGTTCTTCGACAGGCCAACCAGCGGGGCGGTGACGGTGGGCGCGCCGGCGGTTGTCGAGGTCAGATACTCCACCTTCGAGCTGACATAGGTGTAGTTCAGGATGTAGCCGAAGTGACGCCAGGCCCCGGGCAGGAAGGTCAGCGGCTGCTGCCAGTTGATCTCGAAGCCCTTCAGATTGCCGCCGTTGGCGTTGACCGGCTGGGTGACGTCGAAGATGTCGGTCGACGCGGCGCCGGTGCCGGCGATCAGCGCGTCCGGCAGGCCCAGGGTGTTGTACGGCACCTGGGTGCGGAGCGTCGCCACGAAGGTGTCGATCTTCTTGTAGAAGAAGCCGCCCGCCAGCATCGCGCCCTGGGTCGGGTACCATTCCAGCGACAGGTCCAGGTTCTTGGACTGGGTGGGGTTCAGGTCCGGATTGCCCGACGAGAAGGTGCGGTTCGCGCCCTGGACGCTGACGTCGCCGCCCGGCGACAGCGAGCCGATGCCGGGCCGGGAGATCGTCTTGGCGGCGCTGATCCGGGCGACGACGGTGTCGGTGAGGTCGGCGGCCAGGTTGAACGACGGCAGGCTCATATTGTAGTCGCGCCGCACGTTGACCAACTGCACCGCGCCGTTGACCACCGCGTAGCCGCCAGACTCCTGCTGGGTGTTGACCTGGCGCAGGCCGGCGTCGCCTCGGAAGGGCAGGCCGAAGGCGTCGAACTTGAACAACGCCTCGACATAGGCCCCGGCGTCCTTCTCCTCGACCGTGCCGTACTGGCCGCGCGCCGAGCTGTTGTTGGTGTTGGTCAGGGCGTAGATGCCCGTGTTGCTGTAGATGCCGTAGGCCTTGGCGTAGGCGTCGATGTCGGGGACCAGCCAGGCCGTGGCGTTGCCGGCCGGCAGGTCCAGGTTCTTGCCGAAGCCCGAATAGACCTTGGAGACGGCGGCCAGCTGGGCCGGGGTCAGGGTCTGGGAGACGGTCTCGCTGGTCCGGTACTGGCCGTAGCTGTCGTACTCGAACTTGCGGAAATCGATCCCGGCCTTGATCGTGAGGTTGTTGCTGAATTCGTACTCGCCATAGATCTTGGCGGTGGTGAACTGGTTCTCGACGAACTGCGGGCGCAGACGCACTTCGGAGGTGCCGTTGATGGCGCTCCAGTTGGCCGGATCGGTCGGGTCGAAGCCGAGCAGGATGGTCGGCAGGCGATCGCCCCGGAAGTCGTACGAATAACCCTGGCTGTTGGCCCGGTCGAAGGTGATGATCGTCGAGACCGGCTGGGTGAAGGTCGAGTCCGCATAGCCGGCCAGGCCGCCGACCTTGAACCTGTCACTGAACCGGTGCTCCGCCGACAGGGTGAACTGCTTGAACTCGGTGTTCAGTTCGTCATAGGCCGACTGGGTGCGCAGATCGACATTGTCGAGCTTGGCGTAGACGAGGTTGTGGTTGGCGTCGACGACGCCGTCGCGGATGATGGTCTGCGGCTTGCCCGTGTTGCCGCGCGACAGGCCGATCGCCTGCAGCTGGGCCTCCTTGCGGGTTCCGGCCAGGTACGAATAGAGCGCGTCCAGCGAGACAGTGGTGTTGTCGGTCGGCTTCCACTGCAGCGAGCCGCTGGCCCCGAGGCGCTTGGACCGGATGTCGTAGCTGACATAGGCCGGGATGCGCGGGTGGTAGATCGCGTTGGCGGCTTCGGCCGCGGTGGTGGGCGCATAGTTGATCTGGGCCAGGGTGTAGCCGGGCAGGGTGGAGGCGGCGTTGAAGCCGCCGTTGCTGCCGCCATAGGTCCAGCGCGTGATGTTGGCGCCTTCCTCGTGCAGGCGGCGATCCTCGTAGGCCACCGAGATCAGGGCGCCGATCGTGCCGTCGCGCCAGGTGCGGCTGGCCAGGGCCGAAAGGCGGGGCCCGGCCTTCTCGGCCAGGTCGTTGTAGCTGGCCTGGGCCGACAGCACGAGCTGGGGCTTGCCGGAGTCGAACGGGCGGGCGGTGCTCAGGTCGACCGTCGCGCCGAGCGAGCCTTCCTCGACGTCGGCCGAGGCGGTCTTGCGCACCGCGATGCTGTTGAACAGGTCCGAGGCGAAGATGTTGAAGTCGAAGCCGCGACCGCGATTGGTGCCGCCGCTGTTGGCCGTGCCGCCGGTGGTGCTGATCGCCTCCATGCCGTTGATGCGGACGCGGGTATATTCCGAGCCCAGGCCCCGGACCGAGATCTGCCGGCCTTCGCCGTTGATCCGCGAGATCGAGACGCCGGGGATGCGCTGCAGGGATTCGGCCAGGTTCAGGTCGGGGAACTGGGCGATGTCCTCGGCCTTGATGGCGTCGACGACGCCCGAGGCGCTGCGCTTGACATTGATGGCGCTGGCCAGGCTGGCGCGGAAGCCGGTGACGACCACGGCTTCCACTTCGTCGCTCGGCGCGGCTCCAGCGGGAGGCGCGGCGTCCTGGGCCCGGGCCGCGCCGAACGCGGCGAAGGCCACCGTCACGGCCAGGCTGGAGGCCCCGCCACGCAGAATGGTTCGCAGACCCGGTGAATGTCGAAACGCCATAATCCCTCCCTTGCCCACGGCTCGCGGGTCGTTTTCTTGTGGAGACCGGTCCGCGCCGATCTCTTGCGGTCTGAAAAGGATAGGGGTGGTAGCGGTCGCGCGGCCAATCCTAATCGGGCATCGACCGATGCCAGATCTGCACCGATGTACGACGAAAACGCCATTTGATACCGGTTTCCCAGGCGAAATCCCGGCGAGACACGCGTTTCGCGATTCCGGAAATCACGCGCGACCTGGGCTATTGATGTCTGCGGTGGATCAGTCGATAGGCGATTTGACTTAGACCGCCCGGCCCGAGGTCTTTAGCGTCAGGTGACGGACCCCTTCATCGGGGCGGCGCGGCGCGATCGGATCGGGCGGCGACAAGAAGAGCAAAAAGCAGGGAAGAGACGCGATGACCGCGCAGAACGCCAACGGCGACACCAAGAGGACCCGCGTCCGCTGGCTGATCATCCTGCTGCTGTTCATCATCACCACCATCAACTACGCCGACCGCGCCACCTTCTCGATCGCGGGCCAGTCGGCCTCCAAGGACCTGGGGCTGGATCCGGTGGCCATGGGCTACATCCTGTCGGCCTTCGCCTGGGCCTATGTGATCGGCCAGATTCCCGGCGGCGCGTTGCTCGACCGATTCGGCTCCAAGAAGATCTACACCGCCGCCCTGGTGATCTGGTCGTTCTTCACGGCGCTGCAGGGCTTCTCCGGGATCTTCACCGGCCTGACGGCGGCGGTCGCGCTGTTTTCGATGCGCTTCCTGGTCGGCCTGGCCGAGGCGCCGTCCTTTCCCGCCAACGCCCGCATCGTCGCCGCCTGGTTTCCGGGTTCGGAGCGCGCCACGGCGGCGGCGATCTTCAACTCGGCCCAGTATTTCGCCCTGGTCGCCTTCGCCCCGCTGATGGGCTGGCTGGTGCACCGCTTTGGCTGGCATTCGGTGTTCTTCGTGATGGGCGCGATCGGCCTCGTCGCGGCGGTGATCTTCGTCAAGTTCGTGCACGCGCCCACCGACCATCCGGCGATCAACAAGGCCGAGTTCGACTATATCGAGGCCGGCGGCGGACTGGTGCGGATGGAGGACAAGGTCGCCAGCAACGGCGCGGCCTTCACCTGGCATAACGTCCGCCAGATCCTGACCAGCCGCATGCTGCTGGGCGTCTATCTGGGCCAGTACTGCATCAACGTGCTGACCTATTTCTTCGTCACCTGGTTCCCGATCTACCTGGTCAAGGAGCGCGGCCTGTCGATCCTGCAGGCGGGGTTCACGGCCGCCGCGCCGGCCCTGTGCGGCTTCGCCGGCGGGCTGCTGGGCGGGATCATCTCGGACCGCCTGCTCAAGAAGACCGGCTCGCTGGACGTGGCTCGCAAGGGGCCGCTGCTGATCGGCATGCTGCTGGCCGCGACGATCATCGCCTGCAACTATGTCGAACAGGAATGGCTGGTCATCGTGATCATGGCCGTGGCCTTCTTCGGCAAGGGCGTGGCCTCGCTGGGCTGGGCGGTGGTGGCCGACACCTCGCCCAAGGAGATGGCCGGGGTGACGGGGGCGATCTTCAACACCTTCGGCAACATCGCCGGCATCGTGACCCCGATCGTCATCGGCTACATCGTCAAGGGCACCGGCTCGTTCGACGGGGCGCTGATCTTCGTGGGCGCCCACTGCCTGATCACCATCGCCGCCTATTTCCTGATCGTCGGCAAGATCCAGCGTCTCGTGCTGAAGCCCGCGGCGTGAGGGGAGGCGCCTCGATGACCAGTCGCCGTCGCTTCCTGCGCACCGCCTCGGCCCTGCTGCTGGCCACCGCGGCCTCGCCCGTCTTCCCCGCGAAGACCTGGGCCGCGTCGCCCGCCGCGCTGGAGATTCGAACGCCGATGGCGCCGCCCGAATGGGCGTTGTTGGAGCGCGAATTGCTGTCGGCCAACGCCGAGGCCTGCGAGGCCTTCTATGCCCGCTATTTCGACGCGCGCGGCTTCCTGCTGGCGGTCGAGCGCTGGGGAGCCAATGACGGCCCGGACGACGCCATCGAGAACGTCAACGACTGGCCGACGCTGCACGCCCTGGGGGCCAGCGACCGGCTGCTGGAACTGTCGAAACAGGCCTACGAGGGCAATGTCCGCCAGTACACCCTGGCCAAAACCGTCGATGTGCCGTTCGCGCGGGGCGGCATGTACTACAAGGAATTCCCGGTCATGACCGACTGGCAGCACCTCTCCGAGGGGCTGTCGGTGTTCAACCTGCTGGGCCTGTCCGATCCCGGCGACCCGCGCTACCGCGACCGGGTCAGGCGCTTCTCCGGCTTCTACATGAACGAGGACCCGGGCGCGCCGAACTACGATCCGCAACACAAGATCATCCGCAGCATGATCACCGGCAGCCGCGGGCCGATGCTGCGCAAGGCCACGGCGCTGGATTGGGCGGGCGACCCCTTCGAGGTCGGCGACTTCTTCATGGAGCACGGCGAGCGGACCTATGAGGAGACCCTGCGCCACTACGACGAATATACCGACGTCATCGGCGACGGGCCGCTGAACCTGCAGGTCACCAGCCTGGTGCTCAACGCCTACATGCTCGACCACGAGCTCAAGTACCGCGCGTGGCTGCTCGGCTATGTCGACGCCTGGGTCGAGCGCGCGCGGGCCAATGGCGGGGTGCTGCCCAGCAACATCGGCCTGGACGGCAAGATCGGCGGCGCGACCGACGGCAAGTGGTGGGGCGGGGTCTATGGCTGGGGCTTCAGCCCCAAGGTGCCGCAGACCGGCAAGCGCGAGGACCGCAACCGGGTGCCCCGCGCCATCGTCGGCTTCATGAACGCCTATCTGCTGACCGGCGACGACAAGTACCTCGACGTCTGGCGCAAGCAGGCCGACGTCATCAACGCCCAGAAGAAGACCGCCGGCGGCAAGGTCTCGACCCCGCGGATGTACGGCGAGAACGGCTGGTACGGTTATGCGCCCGGCGACTATCGGGTGAACGGGCTGGAGATCTGGTACCTGTCGATGCAGGCGTCCGACCGGGCGCGGGCCGCCGAACATCCGTGGCTGACCTATCTGGACGGCCAGGACCCCGGCTTCCCGGTCAAGGCCCTGCGCGCCGACCTCGAACGCGTCCGGGCCAGGGCCCAGGCCCAGCGGGACGACCGTTCCACGCCCGACACTCGGCTGGCGGACGCGGCGCTGGACATCAATCCGGCCAGCGTCCAGGCGCTGATCCACCTGATGCAGGGCGGCATCCACATCGCCCGCCCGCCATGGTCGCCGACCTCGCCGGCCCAGGGCGGGGCGCTGCTCTATGCGCGGCTACGCTATTTCGACCCCGAACGTCGCCGGGCCGGCGTGCCCGAGGATGTCGCGGCGCTGGTCGAGAGCCTGAGCGACGACGGCGCCGTCGTGACCCTGGTCAACGCCAACCAGGTCGAGGCCCGCACCGTCACCGTGCAGGGCGGCGGCTATGGCGAGCATCAGGTGCTGAGCGTGGCGACCGACGGCGGGGCGCCGGCGGCGGTGGGCGCCTCGGCGTTCACGGTGCGGTTGGCGGCCGGGGCGGGGGCGCGGTTGACGTTGAAGATGAAACGGCACGTGAACCCGCCGACCTTGGCGTTTCCGTGGGATCGCACACTTTGAGCCCTCTCCCATAGGGAGAGGGAGGGGCCCAAGCGAAGCTTGGGAGGGCGAGGGGGTAAGACGCTAACCGGCGTGCCGGCAGGGTGTTTGAGTACAGGCGGTGAGGGCGTGATCCCTCACCCTCCCACCTCCCACGCCTTCGGCGCGGGCCCCTCCCTCTCCCGCTGGGAGAGGGTTCTCTACGTCCCCTCCTTCAGGAACGGCGCGACCGAGAACAGCTCGCGCTCTTCCTTGCGGGGATCATCGACCATCGTCGAGCTCACATCGAACACCATCGTCGCCCGCTTCGGCGGCTCATACCTCCCCCAGGCCGGAATCGCCGCGCAGTTCGGATCGCCTGTCCGGGCGAAGGCCAGGAACGCCTCGCTCATCTGGTTGGCCACGGCGCGCGCCGCCGGCCCCGTGCCGGTCTTCGCGCCCGGCTTGTCGAGGTTGTCGAACACCAGGGCGATGTCGAAGCCATGGAAGGCCCGCAGCTTGCCGCCGTCGATCGGCGAGCCGAAGTCCAGCTGGTACATCCAGGCCGGCGCGCCGATCCGGGCCCGCTGCTCGGCCTGGATCAGGTGACCGGGCCAGGAGCGTCCCGCCGTGGTGGCGGCGAAGAACACCTCGGACGGCGTGTAGTCCGGATAGAGCTCCCGATAGCGGGCGATCACGTGGCGCGGCTCGACGTCCAGCACCAGTTCCGGCGCCAGGCGCTCGGGCAGGTCCTCCCAGGTGAGCGTGAAGTTCCTCGGATCGCCGCCGAGGAAGGCGCGGGTCTCGTCGTGGGTGTTGCCTATGATCATCGGGATGTGGGCGCTTTCGCGCGGCGCGTCGGGATAGAACGGATGGCGCGGCAGGACGCCGTGATCCATCACCGACCAGAAGATGATCGAGCCCTTGCGCTCCAGCGGGTCGGGCATTTTCAGGGCGGCGACCAGCTGTTCGGCCGGCATCGTGCGCAGCGCGTCGGTCTGGTTAGGGCGCAGGCCGAGCCTGGCCATGAACGCCTTGGCGCGGAGCGTGGCGTGGATCGGGCCCATGGCGGTGACGTGCTGGCCGCTCATGGTGGCGACCTTGTGCATCAGGCCGCGGGCCGAGGGCATGGCCATCAGGGTGACGATCTTGCCGCCGCCGCCCGACTGCCCGAAGGCCGTCACATTGCCGGGGTCGCCGCCGAACGCGGCGATGTTGTCGCGCACCCACTGGAGGGCCATGACCAGGTCCAGGTTGCCGACATTGCCGCTGTCAGCCAGGTCGGGCCCGCCCAAGCTGGCGAGATAGCCGTAACCGAAGACGTTGAGCCGGTGGTTGACCGTCACCACCACCACGTCGCCGCGCCTGGCCAGATTCACCCCGTCATAGAGCGGATCGGAGCCCGAGCCGTTGGCGTGGGCCCCGCCGTGCACATAGACCATCACCGGCCGCTTCCTGCCGTCCCCCGTCTTGTCGACCCCAGTCTTGCCGAGGGTGGCCGGGGTCCAGACATTGAGGAACAGGCAGTCCTCGCTGACCGCCTCCTGGATCTTGGTCTGCGGGCAGGCCGGGCCATAGGCCAAGGCGTCGGCGACGCCGGTCCAGGGTTGGGGCGGCAGGGCCGGCCTGAAGCGGCGGGGCGCGGTGTCGGCCCCGTAGCGGACGCCCTTGAAGACCTTGATCCCATCGACCTCGGCGCCGCGCACCTTACCGTAGAGGGTGGTGACGACAGGCGCCTTGGCGGCGGCCTTCGCGGCGCCCGCCAGGCCGGCCAGGCTCGCGGCGGCCGCCCCGGCCAATACGGCGCGGCGGTGGGTGGTCATCGATCGTTTCTCCCCAGGCGGGTTTCCTGGTCCCCGCCGTGGATCGGGAGACTACCCGTGGGCGGCAAGCGGCCGGTCCTTGATCTGGGCTTTGTCGATCAGCGCCTTCAGCTCGGTCATCTCGCCCTGGGTGAGGTCGGTGAGCGGGGCGCGGACGGGTCCGGCGTCGCGGCCGATGGCGGTCATGCCGGCCTTGACGATCGAGACGGCGTAGCCCTTGCCGCGGTTGCGCAGGGCGATGTAGGGCAGCACGAAGTCGCGCAGGCCGGCCATGACGGCGACGCGGTCCTGGGCCCGCACCGCCTGGTAGAAGTCCAGCGCCCAGTCGGGCATGAAGTTGAAGATCGCCGAGGAATAGGTGGTCACCCCCATCTCCAGATAGGGCAGGGCGAAGGTCTCGGCGGTCGGCAGGCCGCCGA
>NZ_AKKF01000151.1 GCF_000281955.1 Caulobacter sp. AP07 | reverse complement strand
GGCAGGCCGCCCGCCTGCCCCGCAGCAGCCCGGCCGCGCCCAGCAGCAGCGACCCGGTGCAGACCGAGGTCACATAGCGCGCGCCCGCCGCCAGCCGGCGCAGCTGGTCCAGATAGGCCTGGTCGGCCATCGCCTGGGTGACGCCGAAGCCGCCGGGCACGCACAGCAGGTCGCAGTGTTCCAGGTCGGCCAGCCGGGCCACGCGGGCGAAGACCAGGCCCTCGGCCTCGATCTCGCCGCCCGCCTCGCTGGCGATCACCACCTGGGCGCCCGGCAGGCGGCTGAGGATCTGGTGCGGGCCCGTGAAGTCCAGGTGGGTGACATTCGGGAACAGGGCGAAGACGATGTGCAGCGGGGCGGGCTTGCTTGACGGCGATTGGGGCATGCGGGGAACCTCCGGTTGACGCCGCAGCATCGCCCGCCTAGCGTCTGGCGGAAATGACATAATTCCCTCGGAAACCGCCATGACCCGCGAGCTCGGCTTCCTGATCTTCCCCGACTTCCAGTTGCTGGACGCCGCCGGACCGATCGCCGCCTTCGAGATCGCCGGACGGTTCGCGCCCGGGGCCTATCGCCTGAACCTGCTGGCCCGCGACCCCGGCCCGGTGGCCAGTTCATCCGGCGTGGCGATGACCGCCACGGCCTTCGCCGACGCCCCGCCGCTGGACACCCTGGTCGTCTCCGGCGGCGAGGGCACGCGCAGCCCGGCGATCTGCGACGCCACCCTGGCCTTCGTCCGCGCCGTGTCGGCCACGGCCCGCCGCACCGCCAGCGTCTGCTCGGGGACCTACGTCCTGGCCGCCGCCGGCCTGCTGGACGGCCGCCGGGCCACCACCCACTGGCAGCGGTCGCGGGACTTCCAGAAGCGCTTCCCGGCCGTGCGGCTGGAGCCCGACAAGATCTTCGTCCAGGACGGCGCGCTGTGGAGCTCGGCCGGGATCACCGCCGGCATCGACATGGCCCTGGCGATGATCGGCGCCGACCTGGGCGAAGCGGTCGCCCGCCGCACCGCCCAGCAGCTGGTGGTCTATCACCGTCGCCCCGGCGGCCAGTCGCAGTTCTCGGCCCTGCTGGAGATGCAGGGCGGCCGGTTCGACGACCTGCTGGTCTGGGCGCGCGAGAACCTGGCCCTGCCGCTGACCGTCGACCAGTTGGCGGAGCGGGCCGCCATGAGCCCGCGCAACTTCGCCCGGCTGTTCGCGCAGGAGACCGGCGCCACCCCCGCCAAGGCCGTCGAGCGCCTGCGCGTCGAGGCGGCCCGGGTCCTGCTCGACAGCCAGCCCCTGCAGGTCGAGGACGTGGCTCTGGAGACCGGGTTCGGCGACCAGGAACGGATGCGCCGCGCCTTCGTCCGCGCGTTTGGGCAACCCCCGCAGGCGTTGAGGCGGGCGGGAAGAACCCTCTCCCTATGGGAGAGGGTTATTCCCGCTCTCCCGCCATCTTCGCCACCTGGGCCTTCAGCAGCTCCAGCGTCTCGGTGTTGCACCGCAGGATCTCGACCATCTCCTGCTCGCGCAGGGAATCCAGCTTGGCGTGCAGGCGCATGATCTCCAGCTCGGCGCGCAGGTTGACGACATAGTCGTGCTCGGCGTTCAGCCGGTCCTTCGTGGCCTGGCGGTTCTGGCTCATCATGATCACCGGGGCCTGGATCGCCGCCACGGTCGAGAGGATCAGGTTGAGGAAGATGAACGGATAGGGGTCGAACGACAGGTGGAACGGCTTGAGGCCGACGTTCAGCCCGATCCACAGCGCCAGGGCCGCGCAGAACCCGCCGATGAAGGCCCAGGAGCCGCCGATCGCCGCGACCTTGTCGGCCAGCCGATCCCAGAAGCCGCGGTCATCGGCCAGCAGGGCCTTGTTGAGGCCGGTGGGGGCTTCGTCGGCGATCAGGTCGATGACGCTCTTCTGAACGTCCTTCAGGTCGGCGTAGGGCGTGGCCAGCAGGTCACGGGCCAGTTGGTCGAGGCGATCGTCGGGGGTCATGGGCGCTCATCGGTGAGGATCGACGAAAGATGCGCCTTCACCGGCGACGCGCAAGCCACCGATTGACGCCGTGCACGCCTAAGGCGAGGTTGGCGTCGTCGGCTTGACGACATCGTCAGCGCATAAGGAGCGATCCCCATGGCCCACAAGTTCCTGATCAAGAAGAACAAGGCGGGCGAGTTCGTCGCCTACTTCGTCTACAACAGCGAGACCATCTTCTGGACCGAGGGCTACACCTCCAAGGCCTCGGCCAAGAACGCCATCGAGTCGATCAAGAAGAACGGCCCGGACGCCGAGACCGACGACCAGACCGACTGAGACCAATGAAGGGGACACGCAACAAGCGCATGTCCCCGGCTGGGGAGGGGGACATGCACTTGTGCGTGTCCCCAGCTCATCCCGCCCTATCCGCTTGACCGACTAATCCCCCCGTTGTCTGATCAGCGATAATAAACAAAGGGGGAGGCCAGGATGAGCGTCGACGCGGGAAATCGAAAGGCCGTTTTCATCACCGGGGCCGCCAGCGGCATCGGCCTGGCCGCCGCCAAGCGCTTCGCCGCCGAGGGCTGGTTCGTCGGGCTTTCCGACATCGACACGCCGGGGCTGAAAGCGGCGCTGGCCGCCATCGGTCCGGACAACGGCTCGGTCCACAGGCTGGACGTCCGCGACCGCAGCGCCTGGACCGCCGTCCTGGCCGACTTCGCCAAGGTGACCAAGGGCCGGCTGGACCTGTTGCTCAACAACGCCGGCATCGCCCGCTTCGGGCCGTTCGAGAGCCACGACGACGCCAACATCGACCTGCAGCTGGACATCAACATCAAGGGCGTGATCAGCGGGGCCCGCGCCGCCCTGCCCTGGCTGAAGGCCACGCCAGGGTCGCGGCTGGTCAACATCTCGTCCTGCGCCGGCCTGTACGGCTCGCCCGGCCTGGCGGTCTATTCGGCCACCAAGTTCGCGGTGCGCGGCCTGTCGGAGGCGCTGGACGTCGAGTTCGCGCCGCAGGGCGTCAGCGTCGCCTGCGTGATGCCGTGGTTCGTGGAGACGCCGATCCTCAACGCCAGCCAGCCGGGCAGCAACGCCAACATGTCCGACGCTCTGAAGGCCGGCGGACTGCCGGTCTATCCCGTGGAAGACGCCGCCGAGGTGATCTGGCGCGCCGCCCACGGGAAGGACCTGCACTATTTCGTCGGCAAGCGAGCCAAGCAGATGCGCTTCGCCACCAGCCACATGCCTGGCGCGGTTAGGAAGCAGCTCCGTTCGCGGCCGCCGCTGGCGACTTGACGGCCTCGCCCGACGAAGGCGACGAAGCCTTGGTCGGGTGCATGGCCGGCGCCGAGGCCGGTTCGGAGACCGGACCCAGGGGACCGCCCATGCCGCCCGGCGCGGTCGCCTGCGTCGACGCCGGATTGGGCGTGATCACCAGGGCGCTGGACAGCTGGATCGTCTGAACCTGCTTGCCGTCGGCGCTGGTGGTGGTCGGCAGGCTGGCCAGGGTGACGCCGGGCAGCTCATCCGCCGTCGACGGACGCGGCTGGCGGCTGAACGCGTCCGGCGCGCCCGAGCGACCGCCGAAGCGGTAGAACACGTGCATGCCGACCTGGGCGACGCGCAGCAGGCGCGGGCCCCAGCCCGGCGAGACGCCAGTGGTGTGGAAGTGGGTCGCGGCCCCGACCTCGCTCATCACCGCGCCGCTCAGGGCGCGCGAGGCGACCTTCTGGGCCCGGTTCCAGGCGCCGGGCTCGCGACCGCGACGCATCGAGCCGTCGCAGGCGAAGCTGAACTGGCAACCGACGTGCTTGTAGGCCCCCTGGAACACCACGCCGCAGATCGACTTGGGGAACGAAGGGTGGCGCACGCGGTTTAATACGACCTGGGCCACGGCCGCCTGGCCGCTGGGGGTCTCGCCGCGGGCCTCGTAATAGACCGCCTCGGAAAGGCACTCGAGTTCACGCGAGCTTTCCAGGGCGTTGGTCAGACGGAACGGCGCGACGGCCGGGTTGAACGGACCGCCGAAGCTGGCGCGCAGCAACAGGGGCTGGCGATCGCCACCGTTCGCCTGGCGCTGTTCGAGACGTTCGGCGAGCAGCGCCGACTGCCGGTCGCGCTGGGCGCCGCCGGCGACGGTATAGGGATCGTGACGGCGGGCGATGGCCATAGCCCCGGCGTCCATCCGCGACGCGGCCTGGTACAGCGCCGCGTCGGAGAAATTCCCCTCGGCGCCGTCGGCCAGGCGCGAGACTTGAGCGTGCTGACTCGCGGCTTGGGCCATGCCCCCCGCAAGGTAAACGCCGCCGAGCGCCAGACCCGTGGCGGATCCGACCAATACGGCGCCGATCAGCGCGCGCGCATCTGCGCACGTCTGCGACTTGATATACAAAACTCGTGTCCTGCGCGGCGAGGGCGAACCGCCCCCCGACAAAAACGCCTTCAAAAACCCGGGAAAAATACTGTCGGGCAGCTCTGAAAGCGGAGGTTCGACCGGTTCACGATGTGGCCGAATTCCTACTTATGAATTGCCTTATGACGTAAACATGACCGAGTCGCAAGCGGACGTGGCGCCGCACCATCAATTCAGCCGCCCCGCGCGATAGATGGAATGGTTAATTGTTTGATTCCAAGGCAAAAACGCGACAGTCCCGAAAATCCGTGAAACGACGAATATTCAACCGTCCGGATAGACTTCCGCCTCGCCGCTCTCAATGGAACCCCGCCTGTCGCACACCGTTACTCAAGGGACGCCGCTACGATGTCCTGGAGGACATAATGTCTGCTCTTTACCGAATTTCCCTGACTCTCGCGGCCGCCCTCGCCCTGGCCGCCTGCGGTCACAACATGGAGCAGCGCGCGGCGACCGGCGCGATCGCCGGAGCGGTCGTCGCCGGCCCGGTGGGCGCCGTGGTCGGGGCCGGCGTCGGGGCGGTGGTCAACACCGCCGCCAAGTCGAAATAGCCCCTAGGAGACGGCCGGTCGCGACGCCCGCGTCAGCCGCCATCCGTCGAGGACAAGCTTAACGAGGCAGATGGCGGCGGTGATCGCCAGACCGATCTGGAGGCTCTGGTCGAGCACCGCCTGCAGGCGGGCGATGTCGACCGCCTGGGGTCCCGTCGCGCTCTGCGGCGACACCGCGATCAGCCGCCCCGCCGACCACAGCACCGCGACCAGGGCCAGCCCTCCGAGGCTGCCGGCGATCTCCAGCGCCGCCCGCGTCCGCGTCCAGCCGGGCCGGATCACCGCCACCAGGCTGGAGGCCAGTTGCAGCACCGCCAGGGCCAGGATCGGCAGGTAGAGCGTGGTCCAGATTCCGGCCGCGCTGAGGAACACCTCGCCTCGCGCCTCACGGCCCGACCAGGGCGCCTCGACCGCGCCGGTCCACCACAGGATGAACAACAGGGTGGCGGCCAGCTCGAACGACGCCTCGAAGCGGGACTTGACCGCCCCGCCCCGCCCGTTCAGCCGCGGCAGGTCGGCGACCTTCCAGTCGGCGGACTTGCCCAGCTTGATCCACCCCCGCTCGATCGCCGCCCCGACCAGGGTCAGGGCGCCGATCAGGGTCAGGCCGGTGGTCATGAAGCTCGACAGAAACCGGGCCGGGACGGCGGCGCCGCTGTGGTCGCCGGTCAGCACCGACAGCACCGCCGGGATTCCCGTGACGACGGCCGTCAGGATCAGCGCCGCCTTCGCCGCGAACACGTAGAACGGATAGAGCTCGGGCCCGATCAGCGAGCGGGGCGTTCCGAACCGTCCCGCCACGGCGATCGGGTGGCCGAAGGCCTTGAGCACGGCCTCGCGCTCGGCCCTGTCGAGCGGCCGGCCCAGTTCGGCCTCCTTCTCCTCCATGCGGCTCAGCAGCAGGTCGCGCAGTTCGGCGACGATGTCCTGGCGCTGGGCCTTGGGCAGCAGGGCCGCGACGGCGGCCAGATAGCGGTCAAGCAGGTCCATGACTGGGTCCCTCCCTCAGATCAGGTTTTGCAGGGTGTCGTTCATCGCCCGCCACTCGGCGGACAGGCGGGCCAGCACGGCCACGCCGTCGGGCGACAGGCGGTAGAAGCGCTTCTTGCGCTTGTCTTCCTCGCGCCATTCGCTGGTCAGCAGGCCCTGGCCCTCGAGGCGGCGCAGCATCGGGTAGAGCGCCCCTTCGTCGATCTCCAGCCCCACCTCGGCCAGCGCCTGGCGCAGGCTGTAGCCGTAGCGCTCGACCCGCAGATGGGCGAGCACGGCCAGGATCAGGGTTCCACGCCGCAGTTCCTGGCGCAGGGTTTCAAAAATGTCGGCGCCTGTTGGCTCGGCGTTTGGGGGCATGGTGTACGTCGCATGGTGTGCGCCACTTGGTGTGTGACGTACACTGTGTGACACACTGTATATGTCACCGTCAAGCCAGGACGAACGCGCCTACAAGCGTTGCCATGGTGCGGAGGTCATGCTTCTACCTGCGGACGTAGCTTAGCCGGGGGCGTCATGAAGCGTTTCGTATTGGCCGGGGCCTCCGCCCTGGCCCTGTTGTGCGGGGTCGCGACGGCGAGCGCCGACACCAAAGCCGTCTCCGACCAGATTTCGCCCTCCCCCGCGCACCGCACCCGCGACGCCGAGGCCGCCCTGCTGGAAATCCAGGACGCCCAGCAAAAGCTCGCCAACGGCGACTTCACCGGCTGCTACGAGGTGCTGAAGCCGGTGATGGCCGGCAAGGGCCTCTCCCAGCTGGAGCCTGCCCTGCAGCGCGCCGCCTGGTATATTTTCGGCGTCGCGGCGATGCAGACCAGCAACAAGATGGACGAAGCGCATGACGCCTTCCGGCGTTCGTCCGTGCTGGAAGGCGCGGTCGGCCTGGACTGGTACATGCGGCTGATGACGGCCTCGGCGCGCGAGGACAAGGATGACGCCGTCTTCGCCGCGACCACCCTGGCCGAGGACTATCCGGCCACCTTGAGCCAGATCACGGACAGCGGCATGGCCTGGCTGGTCGCCAGCGCCAAGGACGTGCCGCGGGGCGACACCCGGCGGTTCGCGCTGCTCGACGCCCTGCTCGCCGCCGACTGGAAGCCCAAGAGTCCCTATATCGATTGGAGCATGCAGTGGTCGCAGCATGCCGCCCAGCTGCTGGACCGCGGCGACGCGACTCGCGCCGCCGAGGCCGCCAAGCGCGTGACTATGCCGATCCCGCTGATCGGCATGCGGGCCGACAACCGCTTCGCCCCCGTGCTGAAGTCCTCGCCCGGCCTCTTCGACATCAAGGCCGCCTACGCCCGGCGCATCGAACGGGCCCAGGCGCAGGTCGCCGCCGACCCGACCTCGCTCGAAGCCGCCAACCAGTGGGTCGCCGCCCTGCTGTCGGCCGACCGGCCGGCCGAGGGCCTGAAGGTGGTCGACGACGCCCTGGCCAAGGCCCTGCCCGCCGATGGCGCAAAGTCCAGCTACAAGGACGTCGAGAGCGTCAACCTGACGCTCAACCTTCGCGCCGAGGTCCTGTTCGCCCTGGGGCGCGCCGACGAGGGCCTGGCGGTCCTGGCCCGCGCCGCGCGGCGGCCGGAGAAGGGGCGCCTCAATGTCAGCCAGACGCTGAACCTGGCCGGCCAGCAGATGACCATCGGCCACCTGGACGAGGCGTTGGAAACCCTGGCCGAGGTCGCCAGCTCGGACGCCAGCGCCTACGGCAAGATGGTGCAACAGTCCTTGCGCGCCTGTATCGCCGCGCAGAAGGGCGACAAGGACGGCGCGGCGCGCCTGCTGGAGACGATGCGCAAGACGCAGGACGACGCCCCGCGGATGATGATGAGCGCCTTGGCCTGCGCCGACGACCAGGACGCCGTCGCTCGCCTGCTCATCAGCCGGCTCGCCGATCCCGATACGCGCCTCGACGCCCTGAGCGATGTCCAGAACTACCCCGAACGATCGGACCTGACGGCGTTCGAGAAGGTGCTGCGGGCGCGCGGCCTGGCGATCGAGGCCCGGCCCGACGTCCAGGCGGCGATCGCGGCGGTCGGCCAGCGGACCGAAAGACCGCCCTATCCCTATCGGGGGTGGTGAGATGAAGCCCTTGTTGTTCGCCCTGGCGCTGGCCGGCCTCGCCGCGACCAGTCCCTCGGTCCTGGCCGAAACCGAGAAGCCGCCCCTCGACCTCAAGGTTCCCGCCAAGGCGGTCGCCCTGGTCGAGAAGCAGGCCCGCAAGCCCGGCGGGCTCTCCGCCTTCGCGGCCTCCGACCTGCAGGACCTGGTCTACGCCGCGGCGAAGGACAAGCCGGGACTGCAGCTCAGGTTGCTGAACCTGCTGGCCCGCGAGAACTTCGCCCCCGCCGACCCGTTCGAGACCTATGACGACATCTGGTACGAGCAGGCGCTGCGGCTCGCGGAAAAGGGCGATCAGGCCGGCGCCCTGACCGCCCTGGGCCGGATGCGCGCCATCAACGAGCTGTTCTACGCACGACTGGACCCGGTGTTCGCGCCGGCCCGCGCGGCCGATCCGGCGGTGTTCGACATCAAGGCCGCGGTCGAGCGCCGTCTGGCCCAGGCGGAGACCCTGTCGGCCGCCCACCCCGATCGCCTGGCCGGCGCGCGAATCCGCGCCGACGCCCTGGAACAGCTGGGACGGGCGGACCAGGCGCTGGCCCTGGTCGACGAGGCCCTGGCCAAGGTCGAGGCCCATCCCGGCGACTATGTCGACAAGGCCAACACCCTGGTCAGCCTGCATGTCGAGCGCGCGGTTTCGCTGTGGCTGGTTGGCCGCGCCGACGACGCGATCGCCGAGCGGCGGCGGACCATCCCCCTCGCCCGCTCGCAGGAGGATTATGACGGCTGGGCCGACCTGGCCCTGATCGGCGACCTGGTGCTGTCGGGCAAGGCCGCCGAGGCGCTGACCGCGCTCGACTATTTCAACGCCGAGGTGGGCGCGGCGGGCATCGACAACTGGGTGGCCGCCCGGGCGATCTGCGCCAACGCCCAACTGGGGCGCCAGGGGGCGGCGCAACGCGAGCTGAAACACCTGGCCGGCAAGGACGCCCCCAACACCGCGTCGTTGAGCTTCGCCTATCTGTGCCTCAACGATCTCGACAAGGCGGCGCTGACCTACATCGCCCGCCTGGAGAACCCCGACCGCGCGCCGAGGGCGATCGAAGCGCTGTCGCCCCGCGTCGCGATCAAGGCCGCCCGGCCCGCGATGGAGGCCGAACTCCTGCGGCGGCAAGCGTTGGTGGCGGCGCGCCCGGACGTGGCCGCCGCCCTGGCCAAGCGCGGCGGCCCGCAACCATCGCCCCTGATCCCTGCGGCGGGAGAGCCCTATTGAGAGACGATATCGTCAATATCTGCACCACGCCTACCTGGCGGTCCGGCCCGGGTGGTCGAGCAGACGACCTGATCTTCCTCTGGGGACAGGTGCATGCGCCTGTCCCCGACCGTAGGATGCATCCTAACGGTCGAACTTCGTCGACAGGATGATCGACGAGGTGGTGCGCTCCACGCCCGGCAGCTGGCCGATGCGGTCGATCACCTCGTCCATCTGGGCCACGGTGGCCGTGGCCGCCACCGCGATCATGTCGTAGTCGCCGCTGACCGAGTGCAGCAGCCGCACCTGCGGGACGGCCCGCAGGGCGGCCTCGACGGCCCTCGCCTCCTTGGGGCCGATCTTGATCATCACGTGGGCCCGCACCGCCCCGAGCTCGTGATCGGGGGCCAGGCGGGCGGCGTAGCCGACGATCACCCCGTCGCGTTCCAGCCTTTCGATCCGGCTCTGCACCGTGGTACGCGAGCGGCCGACCCGCCGGGCGAGGTCGGCGGTCGAGGCGCGGCCGTTCTCGCGCAGGGCGGCGATCAGCTTCTGGTCGATGGCGTCGATCGTCATTTCGTCGGACAAACCCTGCGTTTCGCCGAGAAACTGCCGGCAAACCGACGATCGCGCCACTAGGATTCGCGCAAACGGCGGGGATGATGTCCGCCCCTGGAGCTCCGCCCCGTGTTGAACCAAGTCCATGGCCAGGCCCTGGCCGCCCTGCTCGGCCCCGGCGGCCTGATCCTCGATCCGGCCGACCGCGCCGCCTACGAGACGCCGGCCCGCTACGCCGACGGCGTGGCGGCGGCGGTCGTGCGCCCGGCGACGACGGCGGAGGTCTCGGCCGTGGTCGGCTACTGCGCGCGCCACGGCCTGAAATTCGTGCCGCAGGGCGCCAACACCGGCCTGGCCGAGGGCTCGACCCCGGACGCCAGCGGCGCGCACATCGTGCTGTCGCTGGACCGCCTGACCGCGCCGCTGGAGATCGACACCGCCGACCGCACCGCCACCGTCGGCGCGGGGGTGCGGCTGTCGGCCCTGAACGCGGCGCTGGAGCCGCATGGCCTGTTCCTGCCCATCGACCTGGGCGCCGACCCCAGCCTGGGCGGCATGGCGGCCACCAACACCGGCGGGGCGCGGTTCCTGCGCTATGGAGACATGCGACGGCACGTCTTGGGCTTGGAAGTCGTGCTGGCCGACCCGGCCGGCACGGTGCTGCAGCTGTCGCACGGCCTGCGCAAGGACAACGCCGCCGTCGCCCTGCGCCAGCTGTTCGTCGGCGGCTGCGGGGCGTTCGGGATCATCACGGCGGTTACCGTCGAGGTCCACCACCGCCCGCGCCAGACCGCCGCCGCCCTGCTGGTCCCGCGCGACGCCGACGCGGTGCTGCCCCTGCTCCAGGCCTTCGAGGCCGAGGCCGGTTCGACCCTGACCGCCTTCGAGGGCATGTCGGCCGCCGCCATGCGTCGCGCCATCGACCACGTGCCGAGCCTGAGCAACCCGTTCGCCGGCGGCGTTCCCGACTACGCCGTGCTGGTCGAGCTGACCTGCACCTGGGCGCCGCGCGACGGCGAGGCCTCGCTGGACGAGGTGCTGCAGCAGATCGCCGGCGACCTGCTGGAACGGGACGACAGTCCGCTGGTCGACGCCCTGTTCGGGCCGGTGGAGAAGATGTGGGCCCTGCGCCATTCGCTGTCGGAGGGCCTGAGGGCCAGCGGGCCGGTGGTCGGCTTCGACCTGTCGTTCCGCCGCCGCGACCTGGCCCGCTTCCGCCGCGAGGCCACGGCGATGCTGGAGGCCGATTTCCCCGACTACCAACTCTGCGACTTCGGCCACGTGGCCGACGGCGGCGTGCACTTCAACCTGGTGCGGCAGGAGCCCGGCGCGCATGACCCCGACCGGCTGGACGCCCTGCGCGAGGCGGTGCTGGTCCTGGCCATCGAGGGCTTCGGGGCCAGCTTCAGCGGCGAGCATGGGCTTGGCCGCGCCGTCCAAGGCTCTTATGACCGGTTCACGCCCCGGCTGATCCAGGACTATAGCGCCGCCGTCGCCGCCGTGTTCGGCGCCGGCTCGGCCGCCGTCCGGCTCGGCCCGCCCGCGCGCCTCTAGGAGTTTTCGCATGTCCGCCCCCCTGCCCTCCGCCATCCCCGAAGCCCGCGCCCTGCTGGGTCGCCTGGGCGTCGATTCGGCCGCCCTCGACGGCGGAACCCTGGCCGCCCGCTCGCCGGTGACCGGGGAAGTTCTGGCGAACCTGGTCGAGGCGACGCCGGAACAGGCCACGGCCGCCATCGACGCCGCCCATGACGCCTACCTCGCCTGGCGCAAGGTCCCCGCCCCGCGGCGCGGCGAACTGGTGCGGCTGCTGGGCGAGGAACTGCGCGCCCACAAGACCGACCTCGCCGCTCTGGTCACCCTGGAGGCCGGCAAAGTGGTCTCCGAGGGCCTGGGCGAGGTGCAGGAGATGATCGACATCTGCGACTACGCCGTCGGCCTGTCGCGCCAGCTGTTCGGCCTGACCATCGCCACCGAGCGCCCGGCCCACCGGATGATGGAGACCTGGCACCCGCTGGGCGTCGTGGGCGTGATCTCGGCCTTCAACTTCCCGGTGGCGGTGTGGTCGTGGAACGCGGCCCTGGCCCTGGTCTGCGGCGACGCGGTGGTCTGGAAGCCGTCGGAGAAGACCCCGCTGGTCGCCCTGGCTGTCCAGGCGCTGTTCGCGCGCGCCGCCGCCCGTTTCGGCCCCGACGCCCCGGCCGGCCTGTCGACCTTGCTGATCGGCGGCCGCGAGGTGGGCGAAGCCCTGGTCGACCACCCGAAGGTCCCGCTGGTCTCGGCCACCGGCTCGACGGCCATGGGCCGGCAGGTGGGACCCAGGCTGGCCGCCCGCTTCGCCCGCGCCCTGCTGGAGCTGGGCGGCAACAACGCCGCCATCGTCGCGCCGTCGGCCGACCTGGACCTGACCCTGCGCGGCGTCGCCTTCGCCGCCATGGGCACGGCCGGTCAGCGCTGCACCAGCCTGCGCCGGCTGTTCGTGCACGAGAGCGTCTACGACGCCTTCGTCGGCCGGCTGAAGATCGCCTATCCCAACGTGCCGGTCGGCGATCCGCGCGCCGCCGGGGTGCTGGTCGGCCCGCTGATCGACAAGGCCGCCTATGAGGCCATGCAGAGCGCCCTGACCCACGCCCGCGCGGCCGGCGGCCGGGTGGTCGGCGGCGAGCGCGCGCGGGTCGCGGACCCGGACGCCTACTATGTCGCCCCCGCCCTGGTGGAGATCGACGCCCAGGCGCCGATCGTCAGGCACGAGACCTTCGCCCCCATCCTCTACGTGATGAAGTACGCCGAGCTGGCCGACGCCATCGCCGCCCAGAACGACGTGACCCAGGGCCTGTCGTCGTCGATCTTCACCCTCGACCTCCGCGAGGCCGAGCTGTTCGTGTCCGGCGAGGGCAGCGACTGCGGCATCGCCAACGTCAACATCGGCCCCTCGGGCGCCGAGATCGGCGGGGCGTTCGGCGGCGAGAAGGAGACCGGCGGCGGCCGCGAAGCGGGCTCCGACAGCTGGAAGACCTATATGCGCCGCGCCACCAACACCGTGAACTACGGGACCACCCTGCCGCTGGCGCAGGGCGTGACCTTCGACGTTTGATTTTGCCGACGCCTGACCCTGGAAACCCGATGAACGCCCCGCAAGACGCCCACCTGACCGCCCTCGTCGCCTCGGCCATCGGCCCGCGCGCCGCCGGCGAAATCCTCGACACCCTCGACATCGACGTGATGCTGTCGGGCGAGACCGGCCAGCGCGTGTCGCGCGCCGTGTTCGCCATGGCGCTCAACGCCGTGCTGTTCCACGACATCATGGGCCGCGTGCCGCTGGGCGCGGCCTATGTCGCCGAGCGCCGGGCCGCCGGCCTGCGGATCCTGTTCGACCACGGCGCCCTGCGCACGATCCGGTTCGGTGAAGGCAAGACCGGCGCCCTGCCGGCTGGCCAGATCGCCTTCGCGCGAATCCTCGAGCCGCTGGGCTACACGATGGCCGAGGTCTACCCGCTGGACCGGCTGAAGATGACCGGCCGGGCCTACGCCCATCTCGACTATCCGGAAGCCATCCCGCAGTTCTTCGTCAGCGAGCTGCACGTCGACCGCTTCTCGCCGGCCTTCCAGGCCGCCGCCCACGCGGTGTTCGACGCCACGCGCGACGTGCTGGGGGCCGAGGCGACCCGGGCCCTGGCCGCCTTCGCCACCGAGGGCGCCGTCGACCTGGAGACGGCGATCGCCGCCCTGCCCCAGGTGGTCGCCGCCTTCGATCGCACCCATCCGACGCCGCGGCTCTCGGACTACAAGGCGTTGGCGGCCGAGTCGGCCGAGGCCGCCTGGATCGCCACCGAGGGCCAGTCCTTCAACCACGCCACCGACCGGGTGCCCGACGTCGAGGCCGTGGCCGACGCCCAGAAGGCCCTGGGCCGCCCGGTGAAGGACGCCGTCGAGGTCTCGGCCTCGGGCCGCGTGCGCCAGACGGCGTTCAAGGCCCAGCCGGTCGAGCGGGCGTTCGCCACCGACGACGGCGAGGTGACCCTGACCGTGCCGGGCTCGTTCCACGAGTTCATCACCCGCGACCGGTTCGTGGACGAGACGGACGTCGAGCGGCTGGACCTGCGGTTCGACAGCTCCAACGCCCAGGGCATCTTCAAGATGACCGGGACGGGGTGAGGCCGGCGACCGGACCTTCGGCGACGGGTTCACGCCGGCCGATAGATCTGCGCCACCGCGCCCCCTGGAAAGGCCTTCGAGCTCATCAGCTTGAGAGGCGTTGGCGCCGCGAGGTCGGAGAACAGCGGCAGGCCTTTGCCCAGCGCCACGGGGGCCACGATCAGCGCGAACTGGTCGACCAGTCCCTGGGCGACGAGTTCGCGGGCGAAGCTGACGCCGCCGTGGGCGATGATCGGCTTGCCCTCCTGGGCCTTCAGCTTCGCGATTTCCTCCGCCAGGTCGCCGCTCGCCACATGGGCCTCCGCCCAACTCCCCGCGCCGGGCTGCGGCGCCGCGGACTGCGTGGGCCCCGCCTTGGCGCGGGCCTCTTCGAGCGCCGCCATCGTCTTCACGTGCGCCAGGATCGCCGGTCCCTGCCGTGAGAAGACGGCCTTGGGGATCTGGTTCATCGGCGGCGCGAACGGGTCGGTGGAGGTCTGCCAGTAGGCGGCCATGCCAAGGAAGCTGCGGCTGCCCATGATGTGCAGGCTGGCGTTCCAGATGTATTCCACGCCCCAGGCCTTCGCCTCTTGATCGGCGCCGAACATCCATGTGTTTCGGCCATCCAGGTCACTCACGAAGCCATCGACAGATATGGCCATCTTCAAGATCAGGTCTCTCACGGCGTCCTCCTCGTGGCGGTCCTGACCCAAGGACGGGCCAGATCGACAAGGTCCGACAGCGCGCGATCATTTTTCCGGCGGCGGGCCCTTCTGTCGCCTCGAGGCGGACTGAGGTGAAGGCGAACGGAGCCCTACGCCCCCAGCGCCACCGCGATGGCGCTCTTCAACTGGCGGTCGGAGATCGGCTTGAACAGCACCCCGGCGGGATGGTCCATCTGGATGCGCGCCAGCGTGGCCGGTTCGCGCGAGCCGGTGATGAAGATCACCTTGGAACCGACCGTGTCGTGAATGGCCAGGGCGGCGTCGACGCCGTCCTTCTCGCCGCGCAGGCGCATGTCCATCAGGACCAGTTCGGGCCGATAGGCCACGGCCAGGGCCACCGCCTCGTCGGCCGAGGCGGCGGTGGCGCAGACCTCCATGTCCAGGTCCTCGACTTGCAGGCGCAGGCCCTGGGCGATCAGGAACTCGTCGTCGACCACCAGGACCAGGGGTCTGTGCTGGCCGTTCACGGCGTCACCGGTGCGGCCAGGCGGATCTCGCTGCGCGTCGCCCCCGGCCGGCTCTTGACCAGGATCGTTCCCTTCAGTTGGGCGACCAGGCCCTCGATGATGCTGACGCCCAACGCGGCCTTGGGGTTCTGCGACGCCGACCCCGCGCCGTCATAGCCTCGCCCGTTGTCGGCGACGACCAGCGCCAGCGCCCCGTCCCCCGCCCGGCTCAGGCTGACGTCGATGTCGCCCCGGCCGTCGGGGAAGGCGTGCTTGAGCGAGTTGGTCACCAGCTCGGTGACCAGCAGGCCCAGGGGGATGGCGAAATCCAGACCGACGTCCAGGGGGATCGCCTCGACCGACAGCGCGATCTCCTGGCCGGGGCCGCCGTGGACCAGGTTGGTGGACAGGTCCTGCAGGAACGGCGCGATGTCGAAGGTCTTGAGGTCTTCCGACCCCATCAGCTGGTGGTGCACCAGCCCCAGGGCGTAGATCCGGTCGCGCAGGCCCTGCATCGCCTGGCGGGCCGCCGGGTCGGTCAGTTGCCGGGTCTGCATGATCAGCAGGCCGTCGACCATCTGCAGGTTGTTCTTCACGCGATGATAGACCTCGCGCAGCAGCAGGTCGCGCTGGGCCAGGGTCGCGGTGCGCTCGGCGACCACGACCTCCAGCTCTTCCTTGGCCGCCCGCAGCTGGGCGGTGCGCTCGTCGACCCGCCGCTCCAGCTCGGCCGCCGACGGCAGGGCCAGCAGCTTGGGGATCAGCGTCCAGAGGATGCCGGCGGTGGCGATCGACAGGATCGCGGTGGCCACCTTGATCAGGGCCTCGACGCCATAGGCCGGGGCCCACAGGGTCAGGATCGCCATCAGGTGGGTGGTCCCGCAGGCCAGGATGAAGGCCACGAACAGATAGGCCACCCAGCCGTACTTGATGTCGGGACGCCGCTTGACGAAGGCGGCGATGGCCAGCGGGATCGAGAAATAGGCCAGGCCGATCACCGCGTCGGAGCCCGCGTGCATCGCCACCAGGCCCGGAGCCCAGCTGAGACAGAAGCCGTGCGGCGTCAGGCCCGAGGGATTGAGCAACCAGTCCAGGAAAGACATGTCCAAAGCCCCGACGGCGGACGTAGCGAACCCTCATCAAGGCAGAAAAAGTCTATTTGAGGTAGTGATTTCACATCGCCGCCGCGTGGCGATTGCCCGCGCTCGCCGCGTCGGCGCGGCAGCGTCGGGCGATCCCTCGGACCATGGTCCAAGGAAAAACCGGCTGGCTCCGGGGGGAGAGCCAGCCGGCCATCGGCGCGGTTCCCTGGGGGGAGGGCGAACCGGCCGCCGGGCCTTTCCAAGGGGTCGAACCGGGGGGAAGGCCCGACGCGGTGGAACGGCGCGTGGAGAAGCAGAGCCTGGGACGGATCGCCCTTTCCGGACAATCCGCCCCCGGGGCCTTAGCCGAACAGCTTGGCCGCGGTCTTGGCCACCAGTTCGCCCTGGTGGCGGGCGCCGGCCAGTTCCAGTTCGCTGGGCTGGCGCGAGCCGTCGCCGCCGGCGATGGTGGTGGCGCCGTAGGGCGCGCCGCCGGTGATTTCCTCCAGGGTCATCTGGCCCTGGTGGCTGTAGGGCAGGCCGACGATGACCATGCCGAAGTGCAGCAGGTTGGTGATGATCGAGAACAGGGTCGTCTCGTTGCCGCCGTGCTGGGTGGCCGACGAGGTGAAGGCCCCGCCCACCTTGCCGTGCAGCGCGCCGCGGGCCCACAGGCCGCCGGCCTGGTCGAGGAAGGCGGCCATCTGCGACGAGATGCGGCCAAAGCGGGTGCCGGTGCCGACGATGATCGCGTCGTAATTGGCCAGCTCGTCGATCGTGGCGATCGGGGCGGCCTGGTCGAGCTTGAAGTGGGCGCCCTTGGCGATCGCTTCCGGAACGGTCTCGGGGACGCGCTTGACGTCGACCGTGGCGCCGGCGGCGCGGGCCCCGTCGGCGACGGCGTTGGCCATCGTCTCGATGTGGCCGTAGGCGGAATAGTAGAGAACGAGAACCTTGGGCATGAAAGCCTCCTTGATCACGGGCGGTTGGATCTTGGGTTTGGGTTTGAAGAAACGGGAGAACATCTAGGCGGCGTCGACGAGCACCAGCTCAGCGTCCTCGATCGCTGTCACGCGGATCACGGCTTCGTCTTGAATGGCGGCGCCGTCGCGGGTGTTGAGGGTCACGCCGTTGACCTCGACCTTGCCGGTCGAAGGCACCAGATAGCCCTTGCGGTCCGCGCCGATCGCGTACTCGGTGGTCTCGCCGGCCTTCAGCGTCGCGCCCAGCACCCGGGCGTCGGCCCGGATCGGCAGCGCGTCGTTGTCGGCCTCGAAGCCGCTGGCCAGGGCCACGAACTTGCCGGAGCGGTCGCCCTTGGGGAAGGGCTTGGCGCCCCAGGCGGGACCTTCGCCGCGCTTGTTCGGGATGATCCAGATCTGGAAGATGCGGGTGGTGTCGCCTTCCAGATTGTATTCCGAGTGACGGATGCCGGTGCCGGCGCTCATCACCTGGACGTCGCCGGCCTCGGTGCGGCCCTTGTTGCCCATGTTGTCCTGGTGGGTGATCGCCCCTTCGCGGACATAGGTGATGATCTCCATGTCGGCGTGGGGGTGCGGCGGGAAGCCGGTGCCGGCGGCGATGGTGTCGTCGTTCCAGACCCGCAGGGCGCCGTGGTGGACGCGGCTGGGATCGTGGTAGTCGGCGAACGAGAAGTGGTGCTTAGCGTCGAGCCAACCGTGGTTGGCGCCGCCGAGGCTGTCGAAAGTGCGAACATCGATCATTTCGAAATCTCCTCAGAAAGGTTTGTCTGGGTGGGGAAGGCCGGCTGGCCGTCCCCGTTGAGGAGAAGATGATCCCTTGCGCTTCGATCCGAAATGGAAATGATCGAAACAAACCATTTCGGATTTCGCGCTAATGAAACTCCCCGACTTCGAGGCCTGGGCGGTGTTCGCCAAGGTGGCCGAGACCGGCTCCTTCGTCGGGGCCGCCAGCCAGCTGAACCTGTCAAAGGCCACGGTGTCCAAGGCCGTCACCCGGCTGGAGGTCCGACTGGGGGCGACGCTGTTCCACCGCACCTCGCGGCGGTTGTCGCTGACCCAGGCCGGCAAGGACTCGCTCCACCGCGCCACGCACATCCTGCACGAGGGCGAGGCGCTGGAGGCCGAGGCCTCGGCCCAGTCGGCCACGCCGCGCGGCCTGGTGCGGGTGGCCGCGCCGATGTCGTTCGGCGTCGCCCATCTGGGCCCGGCCCTGCCGGAGTTCTTCGCGCTCTATCCGGAGGTGTCGGTCGAGCTGTCGCTGTCGGACCAGCTGGTCGACATCGTCGAAGACGGCTTCGACCTGGCGCTGCGGATCTCGGCGCTCGAGGATTCCAGCCTGCTGGCCCGGCGCCTGTGCCCGGTGCGGCTGATGCTGGTCGGCTCGCCGGCCTATTTCGACAAGCACGGGCGACCCAGCCACCCCAAGGACCTCAGCCGCATGAGCGGCATGTTCTACACCAACAGCAAGACCAAGGACGTCTGGCGGTTCGAACACGCCGAACACGGACAATACGCCGTCAGCCTGCCCGCTCCGCTGCGGGTCAATAACGCCGACATCCTGCGCCCCTCATTGCTGGCCGGCCTGGGCCTGGCCATGCAGCCGGACTTCCTGGCCTGGCGGGACGTCAAGGACGGCTTGCTGGAGGAGGTGCTGGCCGACTGGGCGCCGCCGCCGATCGCCCTGCACCTGGTCACTCCGCCCAGCACCATCCGGCCGGCGCGGGTGGAGGTGCTGATCGCGTTCCTGGCCAAGCGGATGGCGTCGGCGCCTTGGGCGGTTTGATGCTCCCCCATTGGGGGAGCTGTCGCGGAGCGACTGAGGGGGTCAGCGCGGCGGGGGGGGGGGGGGGGGGGGGG
>NZ_AKKF01000150.1 GCF_000281955.1 Caulobacter sp. AP07 | reverse complement strand
GGCCCGCGTAGCGGGTCGGGTGGGGGATCGGTGCAGGGCGTTTGAGCGGCGGTGAAGCCCCACCCACCAGCTTCGCTGGTCCCCCCTCCCCATAAAAGGGAGGGAAGAACGGTAGTCCGCTTCCACCCACCCTGAACCTTTTAGGTCGCCTCCGGCCGCACCAGGTTCGGCGCCAGGTTGATCCCCGTCTTGTTGAAGATCACCCAGCCGATCACCGTGAACGCGGCGTTGAGCAGCTGCTGGGCCAGGACCAGGGTCATCAGCTTGGTGAACTGCAGGGTCTGGTTGAAGGCCAGTTCCTGGTTGTGCAGGATCATGTCGGCCGCCTCGGGCGGGATCAGGCCGTTGGCCAGGGCCAGGCGCGTCTGGATCGACGCCTCGGCCAGGCTGCGCAGGTAGCCCGGCAGCACCACCTTGTTGGCCTTCCACCAGGCGGCGGACACCCCCTTCAGCTCGTCCTCCAGCACGGAGACCAACTGGTCGACGGTGTCGATGTTCAGGTTCGCGAAATCGACCATGGTCCTACCCGCCGTTCTTCATGGCGCCGACGGCCTTGGCCGCCTGGTCGCAACTGACCATCATCGCGGTGGTCGCGCCCGTTCCCGGGACGACGCCAAAGGCCTTGTGCAGGGTCGCCAGGCCGGAGACCTGGCCGCCGCAGCCCTTGATCAGCCCGACCGTGATGTCGCGCGCCTCGCCGGCCCGCTTGCCGCCGACCGGGGCCGTGCTGGCCCGGATGGCCGCCACGGCCAGGGCGGCCTGGATGTCGGCATAGGTCCCGATCTTGCCGGCATAGGTCGCCTTGTCCTGGTAGAGCCCCATCTCCGCCTCGGCCGCCAGCCGGGCCACGCCCTCGTAGGCGGTGGTGGTCTTCTGATCGAGCGTCGCGTCATAGGGCGGGGCGAACAGCGCGCACCCCGCCAGGGCCGTCGCCAGGGCGAAGGCCGTCGCGGCGCGGAGAGCGTGGACTGTCGACATGCGGGTTCTCCAGAAGCTGGAGCATGGGCTGGTTGGCGAAATCACTCAAGCCCAGGGTGAACCACCCCGCGACTACGCCTGGGGTCGATAGCTCATCGCCACGTCGCATCGCGCGTAGCGGCCGCCGAAGGTGGCCATGATCTCGGCGTCGTGCTGGAAGCCCAGCTTCTCGTAGAGGTGGATCGCCGCCGCGCACTTGGTGTTGGTCAGCAGGTACAGGCGCTCGACGCCCATCGCCGCAGCCCGCTCCAGGGCCTGGGCGAGCAGGAACTCGCCGACCTTGCGCCCGCGCGCCGCCTTCGAGACCCCCATCTTGGTCAGCTCGAACCAGCCGTCCTTCATCTTCATCAGGGCGCAGGTGCCGACGACGCCGAGGTCGGGCGTGTCGGCGAACAGGATGACGCCGCCCTTGTCGACGATCAGTTCGCGGGGGTTGGACAGCAGCCGGATGTCGTTGTCCTCGAGCGCGAACATCTCCTCGATCCATTCGGCGTTGATCCGGTAGAACGGCTCGGCCAGGTCGTCGGCGAAGTCGCGGATCGCCAGGCCGGCGTCGGCCGACGCCGCCAGGGCCTCGACGCGCTTGGTCAGGGAGCGCTTGTCCAGTTCGGCTTCCAGCATGGCGATCTGCTCCAGGAAGGATCCGCGCAAGCCGCGGCACATCTCGACGGCCGCCGCCTCGACGCGCGGCCACAGGTCGCGCTCGGCGCGGGCGATCAGCGCCTCGCCCTCCGGGCTGAGGGTGAGGGTCTTGTGGCGCTGGTCGCGGCCTTCGCGGCTGGCGGTGATCAGGCCCTGGTCAACCAGGGCCTGAATGGTGCGGGTGATGGTGGGCTGGCTGATGCGCAGGTGCTGGGCGATCGCCCCGACCGTCAGCGGACCCTGACGCCGCAGGGTGGCCAGCAGCAGTTGCTGGGCCGGCTGGATCGGCAGGTTCGTCGCCTGCAGGGTGGCGGCGGCGTCGGCCTGGAAACGGTCGGCCAGGCGCTTGAGGCGGCTGCCCAGGAACAGGGGGCCCAGCTCGGCGAGCACGTCGGTCGTCATGGTCAGGCTCCGAAACCTCAATCTATATGTCGTACTATATACATAGCTATGGGGTGGTTCTGGCAACCCCGAAAATAGCCGGCCGGGGGCTCCAGGCCCGGAACGAGCGCGCCATACGCCGTTCGACGAACCGTGGCCCGAGCGCAACAATAGCTAGGCCGCAGCGCCGGTTCGCGGTTGGCGGCCTTGTTCCAGGCGAAGGATCGTGGGATCAGCACCCGCCCATCAACGCTCCCCGGAGATCACCGCTCGTATGACTTTCGACGCTGCACAGCCACACAAGCCCCCGATCCGGGTGCGATGGCGCGCGTCGAGCGAGCCGTGTCCGCCCCTTCGAGTCCAACACCGCTAGGCGGCCGTTCCCGGCCGTCGCCGGGAGCCCAAGATGCCCACCCTGTCCCTGGCCCGGGCGACCGAGGTCGCCTCGCCCCTGCTGCGCCTGATCGCGCCCGCCTATGCGGACGTCCTGGCCGCGCTGTGGCCCGCGCCCCACACCGCCTTCGTCACCGCCCCGACGGCGCGGCGACACCTGATCTGCCTGATGCTGGCCCTGGAGCTGGACCATCGGGAGCCCGTCGACGTCGTCCAGCTGCTGGCGACGCCGCTGCGCAAGGCCGTGCGCCTGGTCGTTGATCCGGCCCCGGACGGCCTGTGCCGCGCCCTGGAACGGCTGGGCGAGATCGCCTGGGAGCCGCGGGACTATCGCGGCCTGGTGGCGCTGCTGGCCGACCCGGCGCCGGCCAAGACCCTGCGCCACGCGGTCCAGATCACCTCGGCCCAGGTCCAGACCCTGGACGCCCTGCCGCGACCGCTACGCGACATCGGCGGCGTCATGGTGCGGGTGACCCCCGGCCAGGCCGGATTGCTGGCCGAGGCGCACGCCCTGCTGGCCCGCAGGCTGCCGCGGGACGTCCTGGCCCAGAAGATCGTCGCCTGGGGGCGGGCGGCCAGCGCCAAGGCGCTGTTCAACCTGGTGGCCGATGATTTCCGCCACCAGCTGCCCAAGCCGCCCCATCCGGGTACGGAGCGCCTGCGGCCGCTGGAGACGGCGGCGGCGATCCGCGACGCCGCGCGCCGCTATCGCAACTGCCTGGCCGACTATGTGGACCACGCCCTCGACCATCGGGCCGCGATCTACGAGTGGCTGCCCGCCCCGGGCGCGGTGATCGAGGTGACGCCCGACAGCTATTTCGGCTGGCGGCTCGACCAGGCGCGGCTGGAGAACAACAAGGCGGTGGACGAGGCGACCCGGGCCGCGATCATCGCCGAGCTGCGGGGCATGGGCATCCATGTCGGCCGCAGCGCCTGGCAGATCCGCCGGGCGCTCGAACGGGCGGGGTCGCCGACCTTTGCGCTCGAGCCGCTGGATGCGGCGATCGCCGACTACTTCACGGATGACTGAGTCCCAAGTTTCGCCCATCCCGGCATTCGCCAGGATGAGCGGATTTAGGAAGAGGCGTTAAACGTCCACCTCGGCGTCCAGGGCGTTCTCCTGGATGAACTCGCGGCGCGGCTCGACCAGGTCGCCCATCAGGCGGCTGAACATGTCGTCGGCGTCGTCGGCGTGGTTGACGCGCACCTGCAGCAGGGTGCGGGCTTCCACGTCCAGGGTGGTTTCCCACAGCTGGTCGGGGTTCATCTCGCCCAGGCCCTTGTAGCGCTGGATCGACAGGCCCTTGCGGCCGGCGTCGAGCACCGCGCCCAGCAGGTCGAGCGGGCCGCGCACGGTCGTCGACTTGTCCTTGCGGCGGAAGATCGCCGCGCCGGCGAACACCTCGGCCAGGGCTCCGGCCCGTTCGGCCAGGCGGCGGGCGTCGGCGGCGTGCAGCAGGCCGTCGTCCAGCACCACGCTTTCGGTGACGCCGCGACGGACGCGCTTGAACACATAGGCGGTGTCGCCGCGCTCGCCGGTCCACGAACCGTCGCCTTCTTCCGCATACAGATCAAGGCGCTTGGCGGCGGCGGCGATGTCGGGCTTGTCGCCGAACAGCCCGGCCAGGGCCGCTTGCTCGATGGCGAAGGCCGGGGCGCGCTGCGACAGGCGGTCGATATTGCCCTTGGCCTGGCGGCACAGCTGGACCAGGGCCAGCAGGTCCTGGCTGGTGCGGCGCTCGCCCGACGACAGGTCGAGTTCGGCCCCCTCGACGCCTTCGTCGACCAGGAAGGCGTCCATCTCGAAGTCGTCCTTCAGGTAGCGCGACGACTTGCCCTTGGCGGCTTTGTAGAGCGGCGGCTGGGCGATGTAGATGTAGCCGCGCTCGATCAGCTCCGGCATCTGCCGGTAGAAGAAGGTCAGCAGCAGGGTGCGGATGTGGGCGCCGTCGACGTCGGCGTCGGTCATCAGCACGATCTTGTGGTAGCGCACCTTGTCCGGGTTGAAGTCGTCGCGGCCGATGCCGGCCCCCAGGGCGGTGATCAGGGTGCCGATCTGGTCGGACGACAGCATCTTGTCGAACCGGGCCCGCTCGACGTTGAGGATCTTGCCGCGCAGCGGCAGGACGGCCTGGTTGTCGCGGTTACGGGCCTGCTTGGCGGAGCCGCCGGCCGAGTCGCCCTCGACGATGAAGATCTCGGACTTGGCCGGGTCGCGCTCGGAGCAGTCGGCCAGCTTGCCCGGCAACGAAGTGATGTCGAGCGCGCTCTTGCGGCGGGTCAGTTCGCGGGCCTTGCGGGCGGCCTCACGGGCGGCGGCGGCCTCGGCGATCTTGCCGACGATCGCCTTGGCCTCGTTGGGGTGTTCCTCGAACCAGGTGGCCAGGCCTTCCTGCACCAGGCCCTCGACGGCTGGGCGCACTTCCGACGAGACCAGCTTGTCCTTGGTCTGCGAGCTGAACTTGGGGTCCGGCACCTTGACCGACAGCACGCAGGTCAGGCCTTCGCGGGCGTCCTCGCCGCCGACGCTGACCTTCTCCTTCTTGGTGATGCCCGAGCTCTCGGCGTAGTTGGTGATGATCCGAGTCAGGGCGCCGCGGAAGGCCGACAGGTGCGTGCCGCCATCCCGCTGCGGGATGTTGTTGGTGAAGCACAGCATGTGCTCGTGGTAGCTGTCGTTCCACCACAGGGCCAGGTCGACCTCGACCTTGTCCTTGCGGCCGCGGATGACGATCGGCATCTTCAGCAGCGGGGTCTTGGCCTTGTCGAGGTGGCGCACGAAGGCCTCGATGCCGCCCTCGTAGTGCAGCTTCTCTTCCCACGGCTCGGCGTCGCGCAGGTCGCGGAAATAGATCGTCACGCCCGAGTTCAGGAACGCCAGCTCGCGCAGGCGGTGCTCCAGCGTCTTGCGGTCGAATTCGATGAAGGCGAAGGTTTCCAGGCTCGGGAAGAAGGTCACCTCGGTGCCGGTCAGGGTCTCGCCGGCCTTGGGGCCGTCGGCGCGGACGGGCGAATCGCCGGTCTGGGCCAGCGAGGTCACCGCGTCGCCGCGCTCGAAGCGCATCTGATAGCTGTGACCGTTGCGGTGGATTTTCAGTTCCAGCCAGTCGCTCAGCGCGTTGACCACCGAGACGCCGACGCCGTGCAGGCCGCCGGACACCTTGTAGCTGTTCTGGTCGAACTTACCGCCGGCGTGCAGCTGGGTCATGATGACCTCGGCCGCCGAGACGCCCTCGCCCTCGTGGATGTCGACCGGGATGCCGCGGCCGTCGTCGGTGACCGTCACCGAGCCGTCGGCGTTGAGGATCACCTCGACCTTGGTGGCGTGGCCGGCCAGAGCCTCGTCGATGGCGTTGTCGACCACCTCATAGACCATGTGGTGCAGGCCCGAGCCGTCGTCGGTGTCGCCGATGTACATGCCGGGGCGCTTGCGCACCGCGTCCAGGCCCTTGAGCACCTTGATGGAATCGGCGCTGTACTCGCCGCTCATCACTTCGGGGGCCGCCATTTCCGAGCCGTCCGCGGTGGTCAGGCGGTCGCCGGTGTCGTCAGCCTGGGGGCCTTTGGTCTCTTCGGTCATACGTCTTCCAATGCGGTCAGGCCGAGTTCGCTGACGCGAACGCCGAGAGCCCGACCCTTCAGGTGGTCGAACAGCGACTCGTCCGTGCCTGTGAGAAAGGCCTGGAGCCCGAGCGCCGTGAGTTCGTCGGCCAGGGCGGCTCGCCTTTTCAGGTCGAGGTGCGCGGCGACTTCGTCGAGCAACAATATAGGATTCGGCGCGTCTTTCGCACGTGAAAGTCGCGCCGCCTGGGCCAAAACCAGGTTCAGAATCAGCGCTTTCTGCTCGCCGGTCGAACATTCCGCGGCCGGACGGTCCTTGTCGGCGTGGATGATGGCCAGATCGCCGCGATGCGGGCCGGTCAGGGCCCGTCCAGCAGCCCCGTCGCGGGGTCGCGCGGCGGCCAGGGCGGCGGCCAGGCGCGGCTCGATTTCGGCGGTTTCCACCCCCTCCAGCGCCATCTTTTCCCATTCGCCGGTCAGCGACAGGCAGGCCCGGGGGAAGGGCCGGTCGCCCCGGCCGTCGATCTCGGTCTGCAGGGCCAGCAGGGTGCGGGCCCGGGCCTGGGCCATCAGGGCCCCGGCCTGGGCCAGGCGGGCCTCCAGGGCGGTCAGCCAGACGGTGTCGGCCGGCGCGCCGCTCTCGGCGGCGTCGGTCAGCAGCCGCATCCGCTCGCGCTGGGCCTTGTCATAGGCGTTGGCGTGGCTGGCGTGGCTGGGCTCGCCGGCGAACACCAGGCGGTCGAAGAACCGGCGGCGCTCCGAGGCGGCCTCGAGGAACAGCCGGTCCTGGGCCGGGGTCAGCCAGACGGGGCGGATGTGGTCGGTCAGCCGGCCGGGCGGCACGGTCTCGCCTTCGATCCGCACCAGGCGGCGGGTGGCCCCGGCCTGTTCGACGCCGGCCCCCAGGCGGACGGGCTGGTCGTCGCCCATCCCGGTCTCGGGGGCCTCGACCTCGGCGGCCACCGCCCAGGCGCGGCCGACCGCCTCGCCGGGCAGGCGGCGGCCGACCTCGGTCAGGCTGGCGCCACGCAGGCCCTTGCCCGGCGACAGCAGGCTGATGGCCTCCAGCAGGTTGGTCTTGCCCGCCCCGTTGGGCCCGAACAGATAGACGCTGCGCCCGTCGGGACGCAGGGTCGCGCGCGCGTACGAGCGGAAGTCGGTCAGGGTCAGGGACAGAAGGGCGGCGTGGCTCACAGCGCCTTCTAGCCTATTCGCGGCCGGCGTCTAAATCCGCCGGCCGATGAAGGGGATCAGCCCTGGTCGCGACGCCGGCTGGCCCCGGCATGGGCCACCAGGCGCGGCGGACCGCGCAGGGCGTGGAGCATGTGCGGCGCCCCCAGCAGGATCAGCAACCAGGCGGCTCCACTGAACAGGACGGCGACGATTCGTTCCCAGGCCACGCGCATGGCGGACTCCCTTGGAGGAGCCTTGGGGTCTGCGCCCGAATCGTGGCGTGCGCGAGTGGGAACGGAGGCCGAATCTGGGCCTTGGGCCTTGAGGTTCGCCCCTACACCCGCAGCGGCATCAGCACGTACTTCACGCCCGGGTCGGTCGGGTCGACCACCAGGGTCGGCGAGGCCGGGTCGGCGAAGCGGAACTCGGCGATCGGGCCGCCGATCTGGCCGCAGACGTCCAGCAGGTAGCGGGCGTTGAAGCCGATCTCGAAGGGCTCGCCGTCGTAGTCGACCTCGACCTCTTCCACCGCCTGGCCGGCTTCCATGTTGCGCACCGTCAGGGTGATTCGGCCCGGCTCGACCGCCAGCTTCACCGAGCGGCTCTTCTCGGCCGAGATCGTGGCCACCCGGTCGACGGCCTTGGCGAACAGGTCGTTGTCCAGCGTCAGGATCTTGGCGTTGTCGCGCGGGATGACCCGCAGATAGTCGGGGAAGGCCCCGTCGATGACCTTGGAGGTCAGGGCGGCGCGGCCGAATTCGAAGCGCACCTTCTGGGCGGAGACCTGCAGGTCGACCTGCTCGCCGGCCGATTCCATCAGGCGGCGGGCCTCCTGGATGGTCTTGCGGGGCACGATGATGCCGGGCAGGCCGGCGGCGCCCTCGGGGGCGGTCATCTCGGCCAGGGCCAGGCGGTGGCCGTCGGTGGCCACGGCCCGCAGCTTGACCTCGCCGCCGTCGTTGACGGTGTGGAGGTAGAGGCCGTTCAGATAGTAGCGGGTCTCTTCGGTCGAGATCGCGAAGCGGGTCTTGTCGATCAGCCGGATCAGCTCGTTGGTGTCGACCGAGATGCGGCCCGACAGGCCGTCGCTGCTCATCACCGGGAAGTCGCCGGCCGGCAGCACCGGCAGGTTGAAGCGCGAGCGGCCGGCCTGGATCACCAGGCGGGGGTCGTCGCCGCTGAACGACAGCGAGACGTCCGAGCCGTCGGGCAGCTTGCGGACGATTTCATAGAGGGTGTGGGCCGGGGCGGTGATCTGGCCGGGCTGGTCGATCTGGGCCAGGCCCTCGTCGATGATCTCCATGTCCAGGTCGGTGGCCGAGAACGACAGGGTGTCGCGTTCGGCCGACAGCAGGATGTTCGACAGGATCGGGATGGTGTTGCGGCGTTCGACGACGCTCTGCACGTGACCCAGCGCTTTCAGCAGCGCCGCCCGCTCGATGGTAAGCTTCATGTCTCGGTCCAGGTCCCGGGGTCGCGGCCGATAGAGAATCCCCCGAGCGGCCCCGCAATGAATGGACTTGCGACATTAGCGTAATCGCGCCGGGGGGGAAGAGGGGGCGCGCGACGGGGTGCGGCGAAATGCGCGGGCCGGTCGTGGGGACCGTGCGACTCAGCCGGCCGCGGCGCGGTCGGCCCGGGTCGGCAGCTTCCAGTCGGGCCGGATGAAGTGGCAGGTGTAGCCGTTGGGGATGCGCTCCAGATAGTCCTGGTGCTCCGGTTCGGCTTCCCAGAAGTCGCCGGCCGGCTCGACTTCGGTGACCACCTTGCCGGGCCACAGGTTCGAGGCGTCGACGTCGGCGATGGTTTCCAGGGCCACGGCCTTCTGGTCTTCGCTGGTGTAATAGATCGCCGAGCGATAGCTCAGGCCCAGGTCGTTGCCCTGACGGTTCAGCGTGGTCGGGTCGTGGATCTGGAAGAAGAATTCCAGCAGGCGGCGGTAGCTGATGGTCGCCGGGTCGAAGACGATCTCGATCGCCTCGGCGTGGGTCCCGTGGTTGCGATAGGTGGCGTTGGGCACGTCGCCGCCCGAATAGCCGACCCGCGTCGAGATCACGCCGGGATAGCGCCGCAGCAGGTCCTGGACGCCCCAGAAGCAGCCTCCGGCCAGGATCGCGGTTTCGGTGGTGGCGGCCATGGCAAGGGTCCTGTTCAAGAGCGTCGGTCGAGGCCACATGTTGGACGTCTCGGCGTCGCGCGCAAGCGCGGCCGCCCCGGATCAAGAGGTTCCCCGTGTCGCGACCCGCCGTCTTGTTCGTCTGCCTGGGCAACATCTGTCGCTCGCCCCTGGCCGAGGCCGCCTTTCGCCAGGAGGCCGGGCGCCGGGGCCTGGACGTCGAGATCGATTCGGCGGGCACCGGCGACTGGCACGTCGGCGGCCCGCCGGACCGGCGCGCCCAGGCGGTGGCGCGGCGCAACGGCGTCGATATCGGCCACTATCGCGCCCGCCAGGTCCGCCCCGAGGATTTCCGGCGCTTCAGCCACATCGTCGCCCTGGACCGCGACAACCTCGCGGCGCTGAAGGCGTTGCGGCCGGCCGACGGGACGGCCGAGCTCCTGCTGCTGCTCGACGTCGTCGAGGGGCGGCGCGGCGAGGCGGTGACCGATCCCTATTTCGGCGACGAGGCCGGTTTCGACGCGACCTGGGCCGATGCGGTGGCGGGGGCGAGGGGCCTAGCGGACCGGATCGAGGGTCAGCTCTAAAACCGCAAGGCCAGCTTGGCCCCGACGAACTTGCCGTCCGGGTCGTAGCCGCGCGCCATCGCCGCGCCGCTGGTGTCGGCGCTGGGCTGGATGCCGCACAGCAGGCCGGCCGCGCCGGTGACGCCGTCCGCCTGATGCTCCACCGCGGTGCGGGCGATCCCGCGCGGTAGCGGGGCCGGTGCGCGCTGGGCGTAGCGGAGAGCGCCGGACGCGGAGAGGTCGAGCACGAAGGTGTCCGGCATGGCCTGCGAAAACGCCGGGGTCTTGGGCACGGCCGACATCAGGGTCTGGGCGTGGCCGGCTCCGGCGAGCGCCAGGGCGGTGACGAAGGCGATCGGCGCGGCTTGTGCAAGGCGTGGGCGAGGCATCGGCTTCCCTTCGCTGGACAGACCATCAGTTAGGGTCGCGCGCCACCCGACTCAAGCGCCGCGCCGTCGCGGGCTCCGAGGCGGCGACCGCCTCGGAGCCCGGCCGATCAGGCCTTGGTGTCGAAGGCTCCGCCGGCGCCGTTGCCGGTCGAGGCGTAGGGGTTGGCGGCGGCGGTCGGTTCGGCCGGGGCCTCGGGACCCTTGGAGCCCTTGGCGGCCACCGCCACCATGGCCGGACGGACCAGGCGGCCCATCAGCTCGTAGCCGGCCTGCAGCACCTGGATGACGCCGCCGGCCGCGACCTCGTCCGAGGCCTGTTCCATCACCGCCTGGTGCAGGTGGGGATCGAACTTCTCGCCCTTGGTCGGGTCGATCTTCTTGAGGCCATTGCGTTCGAAGGCGTCTTGCAGCGCCTTCTCGGTCATCTCGACGCCGATGATGTAGTTGGTCACCGCCGCGTCCTGCGAGTCGCGCGGGCTCATGGCCGTGGCGCGCGACAGGTTGTCGGCCGCGGCCAGCAGGTCGCGGGCGAACTTCTGGATCGCGTAGGCGCGGGCGTCGTTCGACTCGCGCTCGGCGCGGCGCTTGGTGTTCTCGGCCTCGGCTGCGTAGCGCAGCGCCTGATCCTTCAGGGCGACCACTTCCAGCTTCAGCGCCTCGATTTCCTGCGCCGCGTCATCGGCTTCCAGAGCCACGTCTTCGGCCGGCGTTTCGTCGTCGGTCATTTCGTCAGTCCTCATCCGTCCATCATCCGGCCGAGCACGCGGGCGGTATAGTCCACCAGCGGGATCACCCGGGCGTAGTTTAAGCGGGTGGGCCCGATCACGCCGATCGCGCCCAACACCTTCTGTCGGCCCGTCATATAGGGCGCCGCGATCAGGGAGGAACCCGAAAGCGAAAAGAGTCGCGTTTCGGCCCCGATGAAAATGCGCACGCCCTCGGCGGTTCGCACGTCGTCCAGAAGGCCGATCAGCTGGCCCTTCTGCTCCAGGTCGTCGAACAGCCGCCGCACGCGCTCCAGATCCTCCCGGGCGCTGGCGTCGGCCAGCAGGTTTGCCCGGCCCCGGACGATCAGGGCGCGGTCGGGGTCGTCGCCGCCGCTCCAGGCGGCCAGGCCGTCCTCGACCAAACGCGCCGCGGTGGCGTCCAGTTCACGGCGGGCGGTGGCCAGTTCGGCGGCCATCTCGGCCTTGGCCTCGTTCAGGGTGCGGCCGCGCAGGCGGGCGTTGAGGAAGTTGGAGGCCTCCTGCAGCGAGGCCGGGGTGACGCCGGCCGACTTCTTCATCAGCCGGTTCTCGACCGTGCCGTCGTCGAACACCATGATCGCCAGGGCCTGGTCGGCGCCCAGGGCCACGAACTCCACGTGCTTGACCCCGCCCTCGCGAGCGGGGGTGACGACGATGCCCGCGCCGCCGGCCAGGCCCGACAGGATGGCGCTGGCCTCGCCCATGGCGTCCTCGAACGAGCGGCCGTGGGCGAACAGGCGCGACTCGATGGTCCGCCGCTCCTCCTCGCCGATGTCGCCGACCTCCAGCAGGCCGTCGACGAACATCCGCAGGCCGGCATGGGTGGGGATGCGGCCGGCGCTGCTGTGCGGGGCGTCGAGCAGGCCCAGCTGCGCCAGGTCCTGCATGGTGTTGCGGATCGAGGCCGGCGACAGCTGCACGCCGCCGCGCGAGATGGTCCGCGACCCCACGGGTTCGCCGGTTTCCAGATAGGACTCGACCACGCGCCGGAAGATGTCGCGCGCCCGGGCGTCCAGGTCGGTGAGACTGGGCGTTTGAGCCGAAAACCCCGAAAAAAGCTGTGTCATGAAGCCTTCGAACGCACCCGGCCGGGCCCTCCAGGGTTCGACGGGGTTGGACGAGCCCGTCTTAACTAGGATAAGCGGCCCCATCCTATCACGCAAAGCCCCGGAGTTTCCCATGCGTCCGTCCGAACGCGCCCCCGACGTCCTTCGCGCCGTCACCCTGGAAACGGGCGTCAACCGCTATGCCGAAGGCTCGTGCCTGATCAGCTTCGGCCACACCAAGGTGCTGGTCACCGCCACGGTCGAGGAGAACGTCCCCGGCTGGATGCGCAACAAGGGCGCCGGCTGGGTCACCGCCGAGTACGGCATGCTTCCCCGGGCTACGCATACGCGCGGTCGCCGTGAAGCCGCCCTGGGCAAGCAGAGCGGCCGCACCCAGGAAATCCAGCGGCTGATCGGCCGCAGCTTGCGCGCCGTCGTCGACCTCAAGGCCCTGGGCGAGCGCCAGATCAGCCTCGACTGCGACGTCATCCAGGCCGACGGCGGCACCCGCACGGCCGCCATCACCGGGGCCTGGGTCGCCCTGCGCCTGGCGGTCAACTACCTGATCGCGGAGGGCGTGCTGAAGACCGACCCGATCGTCGGCCAGGTGGCCGCCGTGTCGTGCGGCGTGTTCAAGGACACCCCGGTGCTCGACCTCGATTACGAGGAAGACAGCCAGGCCGAGGCCGACAGCAATTTCGTGCTGACCGGGGCTGGGGACATCGTCGAGATCCAGGCCACCGGCGAGAAGCGCGGTTTCTCACGCGGGGAGTTCGAGCAGCTGTTCGCCCTGGCGGAGAAGGGCATCGGCGAGCTGTTCGTGAAGCAGCGGGAAGCGGTGTCGGCGGCGAAGCCGAAATAGCTCACTCTGTCCCTCTCCCCTTGTGGGAGAGGGTGGCCCCGCGAAGCGGGGTCGGGTGAGGGGTCGATAAACGTGAAAGCCGCGACAAGCCGAAAGGCCGGTCGCGGCTTTTGTCGTTTGAGAGACCCCTCATCCGGCGGCTACGCCGCCACCTTCTCCCGCAAAGGGGGAAGGAAGGTTAATCCTCGTCGTGCCCGCCATCCCCCGGCCCCGGCTCATACGTCATCAGATCCCCCGGCTGGCATTCCAGCTCGCGGCACAGGGCGTCCAGCGTCGAGAACCGCACCGCGCGGGCCTTGCCGGTCTTGAGGATCGACAGGTTGGCGATGGTCACCCCCACCCGGTCGGACAGCTCGGTGAGCGACATGCGTCGCTCCAGCAGGACGCGGTCCAGTTGCACGCGGATGGCCATGGGTGTCTCGTCTCCGCGTCAGATTGTCAGTTCGGCTTCCCGACGAAGGCGGGCGCCCTCGCGGAAGACCTCGGCCAGAACGAAGACCACCAGCACCGGGAACCAGGCGCTGAGGCTGAAGCCTCCGCCGATGTCCTTGGCCTCGTCCGGCGCCAGCCAGTGGGCCAGGGCCGAGAAGATGTAGTGGCCGATCTCCAGGGCGGCGAGCATCAGGCCCACCACGCGCAGGCGCAGCACATTGTCGGGATGGAAGGGGTCGCCGGCCGTCAGGGTGGCGAAGATCTTGCGCAGGCGCTCGACGATCACCATCCAGCCGCCCGACAGCAGCGCCCAGGCCGCCAGGGCCCCGGCGAACAGCGGACCCTTGGAGATCAGCTCGTCGGCCGAGCCGCCGATATGCAGCTTGTCGGTGATCAGGTCGGGATTGAAGCTGAGCAGCAGCACGGCGATGGTGAACACCGCCAGCAGGCTGACCCAGACCCACAGGCCGACATAGATCACGTCGAGAATGATCTTCAGGAAGCTCGACACCGAGCCAGGCCCCAACGCACGCATCCGCTCTTCCCCCTACGCAGAACGCCGACCATGCCCCAGCGGATCGGGGCGGGTCAAAGTGGGCTAGAACGTCTTGATGGCGAAGGTCACGGCCGCGAGCGGCAGACCGGCGATCAGCGTCAGGGTCGCGAAACGGGTGGCGACGGCGTCGGCGATGCGGAACAGTCTGGCGGCGGACATGACGGGCCTTCGATCGGGGTGCGGGGCCGCGCCGCTATGGCTTGGCTCCCATGCAGCCGAACATAGGGAGCGATTCCGCCAGCGCCAATGTCGCTTATCGATAAACGATATTAAACCTCTGTAATGATCGCGCTCACCGAACAGGTTCACACTTGGTGTGGCGCCGTCGCCACCATCGAGGTCCGCCGGCTGGCGGTTTCGTACCAGGCGGCCAGGTTCGGGCGGCCTTCGCGCCAGTCCAGCACCTTGCGACCGTCGAGATAGGCCAGCTGGGCGGCCACCGCGATCTCGCCGATCTGGAAGCGGTCGGCGGACAGGCCCTCGGCTTCCAGCTTGTCGAGGGCGGCGTTCAGGGCGGCGGCCTGGCGGTCGAACAGGTCCTGGCGCTGATCGCCGTCGCGCAGCCGTTCGCGGACGATGGCCAGGGCCGCGTCGCCCATGCCGTCGGCCAGGGCCTGCTGGGTCAGCGCCGCCCAGCGCTCGGGTCCCGAAGCGGGGGTCAGGCTGACGCCGGCCAGATGTTCCAGATATTCGCAGATCACCGGCGAGTCGAAGATCGGCTCACCCGCGTCGGGGACCAGGATCGGGATCTTCGACAGCGGGTTGATCGCCCGCAGGCTCTCGTCGGTGTAGGGGGTGGCGGGAACCAGCTCCAGCCGTTCGGCCAGCCCCAGCTCGAAAGCGACCACGCGAGCCTTGCGGGCGAAGGGCGACATGGCGGAATAGAGGAGCTGCATTTGGATTGTCCGAGAGGAGACGCGCGATGACGCTGAAGCTGGAAGCAGGACTTAAGCTCGTCGCGGCGACGCACAACCCCGGCAAGGCCAAGGAATTGCACGCTCTGCTCGACGGACGCTTCGAGGTGCTGACCGCCGGGGCCCTGAACATCCCCGAACCGGACGAGACCGAGATGACCTTCGCCGGCAACGCCCTGCTCAAGGCCCGTCACGCCGCCGACCTGTCGGGCCACGTCGCCCTGGCCGACGATTCGGGTCTGTCGGTCGCCGCCCTGGACGGCGCGCCGGGCATCTATTCGGCGCGCTGGGCCGGGCCGACCAAGGACTTCGCCATGGCCATGGACAAGGTGGCCGAGCGCCTCGAGGAGACCGGGTCGGAGGACCGCGCCGCCTGGTTCACCTGCGCCCTGGCCGTGGCCTGGCCGAACGGTCCGGCGGTGGTGGTGCAGGGCGAGGTCCATGGCGCGTTGACCTTCCCGCCGCGTGGCGACCGGGGCTTCGGCTACGACCCGATCTTCGTCCCGGAAGGCTTCGACCAGACCTTCGGCGAGATGGAGCCGGCCGCCAAGGACGGCATGAGCCACCGGGCCATCGCCTTCGCGAAGCTGAAGGCGGCGCTGTTTGAGTAGGTTTTCTCTATTGTTGTCATCCCGGCCCAAGCGCAGCGAAGAGCCGGGACCCAGGGGCGGTGCGCACCGCCTCTGGGTCCCGGACAGCGCTGCGCGCTTCCGGGATGACAACCTTTGCGAGGCGGGAAGATGAGCGCCCAGCCGCCCCCCCTCGGCGTCTACGTCCACTGGCCCTACTGCGCCAGGATCTGCCCCTATTGCGACTTCAACGTCGTCCGCGACCGGGGGCGGACCGGCGAGCAGGCGGCCCTAGCCGACGCCATCGTCGCCGATCTCGCGGCCCAGCGCGCCCTGACCGGCTCGCGAACCCTGCTGTCGATCTTCTTCGGCGGCGGCACGCCGTCGCTGATGGACCCCGCCCAGGTGGCCCGGGTGATCGAGACGGCCAAGGCGCTGTGGACCCCGGCCGCCGACCTGGAGATCAGCCTCGAGGCCAACCCGACCGACGCCGAGACCGACCGCTTCGAGGCCCTGGCGGCGGCGGGGGTGGCGCGGTTGTCGCTGGGCGTCCAGGCGCTGGACGACGCCGCCCTGGCCCTGCTGGGCCGCAATCACGACGCCGGCTCGGCCCGCCGGGCGATCGCCGTGGCGGCCAGGGCCTTCCCGCGCCTGTCGGCCGACCTGATCTACGCCCGGCCCGGCCAGACGGTCTCGGCCTGGACGGCGGAGCTGGGCGAACTGCTGGCCCATGGGCCGGAGCACATCTCGCCCTACCAGCTGACCATCGAGGCCGGCACCGCCTTTGACCGCGCCGTCGGTCGGGGCAAGCTGGTCGTGCCCGACGAGGATCTGGCCGCCGCCCTGTTCGAGACCACCCAGGCCGTGCTGGAGGCCGCCGGCTTCGACGCCTACGAGGTGTCCAACCACGCCCGTGGCGCGGCGGCCCGCTCGCGCCACAACCTCGTCTACTGGCGCGGCCACGACTATGTCGGCGTCGGCCCGGGGGCCCATGGCCGCCTGACCTCCGGCGGCGGCAAGCTGGCGACCACGGCCCATCGCGGCATCGCCGACTACATCCGCGCGGTCGCCGAGACCGGCGTCGGCTTCGAGCGCGAGGACCTCACCCCGCTGGAGGCGGCTGAGGAGCGCCTGCTGCTGGGCCTGCGCATCGACGACGGCGTGACCTTCGCCGAGATCGCCCCCCTGGGCCTGTCGCCGGACACGCCCAAGGTGAAATCCCTGGTCGCCGACGGCCTGCTGGCCGACGATCCCCAACGCTTGCGCGCCACCCGATCGGGCCGTCTTGTGCTGGACCGGCTGACAGGAACGCTCGCGACCTGATATCCCTGCGAAACGCGCCGCGTCGTTGGCGCGTCGTTCGCGTCGGAAAGACAGCCCTTGAGCCGTTTGCTTGCCCCGCCCGCCCTGTCCGACGCACCGCTGGCGCCCGGCCTCTATCTGGTGGCGACGCCGATCGGCAACCTGCGCGACATTACCCTGCGGGCGCTGGACGTGCTGAACGCCTGCGACGTGCTGCTGGCCGAGGACACCCGCGTTTCCGGAAAGCTGCTGGCCGCCTATTCGATTTCCAAGCGCCTCCAGCGCTACGACGAGCACGTCGCCGACCGCGAGACCCCCCGGATTCTCGAGCGGCTGGAGGCCGGCGAGCGGGTCGCCCTGGTCTCCGACGCCGGCACGCCGATGGTCTCCGATCCCGGCTACCGCCTGGCCCAGGCGGCGATCGCGGCCGGCCATCCGGTGTTTCCGATCCCCGGCGCTTCGGCGGCCCTGGCGGCCCTGACCCTGGCCGGCCTGCCCACCGACCGCTTCCTGTTCGCCGGCTTCCCGCCGCCCAAGAGCGCGGCGCGCAAGACCTTCTTCGCCGAACTGGCCAATGTCCGCGCCACCCTGATCTTCTACGAGGGCGCCTCGCGGGTGGCCGACAGCCTGGCCGACATGGCCGCCGTGTTCGGGCCGCGCCAGGGCGCGGTGGCCCGCGAGCTGACCAAGCTCTACGAGACCTGCATTCGCGGCCCGCTCGACGAACTGGCCGCCGACCCGCGCTTCGAGGCCCCCAAGGGCGAGATCGTCATCCTGGTCGGTCCCGGCGAGGAGGCCCCGGTGCGCGAGGGCGACGCCGAGGCCGCCCTGCGCGAGGCCATGGCCCGCCTGCCGCTGGGCGAGGCGGCTTCGGAAGTGGCCAGGGCCCTGGGCCTGCCGCGCCGCGACCTCTATCGCCAGGCGCTGGCCTTGAAGGACGCGGGATGACGCCCGTTCGCCCGCCGCGTCCTGAAAAGAAGGCCAGAGGCGCCGCCGCGCGGCTGTCGGGCCGGCGCGCCGAGGTGGTGGCGGCGCTGTGGCTGATGGCCAAGGGCTACCGCATCCTGGGCTTCCGCCTCGCCACCCCGCTCGGCGAGATCGACCTGCTGGCGCAACGTGGAGGCGTGTTGGCCGTTGTGGAAGTCAAGCGCAGGACCAGCCTGGAGACGGCTCTGGAAGCGGTGACCCACGAACAGCGCGCCCGGCTGCGCCGGGCCGGCGCCCACATCGCCGCCAGCCGCGCGGGCCTACGCGACGCCGTGGTGCGCCTGGACCTGATCGCCCTGGCCCCGGGACGTCGGCCGCGTCACCTCCCCGACGCCTGGCCCAACACCTGGAACCCCGCTTCATGACGCGAGACGAGGCCGAAGCCCTGTTGACCGACGCCGGCGAGCGTTCGGACAAGGCCTTTCCGCTGTTCGAGGCGGCCCTGGCCTGCGCGGTGCACGACGACCCCGACCGCGACCTGGGCGGAACCCTCGACCTGGCGCGGCTGTCGGTCGACCGCCTGACCGATCGCCTGAAGCTGGAATCGCCGGAGGAGGCCCTGGCCGAGACCATGGCCGGCGACCTGCGGCTGTCGGGCGACCTGATCACCTACGACCACCCCGACAACGCCGACATCGTCGCCGTCGCCGAGCGCCGCAAGGGCCTGCCGGTGGCGCTGGGGGTGTTCTACCTGCACGCCGCCCGCGCCTGCGGCCTGGACCTGCACGGCGTCGATTTCCCGGGCCACTTCCTGCTGCGCATCGAGACCGAGGAGGGGCCGCTGGCCCTCGACCCGTTCAGCGAGGGCCGGGTGGTGCTGCCCTCGGAGCTGTCGCGGCGGGCCCTGCGCACTGGCCTGATGCCCGACGTCGCCGCCAAGCTCGACGTGCTGATGCGGCCGATCGCCGACCGGGCCGTGCTGATCCGCTTGCAGAACAACATCTTCGCCCGCGCCCAGCAGGCCCGCGACTGGGCCAGGGCCGAGCGCTCGGCCCTGCGCCGCGCCCTGCTCGACCCCACAGACCACCACCCCTGGCTCGACGTCGCCGCGGCCCGCGAAGGCCAGGGCGCCCTGGCCGGGGCCCTGCAGGCGCTGTCGCGCGCCCAGATCCTCGACGGCGGCGCGACCATCGCCGCCCGAGCCGCACGCGAACGCATGCGGCTCAGACTTAACTAGGGAATGGGCCGCACGCGAACGCATGCGGCTCAGACTTAACTAGGGAATGGGCCGCACGCGAACGCATGCGGCTGCGGCTGAACTAGCGAGTGGCTAACTGAGGGAAGGCGTCAGGGCGCGGTAGGTGAAGTCTCGGAGCAGGACATCGCCCGGCCCAGCGCCGTAGACGCCGACCTTGAGGCTGAGGAAGCCGCCGAAGACGTTGTGATGGAAGCCCGACACCTCCATGCGGGTACCGTGCCGTTGCCAGGTGCGACCCTCGTCATAGGAATAGTGATAGGTCACGACATTGTCGTCGTTACCGATCCGCAGCCGCATCACGCGGGCGTCGTGAGGCTTCCTGGCCCAGGCTAGTTCTTCGGAATATTCGAAGGTCTTGAGGGAAGAAGGCGTGAATCCCAAGCCCACGAAGGCCTTGTGATTGTAGAACAGCAGCAGCCCGCCCTCGGCCTCGCCCCTCAGCTCGATCGTGATCTCGACCTCGTAGGCGCGATCACCGACGGTGCAGGTCAGGGGCGCGGAATCGGCAGGCGAAGCGCCCCGGCCCTTGATCCGCAATCCCTTGGGCTCATAGCCGGCCCGGCTGGCCTCGTCCGCCGCAGGGTCATGGAAGGCCCACTGCACGCCCATGCGGTCGACCGTGAAATCGTCCGACAGCGCCAGGCCGGACGGCCCCGCGCGACCGCCCTTCGGCTTGGGCAGGGGTTTGGACAGATCCCCGCCAAGCACCCGGAACCAGCCGTCCGCGGTCCATTCCACCGGGGCCAGCAAGGTCTGGCGGCCCAGGGTGCGAAAGCCGTTCTCGTAGCCGTGATAGACCATCCACCAGTCGCCGGCCGGCCCCTCGACCAGGCTGCCATGGCCGCGCGACCACCAGGGCTCGGCGGCGCCGACGGTGCGGACCAGGGGGTTGTGCGGGCAATGCTCCCAGGGCCCTTGCACCGACCGCGACCGCGCCGCGATCACCATGTGCCCGGTCACCGGGCCCGCCGTGCCGCCCACGGCGGTGACCAGGTAGAACCAGCCGTTGCGCCGCAAGAGCTTGGGCCCCTCCGGCGCGAAGTTCTCGACCACCCAATCGTCGGGATAGCGCCAGGGCTCGTAGGCCTTCTCCAGCACGCCGTCGGTCGCCAGGCCATCGTCGGTCAGCCGGATCTTGCGGACGCCGTTGGTGAACAGATAGCGCTTGCCGTCCTCGCCCACGACGTGGCCGGGATCGATGCTGCCCTCGATCTTCAGATCGATCGGATCGCTCCACGGCCCCCCGATGTCGTCGGCCCAGATGACGAAGATCGACCATCCCTTGCCGGTGGGATCGGCCGGTATGTAGATGAAGTAGCGGCCCTCGTGCTTGACCAGGTCCACCGCCCAGATCACGCCCAACGGCTTGAACAGGGCGGGCCCGACGGGCGCCCAGTTCACCAGGTCCGTCGAATGCCAGATCACCAGGCCCGGATAGGAATAGAACGACGAGAAGGTTATGTAGTAGTCGCCGCCATCCTTCAGGATGGTCGGGTCGGGATGGTCGCCCGCGACGATGGGATTGAGAAAGGTCCCATCGCCCAGATCGGCCTTGCGCTGGCCCTCCACGCCCTTTCCCCATCGCGGCGGGGACAATGCCGGGACCGCGCGGTGGACGGCGGCCGCCCCGGCGAGCGCCGGCGTAGCCGCGCCTGCGAGGAGGCCCGCGAAGAGGTTTCGTCGCGCAATTTTCATGATCTTCACACCGTATATGATAGCGCTACCACGTTTATAGACTGCCGAGATTTTGGTCTACGCGCATGACGGGGCGAGGCGCCTGAAGGGCTCGCCCCAAGACCATCCTTCAACGTCCGCGACGGGTCCGTGGCCAGACGGAAGCTCGGCGTCGGAAATCGGACGCCGGATGGCGGCCCGGGCAGGGTCGCGGTCTTGGCTCAGCCTACACGCGCCTCGGGTGAGAAGTCGCCCCTCGCATTCGCGCGCCCGCCGCCTTAACTAGGCAGTCGCCGGGCGGGAGCGTGTACGTCTCCGCCAAAGCCACACCGGAGTCCCCATGTCGCTGAGAGTCGCCGTCCAGATGGATCCCGTGCTGGGGATCAATATCGAAACCGACACCACCTTCCTGATGATGATGGAGGCTCAGAACCGCGGCCACCGCCTGTGGTTCTACACGCCCGACAAGCTGTCGATGGAGGACGGCCGGGTGTTCGCCCGGGCCCAGTCGCTGGTCCTGACCAAGAACCAGGGCGCCCACGCCACCCTGGGCGAGGTCCAGGTGCTGGACATGAAGGACGACGTCGACGTGGTGCTGATGCGCCAGGATCCGCCGTTCGACATGGCCTACATCACCGCCACGCATTTCCTTGAAAAGGTTCATCCACACACGCTGGTGGTCAACAATCCGGCGGAAGTGCGCAACGCGCCCGAGAAGCTGTTCGTCACCGACTTCCCGGGCGTGCAGCCGCCGACCCTGATCACCAGCGACCACGAGGCGATCTACGACTTCCGGGCCCGGCACGGCGACATCGTGCTCAAGCCGCTGTACGGCGGCGGCGGCTCGGGCGTGGCGCGGCTGCTGGCCGACGACCCCAATCTCGACGCCCTGCTGGAACTGCACGCCATGATCGGCCGCGAGCAGGTGATCGCCCAGAAGTTCGTCCCGGCGGTCAGCAAGGGCGACAAGCGCGTCCTGCTGGTCGATGGCGAGCCGGTCGGCGCCATCAACCGCGTGCCGGCCGCCGGCCAGGTGCGCTCCAACCTGCGGGTCGGCGGCCGGGCCGAGGCGGTCGAGCTGACCCAGCGCGACCTGGAGCTCTGCGCGATCATCGCCCCGGAGCTGAAGCGGCGCGGCCTGCTGTTCGTCGGCATCGACGTGATCGGAGAATACCTCACCGAGATCAACGTCACCTCGCCGACCGGGGCCCAGCAGCTCAAGCGTTTCGGCGGCGCCGACGCCGCGGCGATCCTCTGGGATCGGATCGAAACCCTGAGTTCCAGCGCCGGGTGAGGAACGCCTTCTAGTATATTGAACCGTCACACTTTCCTGAAACGTTCGTTTTTTGTTCTTGCTCCGCTCCAACGGCCATGTTTGGCTTGTGGATAAATCGGCGAACGGGGGCGGAAGGTCATGGCGGCAAAGGTCGTCACGGTGGCGTTCGAGGGGGTCGAGGCCCGCCGCGTCGACGTCGAGGTGCAACTGACCGGCGGCGAGCATCGCTTCGTGCTGGTCGGGTTGGGCGACAAGGCGGTGGCCGAAAGCCGTGAGCGTGTGCGCGGCGCCTTCGCCGGTCTGGGCTTGTCGATGCCCAGCAAGCGCATCGTCGCCAACCTGGCCCCGGCCGACATGCCCAAGGAAGGCTCGCACTACGACCTGCCGATCGCCCTGGCGGTGATGGCGGCCATGGGGGTCATCCCGATCGACGCCCTCGACGGGTGGGCGGCGATGGGCGAGCTGTCCCTGGACGGACGGATCGCGCCCACCGCCGGGGCCTTGCCCGCCGCCATGGCGGCCGGGGCGATGGACCTGGGCCTGATCTGCCCGGAGGCCAGCGGGCCCGAGGCGGCCTGGGCGGGCGGCACGCGGATTCTGGCGCCGCGTTCGCTGGTGGCGCTGATCAATCATTTCCGGGGCAGCCAGATCCTGTCGGCCCCGACGCCGGGGCCGGTGATCGAGGGCGAGGGCTTCCGCGACCTGCGCGACGTCAAGGGCCAGGAGCACGCCAAGCGGGCCCTGGAGATCGCCGCGGCCGGCGGCCACAACCTGCTGTTCTGCGGCCCGCCGGGTTCGGGCAAGTCGATGCTGGCCCAGCGCCTGCCGGGCCTGCTGCCGCCCCTGACCTCGACCGAGCTGCTGGAGACCTCGATGGTCCATTCGGTGGCCGGGCTGATCGCCAAGGGCGCCCTGACCCGGGCCCGGCCGTTTCGCAGCCCCCACCACAGCGCCAGCATGGCGGCCCTGACCGGCGGCGGTCTCAAGGCCAAGCCGGGCGAGGTGTCGCTGGCCCACAACGGCGTGCTGTTCCTCGACGAACTGCCGGAGTTCGGCGGCATTATGGAGCAAGCACACCTAGCGACCTGAGACGCAAGTTATTGTTCTTGCTACGTTCTTGGCATGGAACACGAACACGCCCTGTCCGCCCTTCTTCGTAAGCGCGGTGAAATCGCCGGCCAGATCGAGGCCGCCCAAGCCACCCTGAGGGAGTTTGTCTCCGACCTCGACGCGGTCGATGCGACGATCCGCCTATTCGATCCCAACGCCGATCTCGGGATGATCAAGTCGAAACCGGTGCCGCCGCGCTTTCAGGCCTTCCGGGGCGAGATGCAACGGCACTGCCTCAACGCGCTCCGCATCGCGGACAAGCCCATCACCTCGCTCGACATCACGCTCAAGGCCTGCGAGGCGCGCGGAATCAACCCGAACGACCCGCGTGCGGTGGTGCTGATCCGCAAGCGGGTGAGCGCGGCGCTCTACAAGCTCGGCGAACGCGGCGTCGCGCGGTCCATTCCGCTCGACGGGGAGTACAAGGGCTGGGAGTTGGTCCGATGACCCCGTCCCCCGTCGGACCGCTGCGGTTCACCCGAGGGCGCCACGCCTACATCGTCGCCCGTGCCTATGACGGTGAGGGCTACATCGGCCTCCGGGATGGGCGGATCATCGCCCGCGACCAGGAACGCGCCCAGGTGGCGCGTGCGCTTATCGTCCGTTCCCACCCTCACTGATCCCCGCCGCGCGCATCATGTCGCCCACCGACCTGCCGCCGAGGGCGCACCGGGCGACAACGCGATCGTGGCTCTGGTGATCGGCGATGCAGGAGATCGTCTTGCCGCTGGCGATCCGCTCCAGCGCCGCCTTAGCCTGCGCCCCTCCTGGGGCGTGAAGCTCAGGGGCGTAGAAGTCCTCCAGGCGCACCTCCACCCAGCGGTCAGTTGAGGCGCCGAGCGCGACGCACAGGCTGTCGCCATCCCCGACATACGACACGGGACCGGTGAACCGGGAGCCGTTCTGTAGGTAGGCGGGCATCGGGCCTTGGTCGGGGATCGCTTTGCATGGGTCAGCAAGCGCGGGGACTGCCGACACCAGCGCGAGACCTCCGAGAACACATGCTAGCTTCATTGGGTGATCTTTCAGAGAGGTGGTTCGGGGGTAGATTTATAGATTACGCGGTCCCCGTTTCCCGTCCTGACGCAAACCTCAAACCACGTCGGATGTTTCAAACTGGCGATCATGGTGGCCTCGCTGATCGCCTGCGCATCGCTTGAGGCCTTGATCGCTTTTTCTTTGTGACCCGCGTCACCTTCGCGAAAGAAGCATTTCATCACGTAATGCGTCATGTCGGCCTCACCCGCCCATCGCCCTCTTTGCCGTAGCTTGCTCCTAGAGGCTGTGAGATCAAACCCTACACTTCGACCGGGAACAGTTTTTTCCCGTCCAGGCACACCTGCCGGAACACGCGCTCGAATATCCCATCCTGTGGAGTGAGCACGGTGGAGCCGACGGCGACGAACGGCATATAGCCGACGTACCCGCCGAACCCGTTCTTCGCGTTCACGGTGCCACAGGCGAACGTCGTCGGTGGGGCGTCGGCGATCTGTCCGCGCACCGCCCACACGTTCTTGAACAACGCGCTCTCGGGATCGGCGAGGGTATTGCGGACGGACTCCAGGGCGTCCTTGGCGTCCGCGTAGACCTGGGCCTCCTCGCTGGCGGCCTTTTCCTTCTCCGCCGCTGCCTTACGCGCGACCTCCTCGGCTTCGGCTTTAGCGGCGACCTGTTCAGCCGTCGGCGCCGCAACGGCCGGAGCCGACGCCGTCGCGGCAGTTGGTCGAGGTTGCAGGGCGACGAACGACGCCAGGAGGACTCCGGCGAAGACGGCGACGACGATCAGGGCGAAGCGCATGTGAATCCCCAGCCAAGCGCAAAATCATCACTATAGTGACTGGCTAGAGGTTGAGGATTCATTGCGCCTGCTCCGATGCGTTTGGGGCAGATTTTCGGGAGCAACGTGCGGCGGCTGCGGAAGGAACGCGGGCTGAGCCAGGAGGCGCTCGCCGATGAGGTGGGGCTTGCAGTGACCTACGTCGGGCAGATCGAACGCGGGCAGCGGAACCCCACGCTGGATGTGGTGGAGCGGTTCGCCGAGGTGTTTGGCGTTGATCCGCTCGAAATGCTCAAGCTGCCTGGTTAAGGCGGTGTGTAGTCTGCTGGTCGCTTGACTGGAGCTGCCGCAGGGCCAGCGAGCGCAGGCAATAGGCACAGTTCTAAGTCGGCCGGCTTTATACTCTTATATCCATTTGCGAAATCGCGCAGCTTAGCATGGTGATTTTGACCGGGTGGTGCGACAGATATGATGTGTTGGTCCGGAAATGATTTTCTGTAAAGGGAGATGGTGGCAACCTGATCACTATCCGCAGTCAACAGGTATACTTTATCGACCAGCTTTTTATAGGCGTCATCGATGACGGCGAGAGCCAGCGCGACGTCGCTCTGCTTCTCAGTTGGCGCGACCCATTGTCGACCGCACTCTCGGCAATCCGCGTCTGCATCGACGAAATGCCCCAGTCGACAATCAACGCCTCTCGCCTCAAGAGCCTTGAGATAAGCCCGGTGCTTTAGCATTTTTGGCACGTCATCGGTGCGTGTCGCTGAGCAGTACACGACCCTGACGACCTCCTCGCCCTCTCCGGCCAGCTTTTCGGCGAGCGACCACAGGTCCAACCATTTTAGATGTGGCTTCTTCAGCGCGGCTATCGCGTGATACATATTGAAGCCGTCGACGTAGAGACCGATTTTCGTCATTTGAACGCAAAAACCCCCCAAGCTTGCGCCTGGAGGGTTTTTGGTACAACGAGTAAACCCGCTGCACTTACGAGTACCATTATGGTTGCGGTTGAAGGGTTGTCAACATAAATTTGAAAAATCTGCAAAGCTGTGATTTTTCAACGGCTACGTCATCCCAACTAGCAGCAGAAGCGGCTAGTCCTCTGGGTAAGGCCAGCCGACGTTGAGCGCGTGGCACCTCATGGCCCAGAGGCATTGCAACATGAACGCGGCGGTGAAGGAGCCCCTGCTGATCTTGTTTCGCAGATTGGGTTCCGTCTCCTGAATGCCGAAGTACGCCAATCGCTCGACGAGATCGGCATAGGTCAGGCTGCGCCGCTTTAGCTCGGCCTTGAGGATCGCCTTTACCTCGCCGTTCCAGTCCACATCTCGCGGCGGATCATCTCGAATGTAGGTGATCTTGGCTCCCGGCGGTGGACGCATCGGTGGGGCTTTGGGCGCTGCGGCGTCATCGTGCATACGTCATCATATCTGATGCATTTGTCATTGACTAGGTCGCACCTTTTGATGCATACGTCATCAAATACGATACGTTTGCACGGAAAGGTGATTGGGCCAGCACTTCCTCCTCAGCGCCAAAGCGCGGACGTTAAGCGTCGTCGAGGTCGCTCGCATGAGCGACGCCGAGGCCTACGCCACGTTCAAGGCGGTCCGCTTCGCGGACAACGGAGGAGAGGCCTTCTGCCCCCACTGTGAGTGCGACGCCGTGTACGAGTACGAGAGCCGCCGCATCTTCAAATGCAAACAGTGCGAGCGGCAGTTCTCCCTGACCTCGGGCACGATCTTCAGTGGGCGGAAGTTAGTGCTCCGCGACATCCTGGTGGCGATCGCGCTGTTCGTGAACGGCGCCAACGGCCACAGCGCGCTCCGTCTAGGCCGGGACCTCAACGTCTCGTACAAGACCGCGTTCGTCATGCTGCACAAGCTGCGCGCCATCATGGGCGCGCTCCGCGCCCCGCGTAAGCTCAAGGGCATCGTCGAGATCGACGGCGTCTGGGTGGGCGGCCACGTCCAGAAGGCCAATTTGAAGGAAAACCGCAAGGACCGTCGCGGGACTCACCCGAAGCGCCTTGCGATCGTCACGCTGCGCGAGCGCCGCGAGGGCGGCCGAAGCCTGACCTTCGCGCTCAAGCATGAAGCCGAGGCGGTGACGACGATCCTCGCGCACGTTGATCGCTCGGCGACCATCGTCGCGGACGAAGCGGCGCACTGGGGTATCCTGCGGGCCTATTTCGAGGTCCAGCAGATCAACCACCAGAAGGCCTATTCGCTGAAGGGCATCCACACGAACAACGTCGAGAGCTTCAACTCCCGCGTCCGCCGCGCCGAACGCGGCGTCTACCACCACATCGCCGGGCGGCACGTCCAAGCCTATGCGAACGAAATCTCCTGGCGGGAGGATCACCGCCGGCACGCGAACGGCACGCAGTTCGCGACCATCCTGGGGGCCGCCGCTAGGCTACCCTCCTCGGACGAATGGCGTGGATACTGGCAGCGCCACCTTCCGAAGCCGCCGACCCCGCGCGCGAAGCTTCGGCTGGTCTGACCGACCACCGCCTCGGCGGCCCGTTGTGGACCTGGATCGTCTTCCCGATCTTCTTCGTGAGCGCGCCGGCTATGGCGCTGTCGATCGCCGCCATCTTCGACTCGTCCAGGTCCTTCACATCCAGGAACGCGGCGACCTCCCTGGCGATCTCCCGCGTCGACATGGGCGCCTTGGCGCGCCTCAGGACGTTGTAGGCCGCCTTGGAGATCGCCCCCGGCTGGAGCTTGATCTTCCGGGGGTAGATCGGCGCCACGGCGGCGGGGTTCCAATCCGCGTCGAAGAGCCAGATCACCGCCTCGATGTGCTCCAGGGCTTCGTTGATCTCGCGTTTGCGCTGATCAATCCTCGCGGTCGCCTCCAGGATCGCCGACAGGCCCACGGCGTCCTCCGCCACCCGTTCGACCACCTCAAGCTCGCCGTTGAGCCGGGCGTATTTGTCCGCGAGCGCGGCGATTGCGATCTTGTATCCGGTGCCTGCCATATCGGCATGGTTGAGGTTGGAAAGCTAAGGACTCCCTGCAACTTATGATTAAGTGCGCCGATGGGTTGAGGAATCGATTCGACGTGGTGATCGAAATCGGCTGAATCTAGGCTCGCTGGATCATATTGAGGGCCTCGGCGTGCTTGCGAACCTGTTCAAACCAAAAGAGGTGAAGGCCACATTGCAGGCTCTAGAAGAGCTGAAGCCTTCCTTCACCACGCCTGACCCTTTCGCGCATATCGCTGTGAAGCTGGTCTTCGGAGAAGCGCGGCAGATGACCATCCAGCAGTCCGCCGACACCGTTGGGTCAATCCGCGACCAGAATTGGAAGCCCCGCGACCTCGCGTTGCTCCTGATATCGAAGCGAGCCTTCGCCCACGCGGCGAGCGGGACACATCACGTATATCGCGGCACGCCCGACCAGACCGGACACGCCATCAAAGCCATCTTCACGAAGGCCGGAAAGCTCATGGTCGCGTCGGGATTTATCCAACCGTCAGAACAGCACGCCGACCAAGTCGCCCTTGAGAAAGAGATGAAGGAGGTCGGCTAGGAGGTCACATGCTCGCCCCGCTATTTGGATTAGCGGCCATGGTGCACGCCGCGATTGGACCGTTGGACTACGGCTACTACCTCGACCTCGGGACCTACCCGTCGATCAAGAAGGCAAATCACGCCATCGACAGTGGGCAACGCATCATCGGTGTGAAGACAGGCTCGATCATCAAGACGGACAGCCCGGATCGGAATTGGGCTTACATTGCGGGCTTCGACACTGAGGATCAGGCCAAGGCCGCGTGCGCGAAGCTGATCGCCAAAGGGCGCCGCTGCGAAGCTAAACCCATCTACCCGCCCTAACTGACCGCGCCAAGTTGGGCCAACGCTAGAGTGAGCCATGGAAGACAAGTCTTTCGAACTAACCGTTATCGCTGCTGCTGATGACCCTGTGTCGAGCAGCCGGGAGTATCAGGACGCACTTTCACCGCTATCTGCTGCCTTCCGATCGGCTAACGTTGGTCTTCGCGAGCGGATGTTTTTCCAGGACTCGGCCACCGCCAGTCACGTCGTCCAACTGGGCCAATATTTCTTTTCCAGCCCACTTCCTCAGACCGTCGTCACTGCGATCGCGGCCTATCTGGTCGGAAGGTCGGGGCGAAAGGTTCGCTTAAAGTGGGGCGATAAGGAAGCTGAGGCGGGCTCGATTAAGGAAGTAGAGGAGCTACTTAAGCTGGCAAATGCGTTGGCAGACAGCGCTAGCCAGCAATCTCAAGACGGGCAGAAAAGCACCCCCGCACCCCCGAAATAGGGCTTAGGTGTGCTTGCTCCATAATGCCGGAGTTCGGGGTCCAGGCCCTGGATAGCCTGCGGGGGCCGCTGGAAACCGGCGAGGTGATGGTGGCCCGCGCCAACGCCCATGTCCGCTATCCGGCCCGGGTGCAGCTGGTGGCGGCGATGAACCCCTGCCGCTGCGGCCACGGCGGGGCCGGGCGCGGGGCGTGCGGCAAGGCGCCCCGCTGCATCCGCGACTACCAGGGCCGGGTCAGCGGGCCGCTGATGGACCGTATCGACCTGGCCGTCGACATGCCCGCCGTCACCGCCGCCGACCTGGCCCTGCCGCCGCCGTCCGAGGGCACGGCCGAGGTCGCCGCTCGCGTCGCCCAGGCCCGCCGCCTGCAGCTGGAACGGGCCGAGACCATGGAGGGCGCGCCGGGCGGCTCGGAGGCCCTGAACGGCCGGGCCGAGGGGCGTTTCCTGGAGGCGATCGCCGACCTGGACGACACCGGCCGCGGCCTGCTGGCCCGCGCCGCCGAGGCCGGCCAGATCAGCGCCCGAGGCTGGACCCGCGTCCTGCGCCTGGCCCGCACCATCGCCGACCTGGAAGGCGCGGCCAGCGTCCGCCGCGTCCACGTGGCCGAGGCCCTGGCCCACCGCCGGACCAGCGCGCCCGGCGCGGCGGTGGGGGAGGGGGTGTTCTAGGGGATCGCCCACGCCCATCCACAGTCGTCATCTCCCGACTTGTTCGGGGGACCCAAGCGGAATCCGACGCCATGCAGGACGGCCGCGCCCGAACCTCAGGCCACGTGCGGCCGCCAGGCGATGACCCCCTCGGTGCGCGCCCGTACCCGCGGCGAGGCCAGGCAGGTGGCGACCGCCTCGTACCCCGGCGCACCGGGGCGCGGGGCGACCTCGGTCGGCGGGCTATGGTTGGCGGGGCAGAGGATGATCGTCTCGTCGGGCCCCACGGCGGCCAGGTCGAGGATCGCGCAGGACCGGGTCAGCAGGAACAGCGTCCGCCCGCCGGCCCCGCCCCGGCGCAGATGGGCGATCAGGGCCTCCTGGGTGGCCTGGTCCAATCCCTGTTCCACCAGGTCGACCACCAGGGCGGCCGGGCCGTCGGCTTCCAGTCCGACCAGCAGGGCGACCAGGGCGTCGGACAACTGGGCGCCGTCGTCGACGAGCCAGGCCAGAACCTGGTCGATCCGCGCCTTGAGGGCGGCGTCGGCGTCCAGCCGGGCCCGCGCCGCCGCGCCGCCGTCCGCGCCCCGCTCCAGGTCCAGGAAGGCGGCGCCGGGCAGGGTCTCGCCGATGCGCTGGGCCAGCCGGGTCTTGCCGCTGCCGAGCGGGCCGGTGATGTAGTTCAGCCGCCGGGCGACCCGCAGTTCGAAACGTTCGCCGCCCCACGGCCAGGGGAGATCGAAGGCGACGACGGCCTGGGCCGCCGGCTCCAGCAGGCGCGCGAGTTCACCCCGGGCCGGAGGCTGGCCCCGCGCCAGGTCCGCCCGCAGCGCGCGGACCTTCCCGACCGCGCCGGTCAGCTGGCGAACCTGGCCTTCCAGCGTCGCCTGGTGCGCGGCGAGGGCTGACTCCAGGTCTTCCGGCTGGCCCGCCAGCACCCGCGCCACCTGGGCGAGGCTGAGGCCCAGAGCGCGCAGCGCCGCGATCTCGCCGGCCCGCGCCATCTCGTCGGGACCATAGGCCCGCCATCCCGCCCCGGTGCGCAGCGGCGCGACCAGGCCACGCTGCTCGTAGAGACGCAGGGCCTTGGCGGAGACGCCGAGCCGCCGGGCGGCTTCGGAAGGGCTCAGGAATTGGACGGAAGCGTTCACGACTCACCTCGTTGCCGGCTGACCCTGGTCCTTATCGGGGTGGCCCCAGGGGCCGGGTCAAGCCTGGGTTCGGCGGCGCTTCATTGGCTCGGGGACGCGCCCGCGATATGCAGGCGCCGTCGGCAAGACGTGCTGATCGCTGAACAGGGACCACGACGTGATCATCGAACCCAGGATCCGAGGCTTCATCTGCACCACCGCCCACCCCGCGGGCTGCGCGACGAACGTCCGCCAGCAGGTGGCCCACGTGACGGCCCAGGAGCCGATCGCGGGTGGCCCCAAGCGGGTCCTGATTCTCGGCTGCTCGGCGGGATACGGCCTGGCCTCACGGATCGTCACTACCTTCGGCTGCGATGCCGACACGGTCGGCGTCTCGTTCGAGAAGCCGCCCACCGAGACCAAGACCGCCAGCGCGGGCTGGTACAACAATCGCGCCTTCGAGGCCCAGGCCCAGGCGCGGGGCCGCAAGGCCGTCACCCTGGACGGCGACGCCTTCTCCAACGACATGAAGGCCAAGGTGATCGCCGCCGTGCGCGAGGAACTGGGCCAGATCGACATGCTGATCTACAGCATGGCGGCCCCGGTCCGGACCGATCCCCGCACCGGCGAGACGCACAGGTCGGTCATCAAGCCCCTGGGCGAGCCCGTCCGGGTCAAGACCCTGAACACCGACAAGGGCGAGGTGTTCGAAACCGAACTCGCCCCCGCCACGCTTGACGAGACGGCCGCGACGGTCGCCGTCATGGGCGGCGAGGACTGGGAGATGTGGGTCGCCGCCCTGGCGGACGCCGGCCTGCTGGCCGAGGGTTTCCAGACCCTGGACTACACCTATATCGGCTCGAAACTCACCTGGCCGATCTACTGGCATGCGACTCTGGGCAAGGCCAAGGAGGACGTCGACCGCGCGGCGGCGGCGATCCGCGACCGCCTGGGACCCGACGCGGCGCGGGTGGTGTCGCTGAAGGCGGTGGTCACCCAGGCCAGCTCGGCCATTCCCGTGGTGCCCCTGTACGGCGTGGTGCTGTTCCGGGTGATGAAGGACATGGGGCTGCACGAAGGCTGCATCGAACAGATCGACCGCCTGTTCCGCGACGCCCTGCCCCGGGGCGCGCTCGACGAGGCCGGGCGCATTCGTCTCGACGACTGGGAACTGTCCGAGCCGGTCCAGGCGGAGGTCAATCGACGCTGGGAGCTGATCAGCACCGAGACGCTGCCGACCCTGGGGGACCTGGAGGGCTTCCGCGCCGACTTCCTCCGCATCTTCGGGTTTGGCCTGCCGGACGTGGACTACGGGGCGGACGCGGACCCTCTGACGATCGGCTGATGAGTTGGGGACAGGCCCATGGGCCTGTCCCCGTTCGACACTAGGTCAGCGGGCGCAGGACGATTTCCACCCGGCGGTTCTGGGCGCGGCCCTCGGCGGTGTCGTTGGAGGCGATCGGCTGGCGTTCGCCCTGGCCGGCCACGAACACCCGGTCGCCCAGCACCCGGTCGGTGTTGACCAGGTAGCTGGCCACCGAGCTGGCCCGGCGCTCCGACAGGGTCTGGTTATAGTCGTCCGGGCCGCTGCTGTCGGCGTGGCCGACGACGTCGATGGTGGTCTGGGGATAGGCGTTCAGGGTGCGGCCGACGTCGTCCAGCACGCGGAGGAATTTCGGCTGGATCTCCGACTTGTCGACGTCGAAGGTCACGTCGCTGGGCATGACCAGGACGATCTGGTCGCCGTTGCGGCGGATCATCACGCCCGAGCCTTCCAGGCTGCGACGGAAATCGGCCTGCTGGCGGTCCATGTAGTTGCCGACCGCGCCGCCGGCCAGGGCCCCGATGCCCGCGCCGATCAGGGCGTTCTTGCGGCCCTGCTCGCCCTTGTTGGTGTTGGTCAGGTAGCCCAGCACCGCGCCGATCCCCGCGCCGCTCAGGGCGCCGGTGCCGGTGTTGTTGCGGACCGGCATGCCGGTATAGGGGTCGGTGGTGGTGCAGGCGGCGGCCAGGGCGGCGACGCCCATCAGCGCGATCCAGGGTGCGGTCTTCTTCATCATGGTCGGTGTTTCCCTCGTCAGTCGCCTTGGGCGGCCTTGATCCCGCGCGCCAAGAAGCTCTTGATAGCGTGTGATCCCCCGCCGGAAGGAACGCTCCTTCCATGGTCAAGTTCCAACACCGCGCATGACCCTTTGATGAACGGGCGGCATGAGCGGTTCTCGCGCCCGGACTGGCCCTGGACGGGGGGGCGGTGTAGTAAGTCCGGTCTTACTAATTTCCGAGGCTCCAGCCCGTGTCCGCATCCGCCATCGAACCCGTCTCGTTCACCCTGTATTCGAAGGACTTCGACAGGTTCGCCCAGGAACTGGGCGCGTCGTTCCAGCGCTACGGCTTCGCGGTGATCTCGGACCACGACCTGGCCCAGGCCCGCATCGACGCGGCCATCGCCGACGCCAAGGCCTTCTTCGCCCTGCCGGAGGAGATCAAGAAGCAGTACGCCGGCGCGTCGGGCGGGTCGCGCGGCTACATCCCGTTCGGCATCGAGACCGCCAAGGGCGCCACCCACTTCGACCTGAAGGAATTCTGGCACGTGGGCCGCGACCTGCCGCCCGGCCATCCGTTCCGCGCCAACATGGCCGACAACGTCTGGCCGGCCGAGATTCCCAGCTTCCACCACAATGTCGGCTGGCTGTACGGCGCGCTCGACAGCCTGGGCGTGCGGGTGCTGAAGGCCATCGCCACATATCTGGACCTGGGCCGCGACTTCTTCGACCCGACGGTCAAGGACGGCAACAGCGTGCTGCGCCTGCTGCACTATCCGCCGATCCCGGCCGACGCCGTCGGCGTGCGGGCCGGCGCCCACGGCGACATCAACACCATCACCCTGCTGCTGGGCGCGGAAGAGGGCGGGCTGGAGCTGCTGGACCGCAACGGCGACTGGCTGCCGATCAACCCGCCGCCCGGCTGCATCGTCTGCAACATCGGCGACATGCTCGAGCGGCTGACCAACCATGTCCTGCCCTCGACCATCCACCGGGTGGTCAATCCGCCGCCGGAGCGCCGTGGCGTGGCGCGCTATTCGACGCCGTTCTTCCTGCACTTCGCGTCGGACTACCTGATCAAGACCCTGCCCAGCTGCGTGACGGACGAAAACCCCGACCGCTATCCCGAGCCGATCACCGCCGACGCCTTCCTCCAGCAGCGCCTGCGCGAGATCAAGCTGGCCTGACGGCCACGGCCGTCCATCAGGCTCCGGACGAGCCGGAGGCGAGGAACCGCCAAGCGAAGGACCAACCAGCGGCGAGGAACCGCCAAGCAAGAAGCCCCCGTCGCATCCGCGCCGGGGGCTTTCTCTATTTGGCGATGCGCAGGGACGAGATTTCCTGGCCGATGGCCCGGAACGCGGTCTTCAGGTCGGCGCCGGTGGCGGGGAAGAAGGCGTGATCCTTGTCGGTGGCGCAGGTCGTCAGCATCGACGTGGCGGCGGCGTCGTCGCCGACATCGAAGCCCACGGTGTAGAGGATGATCCCCTTGGCCTTGATGTTCTCGCACAAGGTATTGGCCTGGGCGAAGGCGTCGCCGTTGGTGGCGTTGCAGTTGATATGTTGGCTCGACGAGCCGCTGCCCGAACCGGCGTCCTTGGCGATCACCCCGTTGCAGTAGTTGGTGTTGAAGGCGCCATCGGTCATCAGAATGACCACCTTCATCAGCTCCTTGGTGCCATAGGGCGCCGGTTTCTGGCTGGTCTGCGACCAGAGCTCGTTGAAGTTTGGCGAAACCATGTACCAGCCCCAGGCCAGGCCAACCTGGCCGGCGGTCGATCCGGCCGCCGCCAGCTTGGCGATCTCGGCCTTCAGCGTGACCTTGTCGCTCGACAGCGGGCTGATCTTCACCTTGGGGCAGGTATTGTTCGAACTCGAGCTTGAGTCCCAATAGTTCCGGCCGACATAGGACGTGCTGGGCGCGGCGTCCGTATAGGCCTCGGTTCCCGTCCGCTCGGTGGCGCAGGTATTGAGCGCCCAGGTCTGGGTTCCGCCGCTGGCGTTGGTGAAGGTGAAGTTCCGGCAGCCCGGCGTGGTGCTGGTGTCGCAGGTCGCCGTGCCGTCCGAGGTATAGGTCCCATAGGTCGGGCCGACTTGCCCCGTGTCGAAACTGGTCGCATCGACCTTCGAGATCGTGAGCTTCTTGCCGTTCAGCTCGGTCATCCCCTTCATGTTCGCGATCTCGATGAGGTCGCCGGTGATGAAGCCGTTGGCGGTGCTGGTGGTGACCACCACCGAGCAGGTCGTGGTGCGGCAGCGGGTGACGGTCCCGCCCGACGTATATTTCGTGTAGTTGGTGCTGTTGACGCCGGTCAGCTTGAAGCTGGTGGTCGAGGGCACGGCGGCGACGGTGAAGATCTTGTTGTTGACCTGCGTCATGCCGACGACGCCCTTGATGTAGACGGTGGCGCCCACCGGAAGTCCGTGTGCGGCGGACGTGGTGAACACCGCCAGGTTGGCCTTGGTGATGGCCGAGATGTTGACCGGCGCCTGCTGCTGCCAGGCCGCGCCCGAGATCGCGGCCGCCCGCACCGGGCCGCGGGCCGCGTCGGCGTAGGTGTCGACTAAGACGCCGGCCGAATAGGGCACCAGGGCCACCTTCGAATAGTAGGGCGCCTGGATATCGCGAACCACCAGGTCGACCAGGTCGGCGGCCCCGGTCTTCAGATCGGTGATGCGGCTACCCGACATCGATCCCGTGGTGTCGAGCACCAACGCCACTTCCAGGTTCTGCGAGGCCCGGACCACCTCGGTATGCACGGTGACCTTGGAATCCTTGTTCGTCCACAGCGTGGTGACGATCGGTTTGAGGTCGACCGACACGGCGCCGGTGATGGTGTTGCCGCTGATCGAGAACGTCGAGCTCGCGGCCGTCAGGGGCACGCCCAGGCCGTCCATCTCCGTCGCGAACGCGGCGTCGCCGATCAGGTCGACAGCGGCGCTGGTGGTCGCGGTCGAGCGCGCCGCCATCAGGGTGGCGGCGTCCAGGGCGTCCTGCATCTGGCGCTTCTGGACACTGACCCAGCCGATGTCGAGCAGGCTGAAGGTCAGGAAGCCGATCGGGATCACCAACAGCGCGAACTGAATCGCCACGGCGCCACGCGCGTCGGCACGGAGGCGCATCGCCAGCCGGTTCAACATGGTCATGAACAACGCCCGATTCCCCCAGAAGATCGGGCATCCTCGCAGGGGACGGTGAACATCAGGCAAACGACGATGGTGAATCCGCAGCCGTCGTCCGGGACGTCGGACGGCTACCAGCCGCAGCTCTGGCCCTTGTTCTGCTGGGTCAGCCAGACGTTCAGCGGCGCGAAATAGTCGGCGATGGCGCTGGCGTCCAAGTCCTTTTCGCCGGTGAAGGCTTCCAGCGCCTCGGGCCAGGGCTTGGACTGGCCCATGGCCAGCATCTTCTCGAACTTCTCGCCCACGGCCTTGTCGCCATAGACCGAACAGCGATTCAGCGGCCCCTTCCAGCCGGCCTGGCGGCAGGCGGCCCGGTAGAACTGGAACTGATAGACCTGGGCCAGGAAGTAGCGGGTGTAGGGCGTGGAGTCGGCGACGTGGTACTTGGCGCCGGGGTCGAAGGCGTCGGCCGGGCGCGGGCCGGGGGGCGTGACGCCCTGGTACTGGGTGCGCAGTTTCCACCAGGCGGCGTTGTAGTGGGCCGGATCGACCTGGCCCGAAAACACCTGCCACCGCCACTTGTCGACCAGCAGGCCGAACGGCAGGAAGGCGATCTTGTCCATCGCCATCTTCAGCAGATAGGGGATGTCGGCGTCCGCGCCGGGCACGGTGTCGATCACCTCGACCTGCTTGAGGTAGGTGGGCGTCAGGGCCGACAGGCCGACGAAATCGCCGATCGCCTCGTGGAAGCCGTCATTGGCCCCGCCCCGGAACAGGAACGGCTGGCCGGCATAGGCCCGCTGGTAGAAGTTGTGCCCCAGCTCGTGGTGCACGGTGTAGAAATCGTCGGCGTTGATCCGGGTGCACATCTTCACCCGGATGTCCTGGTCGTTGTCGACGTCCCAGGCCGAGGCGTGGCAGACCACCTCGCGGTCGCGGGGGCGGGTGATCATCGACCGCTCCCAGAAGGTCTGGGGCAGGGGCGGCATGCCCAGCGAGGTGTAGAAGCCCTCGCCGGTCTTCATCATCTTGGTGGCGTCATAGCCCCTGGCGACCAGCGACTGGGTCAGGTCGTAGCCCGGGCCGGGCAGGCCCCTGGGGGCGGCGATGTCGTAGATGTTGCCCCAGCTCTGGGCCCACATGTTGCCGGTCAGGTCGGCGCGGATCGGGCCGGTCTTCGGCTGCACCGCGTCGCCGTACCGGGCGTTGAGGCGTCCGCGCACATAGCAGTGCAGGTTCTTGTAGAACGGCGCGACCTGGGCCCACAGGGCGTCGGTCTTGGCCGCGAAGGCGTCGGGCTCCATGTCGTACCACGAGCGCCACAGGGCCCCGGTGTCCTTGTAGCCCAGCTCGGCCGAGCCCTCGTTGGCCAGCGCGACCAGCTTGGGATAGTCGGCGGCCATCGGCTTGGCCACCGCGTGCCAGGCCTCCCACATCGCCTTGATCTTGGCCGGGTCACGCTCGGTGCGCAGGCGGTCGTCCAGGTCGTCCAGGGTCAGGGTCTCGCCGCCGATCGTCACCTTGCCGGTCGAATAGAGCGTGCGCATCCGCGACTGGACGTCGGCCAGTTCCTGGGCCGCGCCGGGACGGTCGGAGGCCGGCAGGACCAGGCCGGCCTTGAGCAGCATCAGCTTGCGGCGGGTGACCGGGTCGACCTGGACCTTGTCGAACCGGGCGGCCTGCTTGGCGTATTTCACCGACAGGGTGTTGGCCTGGGCCTCGGCCCGGGCGTTGAGCCAGTTGGTGTCTTCGGTGATGTAGGTGGCCTGCACCCAGGCGACGCGGGCCCCGTATTCGCTCATCGCCATCAGCTCGGCCTCGGCGGCCTCGACGAAGGCCTTGGCCTCCTGGGCGGTCGGCGTGGCTGACGCGGCGGTCTGGGCGTGGGCGAAGGGCGCGGTCAGGGCGCCGGCGCAAAGCGCCATGGCCGCGCAAGCGGCCAGCAAACGGGTCTTCATCGGAAGCCTCCCCAGCTTTCGGATCAGGAGGCCGCAGGAGAGGCTGGCCGGGTCAAGGCGTCAAGCCGCCGAGACGGCGGGAAGGGCCCGCGGCGTCGCGACTTTTGGAAAAACCGCACCCCTCTGCTATATGCTGCCCTCGATCCTGAAATGTCTTGCCCCCGGACCGCCCCTTGAGCGTCACCCTCGACCTGTCGCGCATGGCCCCCAAGGCCGATGCTCCGAAAGCCCTGATCAACCTGTCGGGCCTCACGCGCTCGCAGCTGGTCGTCGCCCTGACCGAGTCCGGCGTGGTCGAGCACGGCAAGGCCAAGATGCGCGCCACCCAGCTGTTCCGCTGGATGCACCATCGCGGCGTCACCGATTTTTCGATGATGACCGATGTCGCCAAGGAAACCCGCGCCCGCCTGGCCGAACAGTTCACCGTGTCGCGCCCCGAGGTGGTCGAGCGCCAGGTGTCCAAGGACGGCACCCGCAAGTGGCTGCTGCGCATGGGACCCGGCATCGAGGTCGAGACGGTCTACATCCCGTCGGTCGGACGGGCCGGGGCGCTGTGCGTCTCCAGCCAGGTCGGCTGCACCCTGAACTGCAGCTTCTGCCACACCGGCACCCAGGCGCTGGTCCGCAACCTAACCGCCGCCGAGATCGTCGCCCAGGTGCAGGTCGCCAAGGATGACCTGGCCGAATGGCCGTCGGACAAGGAAGACCGCCTTCTGAGCAACATCGTGTTCATGGGCATGGGCGAGCCGCTGTACAATCTGGGCCAGGTGGCCGACGCCATCGAGATCATCAGCGACAACGAGGGCATCGCCATCTCGCGTCGCCGGATCACCGTCTCGACCTCGGGCGTCGTGCCGCAGCTCGACGCGCTGGGCGACAAGACCCAGGCGATGCTGGCCATCAGCCTGCACGCCACCAACGACGCCCTGCGCGACGAACTGGTGCCGCTGAACAAGAAGTACCCGCTCGAGCAGCTGATGGCCGGCATCCGCGCCTATCCGGGCATCAGCAACGCCCGCCGGGTGACCTTCGAATATGTGATGCTCAAGGGCGTCAACGACAGCCCCGACGAGGCCCGCGCCCTGGTCAAGCTGATCAAGGGCATCCCCGCCAAGGTCAACCTGATCCCGTTCAACCCCTGGCCGGGCACCGACTACGAGTGCTCCGACTGGGCGACGATCGAGGCGTTCGGGGCGATCCTCAACAAGGCCGGCTACTCCTCGCCGATCCGCACGCCGCGCGGCCGCGACATCCTCGCCGCCTGCGGCCAGCTGAAGAGCGAGAGCGAGAAGGTCCGGGCCAGCGCCATGCGCAAGCTGTCGATGGCGGCCATGGCCGGCGTGTTGGACGACGAGGACGAGGCGGCGGCCTGATGTCGGACCTCGCCGCGCCGGACGCCGCCATGATGGCGGGCCCGGAGGCGCTGGCGCGGTTCCTTGAGACGGCCGACGAAGCCGTCCTGCGGGGCGTGTTCTCGGGCGGCGAGGTGACCATCCTCGAGAATTTCCCGCCGCACGTCTTCACGAGCCAGGCGGGGCTGGCCCGTTGGCGCGCCCTTATGGCCCGGCACGTGGGCGCGATCAAAGACCTGAGTCACACCTTCGGGCCGCCGCAGGATTTCGGGCGGACGGACGACACGGTCTATTTCTCCCTGCCCACCCGCTGGACCGGCGTGCGGGACGGCGCGCCCTTCGACGAGCACGGCGGATGGTCCTTCGTGCTGGTACGCGAAGACGGACGCTGGCGAATCCGCGCCTATGGCTGGTCGGTGGTGAGCTTCGCGCAATGACGCGTGGCGATGTCCGCTTTCGATGGTGGACATTCGAGCGTGCGCTTAAGCTTGTGCGTGGCTACCAACAATACCGGCGGAGGGGTAAATGACGCCGAGTGACTTAATGGCCCGCTTGAACGCCCAGGAGGATGGTTATGTCGAGCGCAAGTCCCAGGGCATCAAGCCCCAAGACATTCGCAAGGCGGTAACCGCTTTCGCGAATTCGCTGCCCGATGGCCAGCACGGCATCATCTATATTGGCATCGGTGACAAAGGTAGCATCGAAGGATGCGACAACCCGGACGCCGTCCAGAAGCGAGTACGGGAGGCTGCCGACGAGTGTTATCCCCCTGTCGCAACACAGTGCGTTGCGCTGAAGGTGGAGGACAAGGACGTCGTCGCCATTGTTGTCAGCCCCAGCAGTGACAAACCGCACTTCGCGGGCCCTGCCTACGTGCGGCAAGGCTCAGAGAGCGTGAAGGCGTCCAAGCGCCTCTATGATGAAATGGTGGACACGCGCCACAGTACAGTGGCGGCGATTGCGCGACTCAAAGACCTAACAATTACAGTTTACGGGTTGGGGCATCGACTGGGTCAGCCTGTGCGCGTGGCGGCCGATTACCGGGAAGCGGCCGAGTGCAAGGTGATGGCGTGTGACGCACACATGGTCACGCTTCAAAGGCTGAACGACAGTTGGATATTTTACGAAGCTGTGAACCGAATCGAACTTAGCATTGACGGCAAAATGAAGCGTCCTGCGCTGATCGTCAAAGGTCTGTAAAGCGTGAGCCGGTCGGGAGGATCGGCGGTTTTCTACCCTTGACTGACACCCGGAACGTTTGCTCGTCGGACCACCCATCCGCCCCGGATGCGGCCACGCCTTAAAGCCTTGGTGGATCGGAGCTCTGGCGTCTGGCCGTGTCAAGGACGGCCCGCGGGGCCGCCGCGGTGCGGCCGGCCGGAGGCCGGTCCTTGACACGGCCAGACGCCAGAGCAGGCTCGCCTCCAAGGTTTTAAGGCGCGGCCTCGCCGCTGCGTGGCGGGTGTTCGACGTGAAGCCCACTCCCTCTCAGCCGTCATCCCGGGCCTCGTGCCCGGGACCCCTCTCTCCGCCGCAGGTGCGGAGGGGTGGAGCGCTGGCGCGCCATGGCATTGCACGTGCGGGCTGAACCAGGGATCCCGGGCACAGGGCCTGGGATGACGGTGGTTGGGGGAGGGCCGTGTTCATCCTCGGGATATCCAGGATGAACCCCCACGAAATCAACGCCTTGAAAAATCTCGACCCAATCTCGTCCTTGACCTCCAAAGCCGCCCCATACTGCTCCTCGCCCCACCGCTGGGGAGGCCGTCCAGCTGGCGACCTGACGGGCGGCGGGGGCGGTCGAGCGGGGCGTGTCCGGCGGCCGGTCGCGCGGGGCCCGGATGGCCCGGTCGGCGGAGCGTGGGGGTCTCGGATGGGGCTTCGGGCGGTCCGGACCGGACGGCGGGAACACCCCCTCGGGGCCGAAAGACGAACACCACAGGCGCGGGCTGAAATCGCCCGCGCGGTCCGGACGGGGTCGCTTCCCCTCCGCCCGCCGGGGGCCCACTTCGGGAGCGGGTTAAAACCCCGCGCCCCGATGGCTTCCGTCCACCGGCCGCGCGGAGCGCCCGTGACGTGTCGAAACGGTACTCTCCAAACTCCATTCCGGGCATGGCCCGGACGCTCCGCCGCCTCCCCA
>NZ_AKKF01000149.1 GCF_000281955.1 Caulobacter sp. AP07 | reverse complement strand
GGGAGAGGGGTTAGGACCGCGCCGCCGACTAGTGCAGCTTCAATCGTCCCGCCACCCGCTGCTGCAGCAGTCTGGCCAGGGCCAGAACCACCGTCTTGGGCGTGCCCAGGATCGCCCGGTGATGGTCCAGGTGCAGCGAGGTGTAGGCCCACTTGGCGATCAGGCCCTCGACGAAGAAGTTGGGGCCGCCCAGGCCGCCCATCAGGGCCCCGACGCCCTTGTTCTCGCCCAGCGACACCAGCGAGCCGAAGTCGCGATAGACGAAGGGCGTCTCGACCCGCCGCTGGCCCAGCCGGGCGATCAGCGTCTTGGCCAGGTAGCTGGCCTGCTGGTGGGCGGCCTGGGCGCGGGCCGGGATCAGCTGGCCGTCTTTCCAGGGCGCGCCGGCGCAGTCGCCCAGGGCCCAGACGTCCGGGGCCGAGGTCTCCAGCCGGTCGTTGACCACGAACTGGTTGGTCCGGTTGGTTTCCAGGCCATAGTCGGCGTTGGTCGCCGCGGCCTTGACCCCGGCGGCCCAGACGATCAGGTCGGCCGGCACCTCGCCGAGACTGGTCTCCAGCCGGTCGGCATGGACGGCCACCACCTTGGCCCCGGTGTGGACCCGCACGCCCTTGCGCTCCAGGGCGACGGTGGCCTGGTCGGAGATCTTCTCGGGCAGGCCGCCGAGGATGCGCGGGGCGGCCTCGACGATGGCGATGTCCAGGCGGAAACGCTGCTCGCCGCCGATGCTGTCCAGCAGTTCGCGATGCGCCTCGATCAGTTCGGCCGACAATTCGACCCCGGTGGCCCCGCCGCCGACGATGGCCACGCTCATGGTCTTCTCGGGCGAGAACGAGGCCTTCATGAAGGCGGCCAGCAGCCGGGTGTGGAAGGCCTCGGCGTCCTCGGTGCGCTCCAGCAGGTGGGCCTGCTCGGCGCCGGGAGTGCCGAACAGGTTGGAGCCGCTGCCGATCGCCAGCACGCCCCAGGTGAAGGTGACGCCGCGCTCGTCGACCAGCACCTTGCCGCCTTCGCCGACTATGGGCTTGAGGGTGAGGCGCTTGGCGACTGGGTCAAAGCTGTCGAGGTCGCCAAGCAGGAAGCTGAAGTGGTTGCTCCGGCCCAGGATCGAATAGGACAGGCCCTCCTGGTGAACGTCGAGCGTCCCCGCGGCGACCTCGTGCAGGCTGGGCTTCCAGATATGGAAACTGGACCGGTCGATCAGCAGCACCCGTTCCTTGCCGGACCGGCGCCCGAGCTTTCGCCCCAGCCGCGCCGCCAGTTCCAGCCCGCCGGCCCCGCCGCCGACGATGACGATGTCGTAGTGCATGCCCGGCATCCCAATAATTCCTCAGATGGTGAATATATAGGACGTGCGACGATCGTTGTCAGGCCAGGTTGAGCTGCCAGGAGACGCCGTAGCGGTCGTTGACCCAGGCGAAGCGCCGGCTGAAGCCGTAGTCGCCCAGCGGCATCAGTTCGCCGCCGCCGTCGCCCAGGGCGGCGACCAGGCGCGCGATTTCGTCTTCCGACGCGCAGTCAACGAACAGCGAGGTCGAGGGGGTGAAGTCGAAGGCGTGCTTCACGAAGCTGTCGGAGCAGAAGATCTCCTGACCGCCGATCCTGAAGCGGGCGCGCGTCACCGAGCCTTCGGGGCCCGGACCGCCGGGGCCGTGGCGGTCGATGTCGAGGACCTCGCTATCGGGAAACAGCGAGACGTAGAAGGTCATCGCCGCTTCGGCCCGGCCATCCTGGAACATCAGGAACGGGCGTATGGTCTGGCTCACCGTCATCTTCCCCAAACGTCGTTCGGCGCAGGATGACGGTGAGTTGTCCAGGATCGCAAGTCTTATGGTACCGGTAACCTGCGATAACTCACGGCCCGACCCTACGGAATCGGGGTCATCGCCAGGCGCTTGTCGAGATAGTCGCCGACGCTGCGCTCGACGCTGGGCAGGTGCTCGGCCCAGAAGTGGGTGGCCTTGTCGACCACCTCGTAGTCGATGACGATGCCCTTCTGGGTGCGCAGCTTGGAGACCACGCGCTCGACCTCGACCGGCGGCACGACAGTGTCGGCCGCGCCCGTCAGGATCAGGCCCGAGGCCGGGCAGGGGGCCAGGAAGCTGAAATCGTACATGTTGGTCGGCGGCGACACCGAGATGAAGCCGTCGGTCTCGGGGCGGCGCATCAGCAGCTGCATGCCGATATAGGCGCCGAAGCTGTAGCCGGCGACCCAGGTCTGGGCGGCGGCCGGGTTGTTGGACTGCAGCCAGTCCAGGGCCGTGGCCGCGTCGGCCAGCTCGCCGATGCCGGCGTCGAACTCGCCCTGGCTGCGGCCCACGCCGCGGAAGTTGAAGCGCAGGGTCGCGAAACCGCGCTTCATGAACAGGTGGTAGAGCTGCACCGACACCGGATGGTTCATGTGCCCGCCCGCCTTGGGGTGCGGGTGCAGGATCAGGGCGATCGGCGCATTGTCGGTCTTGCCCGGCGAATAGCGGCCCTCGATACGGCCGGAGGCTCCGGTCAAAATCACGTCAGGCATACAAGGTCCCTATCCAAAAAGGGGCGACGGGGTCGCTTCCCTCAGCCGTTAAAGGCGAAGGAATACTTGACCACTGCGCTTGGTCTTCCTAAATCCGCAACGCGCGTCGTGACCAACCAGGCCCGGCGCGAAGTCGCGGCTTGTAACACACGCCTAAGCCTATGCGCGCGGAATCTGCAAGGAGGTAAGGCGCATGCGCCTGAGCACCAAGGGACGCTATGCGGTCATGGCCATGACCGACCTCGCGCGTCGCCAGGGCGAGGCCGAGGGCCGCGCCGTGGCCCTGGCCGAGATCGCCGCCCGCCAGCAGATCTCGTTGTCCTACCTCGAACAGCTCTTCGCCCGCCTGCGCCGCAAGGGCCTGGTGGTCAGCGCCCGCGGTCCGGGCGGCGGCTACCGCCTGGCGCGCGAGGCCCGCGACACCGCCATCGCCGACATCGTCCTGGCCGTGGACGAACCCCTGCGCGCCACCCGCTGCGGCCTGTCGAAGGGCGGGGTCGGCAAGGGCGCGCCCAAGGGCTGCATGGCCGGGGGCGCCCAGTGCCTGACCCATGACCTGTGGGAAGAGATGGGCCGCCAGATCCACGGCTATCTGGCCAGCGTCTCGGTCGCCGACGTCCTGGAGGGCAAGCTCTCGGGCAAGGCCCGCGCGACACGGGAGAAGGCGGCGGCGTGAGCAAGCCCACGATCTATCTCGACTACAACGCCAGCGCGCCGCTCCGCCCCGAGGCGCGGGAAGCGATGCTGCGCGCCTTCGACCTGGGCGGTAACCCCTCGTCGGTGCACGCCAGCGGCCGGGCCGCGCGCGACCTGGTCGAGACCGCCCGCGCCCAGGTCGCGGCCCTGGTCGGGGTGGTGGCTGGCTCGGTGACCTTCGTCAGCGGCGGCACCGAGGCCAACGCCCTGGCCATCCAGAGCGCCGCCTTCGCCGGTTTCAACCGCATCATCGTCAGCGCCGGCGAGCACGACGCCGTCACCGCGACCGCCGCCGCCTCCGGCCTGCCGGTCGAGGTCCTGCCGATCGACGCCGAGGGCGTGGCCGACCTGGACTGGCTGCGCGAGGCGCTGTGCAAGCCGGGCCGGGCCCTGGTCTGCCTGATGCTGGCCAATAACGAGACCGGCGTCGTCCAGCCCGTCGCGGAAGCTTCCGCCCTGGTGCGCGACGCCGAGGGCTGGCTGCATGTCGACGCCGTCCAGGCGGCCGGCAAGATCGCCATCGACTTCACCGCCCTGGGCGCCGACACCATGGCGCTGTCGGCCCACAAGCTGGGCGGGCCGCAGGGCGTCGGCGCCCTGGTGGCCGGCACGCGCGCCACGCTGGTGCGCCAGCAGCACGGCGGCGGCCAGGAGCGCGGCCGCCGGGCCGGCACCGAGAACGTCGCGGGCATCGCCGGGTTCGGCGCGGCGGCGCAAACGGCCGCCTCCGACTTGCCCCGGATGGCCAATCAAGCGATATGGCGCGACGCCTTGGCCGAACGGATCAAGGCGGCTGGCGGCGTGACGCTCGGGGAGGGCGCGGACCGCCTGCCTCAAACCCTCTGTCTGGCGGCCGAAGGCTTCGGCTCGCAGATCCAGGTGATGAACCTGGACCTGGCGGGCGTGATGGTCAGCGCCGGCAGCGCCTGCTCTTCGGGCAAGGTCAAGGCCAGCCGCGTGGTGGAAGCCATGGGCCGGTCCGACCTCGCCCCCTTCGCCCTGCGGGTCAGCGGCGGCTGGGCGAGCACGGCGCAAGACTGGATTTCCTGCGGCGACGCCTGGCTCGCCGCCTATTCGCGTATCGGCGCCCGTCGCCGGGAGGTGGCGTAATGGCCGCGGTCAAACAGACCATTGATACCGTCGCGGCGCTCGAGAAGTACGAGCACGGCTTTACGTCGGACATCGACCAGGAGTTCGCCCCCAAGGGCCTCTCCGAGGACATCGTGCGCTTCATCTCGGCCAAGAAGGAAGAGCCGCAGTGGATGCTCGACTGGCGGCTGGAGGCCTATCGCCGCTGGCTGGAGCTGGAAGAACCGACCTGGGCCAACGTCACCCATCCGCCGATCGACTACCAGGACAGCTACTATTACGCCGCGCCCAAGGAGAAGGCCGGGATCGCCAGCCTCGACGAGGTCGATCCCGAGATCCTGGCCGTCTACGCCAAGCTGGGCATCCCGCTGAAGGAACAGGAAGTCCTGGCCGGGGTGGTGGGCGCGCCGCGCTACGCGGTGGACGCGGTGTTCGACAGCGTCAGCGTCGTCACCACCTTCAAGAAGGAGCTGGCGGCGGTCGGGGTGATCTTCTGCTCGATGAGCGAGGCGATCCGCGAGCATCCGGAGCTGGTCAAGCAGTACCTCGGCTCGGTCGTGCCCACGTCGGACAACTATTTCGCCTGCCTCAACAGCGCGGTCTTCTCGGATGGGTCGTTCGTCTACATCCCGCCGGGCGTGCGCTGCCCGATGGAGCTGTCGACCTATTTCCGCATCAACGCCAAGGATTCCGGGCAGTTCGAGCGGACTCTTATCATCGCCGACAAGGGCGCCTACTGCTCCTATCTCGAGGGCTGCACAGCCCCGATGCGCGACGAGAACCAGCTTCATGCTGCTGTCGTCGAGCTGGTGCTGCTCGAGGACGCCGAGATCAAATATTCCACCGTCCAGAACTGGTATCCGGGTGACCCGGAAACGGGGAAGGGCGGCATCTACAACTTCGTCACCAAGCGCGCCGACTGCCGCGGCGACCGCAGCAAGGTGTCGTGGACCCAGGTCGAGACCGGCTCGGCGATCACCTGGAAGTACCCGTCGTGCGTGCTGCGCGGCGAGGGCAGCTCGGGCGAGTTCTACTCGATCGCCGTGACCAACGGCCACCAGCAGGCCGACACCGGCACCAAGATGATCCACCTGGGCGCCAACACCCGCTCGCGGATCGTCGCCAAGGGCATCAGCGCCGGCCAGTCGACCAGCACCTATCGCGGCCTGGTCAGCGCCCACCCGAAAGCCAAGGGCGCGCGCAACTTCACCCAGTGCGACAGCCTGCTGATCGGCAAGACCTGCGCCGCCCACACCGTGCCCTATATCGAGGCCCGCAACGGCCAGTCGGTGTTCGAGCACGAGGCCACCACCACCCGGCTGTCGGACGACCAGCTGTTCTATGTGATGCAGCGCGGGCTTTCGCAGGAGGAGGCCGTGGCCCTGCTGGTCAACGGTTTCGTCAAGGACGTGTTGCAGCAGCTGCCGATGGAATTCGCGGTGGAGGCCCAGAAGCTGGTGGCGATCTCGCTGGAAGGCAGCGTCGGCTGATGCTGCTGGCGCTCGACCATGTCCAGTTGGCCATGCCGGCCGGCGGTGAAGCCGCCGCGCGCGGCTTCTATGGCGACGTGCTCGGCCTGCCCGAAACGCCGAAGCCGCCGCACTTGGCCAAGCGGGGCGGTTGCTGGTTCGAGAGCGAGATGTTGAAGATTCACCTGGGCGTCGAGGCCGACTTCCGCCCGGCCCGCAAGGCGCATCCGGGGCTGCTGGTTTCCGATCTGCCGGCGCTGAAGGCGCGGCTGGCCGAGGGCGGCTACGCGTTGAAGGACGATGAGCCGCTCGAAGGCTACGACCGCGTCTATGTCGAAGACCCGTTCGGCAATCGGATCGAGTTGCTGGAGCGGCTGAGCCGCGCGGACGGGCGCCTGGCTGGCGATCGCGACGCGGTTGAGCGGCGCGACGGCGTGATCAAGGACGGCGTCTTCGATCTCGACAAGGAAGCAGGCAGTTGGACCCAGGATGGCGCATTCCTGGGCGCCGACGGCAAACCCGTGCGGGCCTATGATGATGTCGTCCTGCTGCGCGACATCGCGCCCGAGAATGACCCCACATCGCCTTACATCGTGCCCGCTGGGACCACAGGCACGATCTTGTTTTTCAGCGAGCGCGCCGACAGCGTGGCGCAGCTCGAACTCGACTGGGATCCGGTCGCCGTGGTCCTCGGCTACGAAGACCAACGCTACCTCCGCCTGCACATGACGAACGAAGAAAAGTACCCGCGCTGATGCTCTCCATCCAAAACCTCCACGCCACCGTCGGCGACAAACCCATCCTCAAGGGCGTGACGCTCGACGTGCCGGCTGGCCAGGTGCACGCCATCATGGGGCCGAACGGGGCGGGCAAGTCGACGCTGTCCTATGTGCTCACGGGGCGTGGCGGCTACGAGGTCACCGAGGGCTCGGCGAGCCTGAACGGCGAGGACCTGCTGGCCCTGGAGCCCAACGAGCGGGCCGCCAAGGGCGTGTTCCTGTCGTTCCAGTATCCGCTGGAAATTCCGGGGGTTCCGGCCCTGACCTTCATCCGCACCGCCCTCAACGCCCAGCGCCGGGCGCGCGGCGAGGACGAGATCGCCGCCCCGGCCTTCCTGAAGCTGGCCAAGGAGAAGGCCGCGGCCCTGAAGATCGACTTCGAGATGCTCAAGCGTGGCCTCAATGTCGGCTTCTCGGGCGGCGAGAAGAAACGGATGGAAATCCTTCAAATGGCGATGCTTTCGCCCAAGTTCCTGATCCTCGACGAGACGGATTCGGGCCTGGACATCGACGCCCTGAAGATCGTCTCGGAAGGCGTCAACGCCCTGCGGGCCCCCGATCGCGGCATGCTGGTCATCACCCACTACCAGCGCCTGCTCGACTACATCAAACCCGACCGCGTCCACGTGCTGGCCGCCGGCCGCATCGTCGCCTCGGGCGGCCCGGAGCTGGCCCACCAGCTCGAGGCCGAGGGCTACGACAAGTACACGGTGGCGGCCGCATGACGCTCGCCCTGGCCCTGAAGACCGGCGACCTGACCCAGCTGCCGTCGCGGCGCGACGAGGACTGGCGCTGGACCGACCTGCGCGGCCTGATCCGCACCGCGCCGCCGGCCTCGCCGGCCTTTGACGGCGAGATCGCGCCGGGACCGTTCGACGCCCTGGCCGCCGACACCATCCTGTTCGTCAACGGCCGCCAGCGTCACGCCGCCGCCAGCGGCGCCGGCGACGTCGTCGCCCTGCGCTTCGTCTCCGCCACCGAGGGCGCGGGCCACGCCGCCACCTACGCCATCGTGGTCGAGCCCGACACCACCCTCGTCCTGCTGGAAAGTCACGAGGGCCAGGCGGCGGGCTACATGTCGGACGTCACCCTCGACATCGCGGTGGGCGAGGGCGCCCGTGTCGAGCGCATCGTGCTGGTCGACGACCACGCCGAGGCCATCGACATCGTCACCGCCGAGGTCGATCTGGCCCCCGGCGCGACCTACGTCCAGACCGTGCTGACCTCGGGCGCCCGCCGCCAGCGGGTTGAGACCCGGGTCAACCATCCCGGCGCCCACGCCAATGTGCGGCTCGACGGCGTCTATGTCCTCGACCACCAGCGCCACGCCGACCAGACCACGGTCGTCACCCACGGCGGCGTCGACGGCGTCACCGGCCAGCTGACCAAGGGCGTGGTCACCGACCAGGCGCGCGGCGTGTTCCAGGGCCGGATCGTCGTCCAGCCCGGCGCCGACCAGACCGACGCCCGCATGGGCCACCACGCCCTGATCCTGTCGGACAAGGCCGAGGTCGACGCCAAGCCCGAGCTGCTGATCTTCGCCGACGACGTCGCCTGCGCCCACGGCAACACCATCGGGGCCCTGGACGACGAGGCGATCTTCTACGCCCGCCAGCGCGGCATTCCCGAGGCCGAGGCCCGGGCCATGCTGACCCAGGCCTTCCTGGGCGAGGTGGTCGAGCGTATCGAGCACGACGGCGCGCGCGCCATCGCCGCGGCCTGGGTGGCCCAGCGGCTGGGGAGGGCGCAATAGTGGCTTTCGACGTCGAGGCCATCCGCGCCCAGTTCCCGATCCTGGCCCGCCAGGTGAACGGCAAGCCGCTGGTCTATCTGGACAGCGCCGCCAGCGCCCAGAAGCCGGACGCGGTGCTGGACGCCATGACCAGCCTGGCGCGCACCAGCTACGCCAATGTCCATCGCGGCCTGCACACATTGGCCAACGAAACGACGCAGGCCTATGAAGACGCTCGGGAAACCGTGGCGCGCTTCATCAACGCCGAGCCGTCGGAAATCATCTGGACCAAGAGCGCCACCGAGGGCGTCAACCTGGTCGCCGACACCTTCGGGCGGTCGCTGAAGGCCGGCGACGAGATCGTGCTGTCGGTGATGGAGCATCACGCCAACATCGTGCCGTGGCACTTCCTGCGCGAACGCTACGGCGTGGTGCTGAGGTTCGTTCCCGTCACCGACGACGGCCTTCTCGACATGGAGGCCTTCAAGGGCCTGCTGAACGCGCGCACGAAGATGGTGGCCATCAGCCACATGTCGAACGTGCTGGGCACCATCAACGACGCCGCCGAGATCGTCCGCCTGGCCCACGCGGCCGGGGCGCCGGTGCTGCTCGACGGCTGCCAGGCCATCGTCCATTCCAAGGTCGACGTGAAGGCGCTGGACGTCGATTTCTACGTGTTCTCCGGCCACAAGCTGTACGGCCCGACCGGCATCGGCGTGCTCTACGGCAAGGCCGAGCGCCTGGCCGCCCTGCCGCCCTACCAGGGCGGCGGCGAGATGATCGGCCACGTGACCCTGGAAGGCGTCACCTATGCCGAGCCGCCGCACCGCTTTGAGGCCGGCACCCCGGCCATCCTCGAGGCCGTCGGCCTGGGCGCGGCGATCGACTGGCTGGGAACCCTGGACCGCGACGCCGCCCTGGCCCATGAGCATGCGCTCTACCAGCGGGTGGTCGACCAACTGGCCGGCGTCAACGGCGTGCGCATCCTCGGCACGGCGCCGGGCAAGGGGGCGGTGCTGACCTTCGTGGTCGAGGGCGCCCATCCCCACGACGTGGCCCAGGTGCTCGACCGCTACGGCGTCGCCGTGCGGGCCGGCACCCATTGCGCCGAGCCGCTGATGAAAAGGTTCGGCCTCACCGCGAGCGCCCGCGCTTCTTTCGCCCTATATAACACCGAGGCCGAGGCCGACGCGTTCGTGAGCGCGCTGGCCAAGGCCCGCAGTTTCTTCAGTTGAGCCCCATGACCGATCAGACCGCCCCCGTCACCGTTTCCGCCCTGCCGCAAGCCGAGCTGGATCGCCTGACCGACCAACTGGTCGAGAAGCTGAAGACGGTGTTCGACCCGGAAATCCCGGTCGACATCTACGAACTCGGCTTGATCTACAAGGTGGACGTGTCCGACGAGAAGGACGTGGCCATCGACATGACCCTGACCGCCCCGGGCTGCCCGGTGGCCGGCGAGATGCCCGGCTGGGTGCGCGACGCGGTCATGGAGCTGGAAGGCATCCGGTCGTGCCATGTCGACCTGGTCTTCGAGCCGCCGTGGGATCCCTCGCGGATGAGCGACGAGGCCAAGCTGCAACTGAACATGTTCTGATTGGTTTGAAGCCCATGGAAGCCGCCGTCACCGCCCGTCCGCGCCGCCCGCGCCCCAAGGTCGTCACCCTGACCCCGGCCGCCGCCGCGCGGGTCAAGGAGATCATGGACCGCAAGGCGCTCGAAGAGCCGGGCAAGCCCTATGCCGGCCTGCGGGTGGGCGTGAAGAACGGCGGCTGCGCGGGGTCGGAATACGTCTTCGAATACGCCGTCGAGAAGGGGCCGATCGACGAGGTGGTCGAGGACCAGGGCGTCACCATCCTGATCGACCCCAAGGCGGTGCTGTTCCTGATCGGCACCACGATCGACTACGAGACCACCAAGCTGTCGTCGAAGTTCGTGTTCAACAACCCCAATGAGACCGACGCCTGCGGCTGCGGCGAGAGCGTCACCATCCAGCCCGCGCCCGAGGCGCAGGACTGATGCTGGCGCGGACGCCGTCCTGCGTGGAATGCGGCCTGGCCTGGGGCCGGCCGGGCTTCGCCTGTCACGGCGATGACCCCAGCCACGGGCCGTCCTACTGGTCGGACCAGGGGATTCTGTGCTCGGTCGGCTGCGCCACGAACCATTTCGACAAGCGCCGGGCCGACGGGACGTTCGTGCCCGTGCCGGCGGACTGCCCGGTGGAGTTTTAACCCTCTCCCGGAGGGGAGAGGGAGGGGCCCGCCGCGCAGCGGTGGGAGGGTGAGGGGTGACGCCGTCAACCGCCCATCCCCAACGCCCTGCCCGGATCTGAAACAACCTAACCCCCTCATCCTCCCACGCCTGACGGCGCGGGCCCCTCCTTCTCCCTACGGGAGAAGGCTCGCGGTGGCGGCCTCGACCGCCGGCGCCACGTTCTTGCGCCCATTCCACTCCACCAGCACCGACGGCCTCACCGGCTGGCCCGTCGCCTGGGCGATCAACTCGTTGGTCCGGGTCTCGATGACCTCTTCCATCTTGGCCATGAACTGCGCCTTCGACAGGCCCGGCTCAATCGGCGGCAGGAACTCGACCGTGGCCTGGCCGGCGGTCTTGGCCTTGTCCGTCTGCTTCCAGAAGCAGCCGAGGTTGGTGGCCACCGGCACGACCGGCAGGTTGAAGTCCTGGCTCATGTAATAGACGCCGGTGCGATAGCGGAACCGCTCGCCCGGCGCGGCCAGGTGGCCCTCCGGATAGATCAGGATGCGACGGCCCTCGGCGGCGACCTGGGCGGCGCTTTCCGACAGGGCCTTGCGGGCCTCCGGACCGCCGCAGCTGTCGACCACGATGGCCCCGAACTTCTTGAGGATCGCCCCGACCAGCGGGAAGCGCTCCAGGTGGTCGCCGGTGACGAACGACAGGTTCTCGACATTGGCGAACATCACGAAGCCGTCGCCCCAGCTGTGGTGCTTGGCGGCGATGATGAAGGCGCCTTGCGGCAGGTTCTCCTGCCCCTTCAGCTCGATCTTCACGCCGGCGAAGGTTCGCAGCGCCCACAGCATCCGCTGGCTGTAGAGCCGCAGGGCGAAGGCGATCGGCCGGCGGCCGGGCAGCAGGGCGGAGAGGGCGGCCGACAGGCCGTAGAAGATCGACAGAACCCAGTAGTAGGCGTTGAACAGCGCGCTGCGCATGGTTCGATATCCCTGGAGAACTTGGGGTGGGTAAGGGTTAGCGGGCGGAAAGCACGGCCTGGACGGCCGCGGTCATCAGCGGGGCGTGGGCGGAGAGGGCGTCGGCGCCCAGCCGGCCATAGGCCTTGTTCTGGGCGGTCTGGGTGATGACGCCGATGGCCATGGCGGCGATCACACGCGGGTCGCCGGGGGGCAGCTCGGTGTCGATCATCGCCCGCTTGATCAGGGCCTCGACCATGGTCACCGGGTCGCGGCCGTCCTCCTGGTAGTAGGGCAGGAAGTGGTGCAGCTGCAGCAGGTGGAACGCGAACAGCAGCCAGTCCTCGTCGGCCACCGTGCAATAGGCCCGGACCACGGCGGCGGCCTTGGCCTTGATCCCCGTCTCGGCCTCGGCCTTGGCGGTGATCAGGTCCGACAGCCGACCGTGGGTGGTCATGAACAGGCCCAGGGCCAGCTCGTCCTTGCTCTTCCAGTGGCGGTAGATCGCGCCCTCGGACACTCCGGCCCTGGCGGCGATCAGCTTGGTGGTGGCCGCGTCGACGCCGCGGTCGACGAAGACCTCGAGGGCGGCGCGTTCGATCCTGGGTTTGGCGCTCATGAGGGGAAGCTAGCACGGCCAGGGGTGCATGCAAGTGAATACTCACATTGCGCACCGGGCGTTGACCCGAAGCGGCGGGGCGGCCTAAGCCGGGCCATGGTCCAGACTGTCCTGATCTATTCGATGGGCGAGGTGATCGGCGACGGCCTGATCAAGCTTCCCTTCATCGCCGGCCTGCGCGCCGCCTTTCCGGAAGCCCGGATCACCTGGTGCGCCGGCAAGGGCGAGACGGTCTATGCCGGCCCGCTGAAGGGCGTCGTGGCCGGCTATGTCGACGAGATTCTGACCGCCGGCCCGACCGGAGCCGGGATGCTGGACGCCCTGCCGTGGGTCAAGCCGTTCGGCGGACGGACCTTCGACCTGGTGATCGACACCCAGGAGAACCTGCGCCGCAGCCTGGTGGCCCGGCGCGCCGTCCGCGGCCTGTTCGTCTCCGCCGCCGCCCAGGCGCGGAAACCCGGCTGGCCGGCGGCCGTGGTCGATCGCCTGGGCCGCCTGCTGGCCCTGGCCACCGATGGCGCGGGCGCGCCCCGGCCCCTGGTCCTGACCAATTCCGACGCCCTGGCGGCCGCCCGGGCGCTGTTGCCCGACGGTCCGACCTATGTCGGCCTGGCGCCCGGCGCGGGCGGCCAGGACAAGCGCTGGCCGCTGGACCGCTATCTCGACCTGGCCCGTCGCCTGGAAGTCTCGGGCCGCAAGGCGGTGTTCTTCTTCGGCCCCGACGAGGCGGTCGACGCCCAGGCGGCGCGCGAGGCCGTGCCGTCGGCGCTGTTCCCGGAGAAGGACCGCACCGACGGCCATCCCGCCGTGAAGGGACCGCTGCTGGCCATCGCCCTGGCCGGACGGCTGACCGCCGCAGTGGCCAACGACGCGGGCCCGGGCCACATGCTGGCGGCCGGCGGCGCGCCGCTGCTGTCGCTGCAGAAGGACCATCGCAAGGCGGTGAAGTTCCGTCCCGCCGCCCGGCGCCTTGAGCTGCTGGTCGCGGAGGACTACGGACAGGACATGGCCGCCCTGCCGCCCCAGGTGGTGGAGGCCGCCCTGCTGCGCCTGATCGCCGGAGACTCCTGAATGCCCATCCTAGCCCCCATCTCGGCCGGCGAGCTGATCGACAAGATCACCATCCTGCGGGTCAAGGCCACGCGGATCGGCGATCCGGTCAAGGAGGCCAATGTCCGCGCCGAACTGGTCCTGCTCGAGGAGACCGCCGTCCGGGAGCTGGTGGGCTCGCCTGACCTGGAGCGCCTGACCGACGAGCTGACGCAGATCAACGCCGCCCTGTGGGACATCGAGGACGGCAAGCGCGACCACGAGCGCCGCCAGGACTTCGGCCCGTCCTTCGTCCAACTGGCCCGCCGCGTCTATATCGACAACGACCGCCGCGCCGCCGTGAAGCGGGCGATCAACGCCCTGGCCGGGTCGGAGATCGTCGAGGAAAAGAGCTACAAGCCGTATCTAGCGGGCTAGCCGCTCCAGCAGCGGCGCCAGCGCGTCCAGCAAGGCCCCGACATCCCCCGCCGCGCCGGTTTCCGCGAAACTGGCCTCGAACTCGGCGATCTCCAGGCCGATCACCCGGTTGCGGGCCAGCACCACGCAGGCGGCCTTCAGGTCGGCGAAGTCCAGACCGTCGGGCACGCTGTACTCGGTCGGCGCGAGGCCGGGGTTCAGGACGTCGCAGTCCAGATGCACATAAACCGGCCGGTCGCCGATCGCGGCGGCCAGGCGCTCGGCGAGGTTCGGACCGGCGGCCACCAGGTGCGGCGCGCCCGCCGCGATCAGGGCCAGTTCGGGCGGGTCCAGGTCACGCGCCCCGACCAGCACCACATCGGCCAGGTCCAGGCCCCGGCCCAGGCCGGTGTCCCACTGGCCGGCGGCCCCGGTCAGCACCAGGCCGCCGAGATAGCCGGTCGCGGACTGGCTGGGCAGGTTGCAGTCGCCGTGAGCGTCGAACCAGACGATCAGCGCCTCGGGGTGATGACGCTTGACGGCGGGCAGGGTGGCCAGCGAGGCGGCGCAGCGGCCCTGGGCGACCAGCGACGACGCGCCCTCGGCCAGCACCGCGTCGAGGCGGGCGGCCAGGGCCTCCAGGCCGGGACGAGCCGCCTCCAGCTCTTCGGACCAGCCCGTCGCCAGGGGCGGGGCCTGGACGCCGACCGTGGCGGCGGCGACGCCCAGTCGCGCCTCCAGCGCGGCGCCCACCGCGAGCGCGCCGGTCATGCCGCGTGGATTTCTGTCGCCCGAGCGACCTTGAAAGACGGTGAGGGCGAGGGAGGTCATGACCTCTAGCTAGTGGCCGGGCCGGGCTTTGCCTACCCCCGCTTGCCGACCGTCTCCTCGACCCGCTCCTCGATGTCGCCGAGGTTGCCGAACAGGTTCTCGATTGAGAACACCAGGCCAAACACCCGGGCGGCGTCGTCGAAGGCCAGGGCGCGGGTGCCGCCGGTCTCGCGCAGGGTCTCGACGGCGGTCTGGAACGCCTGATGGGCCTGGGCGAAGGCGATGCGGTCGGGGCGCGCACCGCCCGACAGCAGGGCCGCGCAGGCCCGCAGGAAGCCGGCGCACGCGCCCAGCATCGCCGCCGATTGCAGGGTCAGGCCCGGGGCGGGGAGGGTGTCGCGCAGCGCCCGGCCGATCATCACGCAGTCGTTGCGCAGCCGCCACAGGGTGCGGGGCAGGGCGTCGGTCACCGAATGGTCGCTGAGCTTGCTGGCGCTCTCGCGCTCGGCCTCGGCCATGGCGGTCTGCAGCCTGGCCAGGGCCTTGAGGGTTTCGTCGTAGTGGTCGCGGGCGTCGATCGTGGTCTCGCCGCCGCGCAGCTTGAGGGCGTAGTGGTCGAGCAGATCGGCCAGCAGACCGGCGACCTTGTCGACATTCTCCACCACCGAGGCGTGGGCGCGGGCCGGGAAGATCAGCAGGGTGGCGGCGATGCCGACCACGCTGCCGACCGTGATCTCGGCCACCCGCAGGAAGGCGGCGACCAGCGGGTCCATGTGGGTGGTCGTGCCGATCAGCATGATCACGGCGGTGATCGGCGCCACCTTGAGGGCCGGGCGCACGGCGGCCAGGAAGGCCAGCAGGGCGGCGGTGATCGCCAGGATCGGTCCGCCGGCCTCGGGCCAGCGGGCGTGCAGCATGGCCGCTCCGGCCCCGACCACGGCCCCGACCACCGTGCCCATGAAGCGCTCGATCGAGGCGGTGATCGTCGCGCCCAGGCTGCCCTGGACGATGATCACGGCGGTGAATACCGCCCAATAGCCCTGGGGCAGGCGCAGCAAGGTGGCCAGGGCGTAGGCGACCACGACCGCCGACGACACCCGGATGGCGTGGCGCCACTCGGTCTTGCGGGCCGCCGCCTTGGCCAGGGCCGCCCGCGACAGCCCCATGCCGACAAACCGCCGCCAGTCGCTGGGCGCGGCTTCCGGCACCTAGGCCACCGCTTCGCGCAGCATTTCCAGCGCCGTGCGCACCGCCGCCAACTGCACCGCCTCGCGGGTTCCGCCGGTGAAGCGCTCGTGGCGATGGACGACGGAGCGGTTGGCGCGGGCCACCGCCAGATGCACCGTGCCGACCGGCTTCAGCGGCGAGCCGCCGCCGGGGCCGGCGACGCCGGTGATCGACACCGCCACATGGCCGTTGCTGGCCTCCAGCGCCCCTTCGGCCATCATTCGCGCCACCACCTCCGACACCGCGCCATGGTCGGCGATCAGGTCGCCCGGCACGCCCAGCATCTCGGACTTGGCCCGGTTGGTGTAGGTGACGAAGCCGCGCTCGAAGACGTCGGACGCCCCGGAGATCGCGCAGATCGCCCCGGCCACGAGGCCGCCGGTGCAGCTCTCGGCGGTGACGAGGCGCAGCGATTTCTGCCGGGCCTCGTCGATCAGCAGGCGGGCGAGGGTCTCGATCTCTAGGGGGAACATCGGCGGACTCGGCGCATCGATCGGGGACACACACTCACACCACGGGCAGGGGTCCTGTGGCAACGCGGATGGGATGAGTGTGTGTTCCCACCCGCATTCCCGGTCTTCACGCGGGCGTCTCCACGACCGCGATCGCCTGGGCCGCCAGGCCTTCGCCGCGGCCGGTGAAACCCATGCCCTCGGTGGTGGTCGCCTTGACGCTGACCCGGTCGAGGGGAAGGTCGAGAATCTCGGCCAGCCGCGCTCGCATCGCCGCCCGGTGCGGTTTGATCTTCGGCCGCTCGCAGATCAGGGTCACGTCGACATTGACCAGGCTCCCGCCACGTTGGCGAACCAAATCAACGGCGTGGATCAGGAACCTGTCCGACGACGCGCCCTTCCATTGCGGATCGGTAGGCGGGAAGTGGTCGCCGATGTCGCCTTCGCCGATCGCGCCGAGGATGGCGTCGGTCAGGGCGTGCAGGCCGGCGTCGGCGTCGGAATGGCCGATCAAGGTCTCGTCATGGGCGATCTCGACGCCGCACAGCCACACGGACTCGCCGGGCCCCCAGCGGTGGGCGTCGAAGCCCTGGCCCATGCGGGTGATACGGGCCGCGCCCGCCAGTCGTTCGGCCATGGCGAAGTCCTCCGGATAGGTCAGTTTCATCAGCATCGGGTCGCCCGGGACCACCACCACGCGGCCGCCGTTCTGCTCGACCACCTGGGCGTCGTCCGTCGGTTCGCCCGGGCCGCTCCAGGCGGCGTAGGCGGCCAGCAGGCGGTCGCGGCGGAAGGCCTGGGGGGTCTGGGCGCGCCAGAGGTTATCCCGCGGTTTTGTGACCATGGCCGCGTCGGCCGCCCCGCTTTTCAGCGTATCGGCCACCGGCAAGCCTGGAATCGCGCCATCGGCATCCGTGAGCGCCAGCAGAACACTCGCGATTGTTGCGGCGCCGAGAAAGGGGCGGGCCGCGTCGTGGACCAGCACCGGTTCGTCCGCAGGGCGATCGATGAGAGCCGCCAAACCGGCCTGAACCGACAGCGCGCGGGTCGCGCCTCCTGGGGTTGTGATCCAGCCCGAAAGATCGCCCAGCGCGTCTTTCAAGGCCTTGCGCGCCCCGGGATCGGCCACGATCACAAGGTTTTTTACGCCGGCGTTCAGCAGGGATTCCACCGACCAGCGGAGCACGGGCTTGCCCGCCAAATCGCGCCATTGCTTGGCCTGGCCTGGGCCGGCTCGTGTTCCCGAACCCGCGGCGACGATGACGGCTGAAAAATTCATGAGGGGTGTTTAGCCCCCCGTCGAAACTTGTCCAGAGATGGAGGCTTTACGGCGCCGCACAATATGCCTAAAAAGAGTGCGATGGGGATGTCTATAAAATGAGCAAAAGTCTCGCGGTCGGTAAGGTCGAGGTGCCTGGGCGTGTGTGGATCGCGCCGATGACCGGTGTCTCGGACCTGCCTTTCAGGGAAACCGCCACCCGCCTCGGCGCGGCCTATGTGGCGACGGAGATGGTGGCCTGCGCCGAGTTCGCGCGCGGCCGGCCCGACGCCGTGCGCCGCGCGGCGGTCGGCGACGGCCTGCCGCTGATGGTCGTCCAACTGGTCGGCCGCGATCCTACGTTCATGGCCCAGGGCGCGCGGATGGCCGCCGAGGCCGGGGCCCAGATCATCGACCTGAATTTCGGCTGCCCGTCCAAGATGGTCACCGGCGGCGTCGCCTCGGGCTCGGCCCTGATGCGTGAACCCGACCTGGCCGAGGCCCTGGTGGCCGCCGCCGTCAGCGCCGTCGACGTGCCGGTCACCGTCAAGATGCGCCTGGGCTGGGACGACGACAGCCGCAACGCCGCCGACATCGCCCGCCGGGCCGTCGACGCCGGAGCCCAGGCCATCACCGTCCACGGCCGCACCCGCTGCCAGTTCTACAAGGGCGTGGCCGACTGGAGCGCCGTGGCGGCGGTCAAGGCGGCGGTCTCCGTGCCGGTGTTGGTCAATGGCGACATCATCGACGGCGACACCGCCCGCCTGGCCCTCGAACAGTCGGGCGCCGACGGGGTGATGATCGGGCGCGGCGTCTATGGCCGCCCCTGGATCGCCCAGGCCATCGAGGCGGCGCTGGACGGCGAGGGCTTCCGTGAGCCGGACGCCGACGAGCGGCTGGCCATCGCCGTCACCCATTTCCGCCGCAGCCTCCATTTCTACGGCCAGGAGCTGGGGCTGAAGATGTTCCGCAAGCACCTGGCCTCCTATGTCGACGCCGCGCCGTGGCCGGCCGACGCCGAGGCGCGCCGGGCGGCGCGTGGCGTCCTGTGCCGGCTGGAAGACCCCGCCGCGATCGAGGACGGCCTGGCGGCCCTGTGGCTTGACGACCGGAGGTTGGCGGCATGACCGATCACGCCCGGGTCGTTCCCGCCAAGATCGCCGACGGCCTGAAGGTCGCCGCCTTCGACCTCAGCCCCGAGCCCGCCCTGGTCGTCGACCGCGACGGCGCGCTGGTGGCGGTCAACGAGGCGGCCGAGGCGCTGTTCGGCCAGGGCCTGTCGCTGCTGGCCCGCGGCCGGTTCCGCGCCGCCCTGCCGCCCGGCTCGGTGCTGGTCTCGATGATGGACCGCGCCCTGTTCGAGGGGGCCCTGGTCCGCGAGCACGGGGTCGAGGTCAACCTGTTCGGCCAGCCGCCGTTCGAGGCCGACGGGGCCGCCGCGCCGCTGGGCGACGGCTCGGTGATGCTGACCCTGCACGTCAAGGGCGTGCTGGGCGTCGAGCGGGCCTCGGACGCCGCCGGCCTGCGCTCGGTGGTCGGCCTGGGCCGCATGCTGGCCCACGAGATCAAGAACCCGCTGGCCGGCATCCGCGGCGCGGCCCAGTTGCTGAAGACCGGCGCCAGCGCCGCCGACCAGCCCCTGGCCCAGCTGATCGTCGACGAGACCGATCGCATCCGCCGGCTGGTGGATCGCATGGAGGCCTTTTCCGACGAGGTCCCGGGCCCGCGCGAGGCGGTCAACATCCACCAGGTGCTGGACCGTGTCCGGGCCCTGGTGGTCAACGGCGTCGCCGACGGCCTGGCGCTGCAGGAGCACTACGACCCCTCGCTGCCGCCGGTCTGGGGCGACGAGGACCACCTGATCCAGGTGTTCCTGAACCTGGTCAAGAACGCCGCCGAGGCCGCCCACGCCCGGGGCGACGGCCAGGGCATCCTGTCGATCCACACCGCCTGGCGTCCCGGCGTGCGGGTGCGCGGGGCCGACGGCAAGGCCACCGCCGGCGCGCCGATCGAGATCCGCATCCAGGACAACGGTCCCGGCGTGCCCCCGAGCCTGCGCGACCACCTGTTCCAGCCGTTCGTCACCACCAAGGCCAACGGCACGGGCCTGGGCCTGGCCCTGGTCACCAAGCTGGTGACCAGCCACGGCGGCCTGATCGACTTCGAATCCGAGCCCGGCCGCACCGTGTTCCGCGTGCTGCTGCCCATGGCGACTGAAAAGCTTTCCCTCGACCGGTCCACCGGAGACGCCCGCGTATGAACGCCGCCAACAAGAAGATCCTGATCGCCGACGACGACAGCTCCGTGCGGCTGGTGCTCAGCCAGGCCTTCACCCGGCTGGGCTATCAGGTCCGGGCGACGGGCAACGCCACCACCTTGCTCAAGTGGGTCATGGACGGCGAGGGCGACCTGATCGTCACCGACGTGATGATGCCCGACGAGAACGTCTTCGACGTGCTGCCGCGCATCCGCAAGGAGCGGCCCAAGCTGCCGATCATCGTGATGAGCGCCCAGAACACCCTGCTGACGGCGGTCAACGCCGCCGACGCGGGGGCGTTCGAATACATTTCCAAGCCCTTCGACCTGGACGATGTCACCGCCGCCGCCCGCCGGGCCTTGTCGCGGCCGGCCGACGCCGAGGCCTCCAAGGCCCAGGCCCGGGCCATGCGCGACGAGCGCCTGCCGCTGATCGGCCGTTCGGCCCCGATGCAGGAGGTCTACCGCACCATCGCCCGCCTGGTCGGCGCCGACCTGACGGTGCTGATCCTCGGCGAGAGCGGCACCGGCAAGGAGCTGGTGGCCCGCGCCCTGCACGAACTGGGTCGTCGCCGCGACGGCAAGTTCGTGGTCATCAACCTGGCCGCCGTGCCGCGCGAGCGGGTCGAGACCGAGTTGTTCGGGCGCGGGGAGGGCGACCAGGGCCGGCTGATCGAGGCCGACGGCGGCACCCTGTTCCTGGACGAGATCGGCGACATGCCGCTGGACGCCCAGACCCGCCTGCTGCGGGTGATCGACGGCACCGAGCCGGTGCTCAACCCTAAGACCGGCCGCCGCCCCAACGTGCGGATCATCGCCGCCACCAATCGCGACCTGCGGGGCCTGATCCAGCAGGGGTTGTTCCGCGAAGACCTGTTCTTCCGCCTCAACGTCGCCCCCGTGCGCCTGCCGCCGCTGCGCGACCGCACCGAGGACATCCCCGACCTGGCCCGCACCTTCCTGCTGCGCGCCAATCGCGAAGGTCTTCCCGCCAAGACCATCGATTCCAGCGCGCTGGACCGCATGAAGACCCACGCCTGGCCGGGCAATGTGCGCGAGCTGGAAAACCTGATCCGCCGGATGTGCGCCCTCTATGCCGAGGAGCTGATCACCGCCCGCATCGTCGACCGCGAACTGCAGGACCACACCCCGACCGCTCATGCTGACGAAGGGCCGGTCACCCTGGCCAGCCTGGTCGAGCGTCACCTGTCGTCGCACTTCGCCGACCAGCCGGACGGCGTGCCGGCGGCGGGGCTCTATGACCGGGTGCTGCAGGAGGTCGAACGGCCGCTGATCCAGCTGACCCTGTCGGCGACCCGCGGCAACCAGGTGCGGGCGGCCGAGATCCTCGGGCTGAACCGCAACACCCTGCGCAAGAAGATCCAGGATCTCGGCGTGGAAATGACCCGGGGGCGCCGCTAGAGCCCCCGGCATGGGGCGGTCACGCAAGGTTGCACCCCAGGCTGAAGCTTTATAGGCACATACCTGTTGAGTTTGGGGCACACCTCCCCTTAAACTTGGTCAATGGCGTCCGCTGCATCCGTACTGGAGCTTGAAGGACCGCCGACCCGGTTCAGCCGGGCCTGGTGGCGAGGCCTGCTGCGGTCGCGCTACACCCTGGGCGTCGCCTACGGTGTGGCCGTCGCCCTGACCGCCACGGCGGTGGGTCTGGCCTCGTCGCCGCCGACCACCGGCCCGATCGGCCCCGCCACCACGGTCATCCTGGTCGTGCTGGGGCTCAACCTCGCCCTGATCCTCTGCATCGCCGGCGTCGTCGGCTGGGGATTGCTCGACCTGGTCGACGCCCGGGCCAGCGACGCCGGCGCGCGCCTGCACCTGCGGTTCGTGGGCCTGTTCTCGGTGGCGGCGGTGGCTCCGGCGGTGATCGTCGCCCTGTTCTTCGGCGTGCTGGTCAATCGCGGCGTCGACGCCTGGTTCAGCGAGCGCGTGCGCACGGTGGTCGAGAACTCGGCCACCGTGGCCCGCTCCTATGTCAGCGAACAGACCACCTATATCAGCCAGCACGTCGGGCCGATGGCCGGCACCCTGAACCAGGCCGCCCCGACCCTGGCCGACTCGCCCGTGGCCTTCGGGCATTTCCTGAAGAGCCTGTCCGACGACAACGGCTTCTCGTCGGCCTATGTGCTGGACCGCGACGGCCGCATCCTGGCCCGGGCCGAGAGCGACGACGCCCCGCCGTTCCTGGCCCCGCCGCCCTCGAGCTTCAAGTGGACCGACACCGGCGAGATCACCTCGCAGCGCTTCGTGTCCGAGGACCTGTTCCGGGCGCTCTATCGCCTGAAGGGCTTTCCCGACGCCTATCTCTACGTGGCCCGACCGATCGACAAGGGCATCCTGGCCCACCTGATCGAGTCCGAGGAGTCGCTGATCTCGTATCGGGAGGCCGCCAAGAACCAGGCGCGCATCCAGGTGATCTTCGGGCTGAGCTATATCGAGACCGCGCTGCTGGTGCTGGTCGCCGCCGTCTGGGTGGGCATCGCCGCCGCCAACTCGATCGCCGCGCCGGTCTCGGGCCTGGTCCAGGCGGCCGGCCGGGTGTCGGCGGGCGACCTGGACGCGCGGGTCGACGTCGAGCACGGGCCCGAGGAGATCCGCGCCCTGTCCGTCGCCTTCAACATGATGACCACCGACCTGCAGGTTCAGCAGGCGGCCCTGCGGGTCGCCAGCCTTGACGCCGAGTCGCGTCGCCAGTTCATCGAGACCGTGCTGTCGGGCGTCAGCGCCGGGGTGGTGGGCCTGGACGCCGAGGGCCGGATCACCGCGCTCAACCGCCGGGCCGGCGACCTGCTGGCCCTGAACGACGACGCCGTGGGCAAGTCCCTGGCCGAGGCGGCGCCGGAACTGGAGCCCGTGGTCGAGGAGATCAGCGGCGGCCGTCCCAACGCCGAGGTCGAGATCGATGTGATGCGCGGCGGCGAGACGCGGCGGCTGCGCTTCCGCGGGGCCGGCCACGCCGCCGAGACCCTGGTCCTGACCTTCGACGACATCACCCGCCTGGTGGCCGCCCAGCGTAACGCCGCCTGGAAGGACGTCGCCCGGCGCATCGCCCACGAGATCAAGAACCCGCTGACCCCGATCCAGCTGTCGGCCGAACGCATCCGTCGCAAGTACCGCAAGGACATCACCAGCGACCTGGAGACCTTCGACCGCTGCACCGAGACCATCATCCGCCAGGTCGGCGACATCGGCCGGATGGTCGACGAGTTCTCGGCCTTCGCCCGCATGCCCGCGCCGCGCTTCGCGCCCGCCGACCTGGCCGAGATGCTGCGCCAGGCGGTGTTCGCCCAGCGCTTCGTCGACGCCGAGACCGAGGTCCTGATCGAGGAACCGGGCGGCGAGGTCTGGGTCAGCTGCGACGCCCGGATGGTCGGCCAGGCCCTGACCAACATCCTCAAGAACGCAGGCGAGGCGGTCGGCGCGCGTCGCCTGGCCTCGCCGGAACCGCCGGGCCGCATCGTCGCCAGCCTGGTGTCGGAAGAGGACGCCCTGTGTCTCATCGTCGAGGACAACGGGGTGGGCCTGCCGGCCCGCGACCGCGACCGGCTGACCGAACCCTATGTGACGACCCGCGAGAAGGGCACCGGCCTTGGCCTGGCGATCGTCAAACGGATCATGGAGGACCACGAGGGTGAGCTGGTCCTGACCGACGCGCTGCATGGAACCGGCGCCCGGGTCATCCTGAAGTTCCCCACGACCGCGCGGCTCGCCGCCGCCAACGCACCGAATGGCGTAGAGGAGATGATATGAGCGCTGACGTGCTTGTGGTCGACGACGAGGTCGATATCCGCGAACTGGTGGCCGGCATCCTCGAGGACGAGGGCTACGCCGTCCGTGTCGCCGCCGATTCCGACCAGGCCCTGGCCGCGCTGCGGGCCCGAAAGCCCGCGCTGCTGGTGCTGGACATCTGGATGCAGGGCGGGGGCATGGACGGGCTGGAGCTGCTCGACATGGTCAAGGCCCTGGACCCCGACCTGCCGGTGATCATGATTTCCGGTCACGGCAACATCGAGACCGCCGTCAGCGCCATCAAGCGCGGGGCCTACGAGTTCCTGGAAAAGCCCTTCAAGTCCGACCGGCTGCTGCTGGTGGTCGAGCGGGCGCTGGAAGCCGCCAACCTGAAGCGCGAGAACCGCCGCCTGCGGGTGCAGAGCTTCAGCTCCGACGGCCTGATGGGCAAGTCGGCGGCCGCCCAGGCCCTGCGCCAGCTGATCGCCAAGGTCGCCCCGGCCAACAGCCGCGTGCTGGTCTCGGGCCCGCCCGGTTCGGGCAAGGAGCTGGTGGCGCGGCTGATCCACGGCTCCAGCACCCGGCTGCGCAACGAGTTCGTGGCGGTCAGCGCCGCGGGCATGGCTCCCGAGCGCCTGGACGTCGAACTGTTCGGCGAGGAGGGCGAGAACGGCCGGCCGCGCAAGATCGGGGTGTTCGAACGCGCCCACGGCGGCACCCTCTATCTCGACGAGGTGGCCGACATGCCGCGCGAGACCCAGAGCCGCATCCTGCGGGTGCTGGTCGAGCAACGGTTCCGCCGGGTAGGCGGCGACAACGACGTCCAGGTCGATGTGCGGGTGATCTCCTCGACCTCGCGCGAGCTGCGCGACGAGATCGCCGCCGGCCGGTTCCGCGAGGACCTGTTCCACCGCCTCAACGTGGTGCCGGTGCGGGTGCCGGGGCTGTCCGAGCGCCGCGAGGACATCCCCGAGCTGATCAGCTATTTCGTCGACCGCATCTGCGAGGCCACCGGCCTGCAGCGGCGGCGGCTGGGCGAGGACGCCCTGGCGACCCTGCAGGTCCAGGCCTGGCCCGGCAACGTCCGCCAGCTGCGCAACAACGTCGAGCGCATGCTGATCCTGGCGGCCGGCGAGCCGGGCGACCTGATCACCGCAGAGATGCTCAACGCCAACGACCAGCCCTCCGGCGGCAACGCCGGGGCGATCGGGGCCGAGCGGATCATCGCCCTGCCGCTGCGCGAGGCGCGTGAGCTGTTCGAGCGCGAGTACCTCAACGCCCAGATCCTGCGGTTCGGCGGCAACATCTCGCGCACCGCCAACTTCATCGGCATGGAGCGCTCGGCCCTGCACCGAAAATTGAAATCTCTCGGTGTCGCGGGTGCGCGGGTGGAAGAGGAAGAGTAAGGGGGCTGCACCCCACCGTCGTCATCCCCCGCTTTATGCGGGGGACCCAAGCCGAACTGATCCAGGATTATCGGTTGGCGCCGCTTGGGTCCCCCGAACAAGTCGGGGGATGACGGAAGTTTTGTGATCCATCTGGCTTTTGGGAACTTGAAATGTCGCGTTTCGCCTACGTCAACGGTCGGTTCGTGCGCCACGGCCAGGCCGCCGTGCATATCGAGGATCGCGGCTACCAGCTGGCCGACGGCGTCTACGAAGTGTGGGCGGTGTTCGACGGCAAGCTGGCCGACGCGGCCGGCCATTTCACCCGGCTGTGGCGCAGCCTGGACGAACTGCAGATCGCCCATCCGATGAGCCAGGCGGCCCTGACCGTCGTGCTGCGTGAGGCTGTCCGCCGCAACAAGGTGCGCGACGGCCTGGTCTATCTGCAGGTCACGCGCGGCGTCGCCCCGCGCGACCACGCCTTCCCCAACCCCGCCGTGCCGCCGGCCGTGGTGGTCACCGCCAAGTCGGTCGACCGCGCCGCCGCCGAGGCCAAGGCCGCCCGCGGCCTCTCGGTGGTCACCGTGCCGGAGAACCGCTGGGGCCGCTGCGACATCAAGTCGATCGGCCTGCTGCCCAACGCCCTGGCCAAGCAGGCGGCGCGCCAGCGCGGCGCGGTCGAGGCCTGGTTCGTCGATGAGCTGGGCCTGGTTACCGAAGGCGCCTCGTCCAACGCCTGGATCGTCGATTCGGAAGGCCGCCTGCGCACTCGCGACACCCAGGCCAACATCCTGCGCGGCATCACCCGCACCAGCCTGATGGAAGTGATCGCCGGCGAAGGCCTGCCGATCACCGAGCAGCCGTTCACGGTCGAGGAAGCCAAGGCCGCGCGGGAGGCCTTCATCACCGGCGCCGGCACCCTGGTGCTGCCGATCGTCAGCATCGACGGCGTCGCTGTTGGCGACGGAAAGCCCGGACCGGTGGCGACGCGGCTTCGGGCTCTCTATATCCAGCGCGCGAAAGAGGCCGCGATTTAAACTTCGCTACCTTTTGGCGCATTTTCCGTGCGGATTGGTCATACCAACCGACGAAAAATGCTCTAGTCTGAACTTGTTTGTGTGGGGGGCGTGTGGCCCTCCGAAACAATAAGAGGGGAACCCCCAATGTCTGCCGAAAAAAAACAGAACCTTCAGGACACTTTCCTGAACAGCGTGCGCAAGTCCAAGACGCCGCTGACGATCTTCCTGGTCAACGGTGTGAAGCTGCAGGGCGTGGTCAGCTGGTTCGATAACTTCTGCGTTCTGCTCCGCCGCGACGGCCAGTCCCAGCTGGTCTACAAGCACGCCATTTCGACGATCATGCCGGCCCAGCCCGTGCAACTGTACGAGCCGAGCGCTGATCAAGACGATTGATTCCCAGAGCGTGGCGTCGCCACGCTCCAAATATTGATTTAGGGCCGTTTGACCAAATCAACTTCGAAATCCATCGACCACGCGACGCCCGTCCTTCGGGCGTTCGTGATCCATCCCGTGCGCCCGACGCGCGGCCAATCGGCTCTCGAGGCGCGTGATCCCAACGCGCGCCTCGAAGAGGCCGTCGGCCTGGCCCTGGCGCTGGACCTGAACGTCGTCGAGACGATGATCGCGCCCCTGCGCCTGGTCACCCCCGCCACCCTGTTCGGCAAGGGCAAGATCGAGGAGTTCGCGGCGCTCTGCGAGGTCGAGAAGATCGACGTCGCGGTGTTCGACGACCAGTTGACGCCCGTCCAGCAGCGCAATCTGGAACGGGCCCTCAACGTCAAGGTCGTGGACCGCACCGGGCTGATCCTCGAGATCTTCGCCCGTCGCGCCCGCACCCGCGAGGGCAAGCTGCAGGTCGAGTTGGCCCGGCTGGACTACGAGCGCTCGCGCCTGGTCCGCACCTGGACCCACCTGGAGCGCCAGCGCGGCGGCACCGGCAATACCGGCGGCCCCGGCGAAACCCAGATCGAGCTCGACCGCCGCCTGATCCGCGACAACATCCTCAAGCTCAAGCGCGAGCTGGACGAGGTGCGGCGCACCCGCACCCTGCACCGCTCGCAGCGCAAGAAGGTGCCGTATCCGACCGTCGCCCTGGTCGGCTACACCAACGCCGGCAAGTCGACGCTGTTCAACCGCCTGACCCACGCGACCGTCGTCGCCCAGGACATGCTGTTCGCCACCCTCGACCCCACCTTGCGCAACGTGAAGCTGCCCGACGGCCGGCCGGCGATCCTGTCCGACACCGTCGGCTTCATCTCCGACCTGCCGCACGAGCTGGTCGAGGCGTTCCGCGCCACCCTGGAGGAGGTGCAGGAGGCCGACGTCGTGCTGCACGTGCGCGACGTGGCCAATCCCGACACCGACGCCCAGGCCCGCGACGTCCAGGCGGTGCTGGCCGAGCTGAAGGTCACCACCGAGGACGGCAAGACCATCCTCGAGGTCTGGAACAAGATCGATCTGGTCGACGGCGAGGCCCGCGAGATCCTCGACGGCCAGGCCCGACGCCGGGGGGCCGCGGCGGTCTCGGCCGTCACCGGCGAGGGCTGCGTCGAGCTGCTCAAGCGGGTCGGGGCCCTGATCGACGACACCCCGCCCGTCGCGGTGCGGCTGGCGGCCGGCGACGGCGAGGCCCTGGCCTGGATCTACCGCAACGGCCGGGTCGAGAGCCGCGAGGAGGAAGCCGAAGGCGGTGTCCGCCTGATCGCCCGCCTCGACGCCCAGGCCCTGGGCCGGTTCGAGCGGCAGTTCCCGAACGTCTGGGTGATGGCGACGGGGGAGTAGGGTCCCCACTTGCCCCCACCTGGCGGCTACGCCGCCTGTCCGCCCCCATAGGGGGCGGAGTTCGCACGCCTGAACTCTTCCCCCTATGGGGGAGGAGCGCCGCAGGCGCGGAGGGGGCAAGTCCGGCCTACTTCGCCTTCTCCGCCGCCTTCGCCGCGTCCCAAAGCCCATCCATCTCCGCCAGGTCCGACTGGTCCGGCGTCCGCCCGTCCTTGGCCAACTCGGCCTCGATGAACGAAAACCGGCGCACGAACTTGGCGTTGGTGGCGCGCAGGGCGTCCTCGGGCTCGACGTCCAGCTTGCGGGCCAGGTTGGCGACCACGAACAGCAGATCGCCCAGCTCCTCGCGGGCCTTGGCCTTGTCGCCGGCGGCGATCTCGACCTTCAGTTCGGCGATCTCCTCGGCCAGCTTGTCGAGCACCTCGTCGGTCGACGGCCAGTCGAAGCCGACCCGGGCGGCGCGCTTGGTCAGCTTGACGGCGCGGGTCAGGGCGGGGAGGCCGGCCGGCACGTCGTCCAGCACCCCGCCCTTGGCTTTCGCCTGGCGCTCCTGGGCCTTCAGCGCCTCCCAGCCGGCGGTCTGGGCGTCCTGGTTCTCGTAGGCGTGGTCGCCGAACACATGGGGATGGCGGCGGATCATCTTGTCGTTGATCGCCGCGGCCACGCCGGCCAGGTCGAACGACCCCTGTTCCTCGGCCATCCGCGAATGGAACACCACCTGCAGCAGCAGGTCGCCCAGCTCTTCCTTCAGGTCCGACAGGTCGCCGCGCTCGATGGCGTCGGCCACCTCATAGGCTTCCTCCACCGTGTAGGGCGCGACGGTGGCGAAGGTCTGCTCCAGGTCCCACGGGCAGCCGCCGTTCGGGTCGCGCAGCCTGGCCATGATGTCGATCAGGGTGAAGAGCGGGTGGCTCCCGTTCTCTTCATTCAGCGGCGGGATTGGGAGCGAGGAGGGGTGAGACATGCGGTTCCGGGCTCGGGCTGGGGAGGGGCTCGGCCGCGTCCCGTTCGTCGAGCTGACGGCGGATCTCGGCGTGGGCGGCGGCGTCCAGCGGATAGCGCAGGATGATCGCGCACACCAGCAGGCCCAGGGCCGCCGGAGCGACGGCGTAGAGGGTGATCAGGGCCGCGTCGCCCTGGGCGCTCGGAATCTTGGGGTCGAAACCCAGCCAGGACAGCAGCAGGAACACGCCGATCGCCAGGGCGTGACCCAGCTTCACCGTGCCGTTGACGACGGCGTAGAGCAGGCCGGTGCGGTCGACGCCGGCGTGCAGCCGCTCCTCGTCGCCGATGTCGGCCATCATCGAGCGCACCAGCAGCGGCGCGGCCGAGTAGGGCAGGCCGGCCAGGACCAGGATCACCATGCTGATCACGTTGGAGACATTGAACGTGAACAGGCCCTGGTTGTTGGGCGTGAACACCACGGCCAGCTGGAACACGGCGTAGGCCACCGAGGCGATGGCCAGGGACTTGTGCTTGCCGACCTTCTTGGCCAGGGCCGGCCAGATCGGCGATCCCAGCAGGGCGGCGACGAAATAGATCAGCAGCAGGACGCCGGCCTCGGCCTTGCTGAAGCCCTTGATGCGCTCGAAGAAGAAGAAGAACAGCGCCCCGGCGATGCCCGGCGCCAGGCCCATCAGCAGGTCGGCGGCCAGCAGCTTCTGCACCGACGGCCGCTTGATCAGCGCCAGGTACTGCCGCAGGCCGGCGGCGTGCTTGACCGGCGGGACGTTGGTCTCGCCGACCACGCCCATGGCCAGGAAGAAGGTCAGCGGCAGCAGGATGATGATGAACCAGCCCATCGACCGGATCCCGGCCGCGTGGTCGCCCTTGAAGACGATGGCCAGCAGCGGCGGCAGCAGCAGCACCAGGATCATGCCGACCACGTTGCCGGCGCCCCACCAGCCATAGATCCGCGACCGCTGCTGGTAGTCGGGCGACAGCACCGCGCCCCAGGCGGTGTGCGCCAGCACGGCCATCGAATAGCCGATGTAGCAGACCACCAGCGAGGCCCACAGATAGACCGGTCCGACCCCGGGCTTGGCCATGAACAGGGCGTAGGCGGCGATCATCAGCACGGGCGCGGCGGCCGCCAGCCAGGGGCGGAAACGGCCGATGCGCGTGCGCGTGCGGTCCATCATGCCGCCGAGGATCGGGTCGAGGATGATGTCGGCCAGGCGCACCAGCAGGAAGGCCGCGCCCACCACGGACAGCGAAAGGCCCAGTTCACTGACGTAGTATTCGGGCAGATAGACCACCAGGGGCAGGCCCAGGGCCGCCAGCGGCAGGCAGGGCGCGGCGAAGGCCGCCAGGGTCCAGGATGAGCGCCGTCCGGTCATGCTTCCTCGCCGAGAGCGGGCTACCCCCGCGTTTATGAACAGTGATCAGACGCCGTGTCGGGTCCGCTGGCAAGCGCCGCCGGAAACCCGTGTTTCAGCGCGGACCGAATTGATCCTTGGACAGCCGGACCGCCAGCTTGTCGAAGGCGGTCTCGGCGTCGCTCCAGGTTGCGCCGTAACGCGCCTGGCGAATATCGCTTTCGTACCAGCTGTAGTCGATCGGCGTGCGGGCCCCGCCGGGGGCGACATAGACGCCGCTGATCCGGGCTCCGCCGACGCCGAAGCTCTCCATCGAAAGGCCCGGCGTCTTGGACATCTGCTGCGCCGTCGGGCGGTTGGGCTTGGCGTCCTCGATGACCAGGGTCAGGGTTCCGCCGCCCGGACGCGGCGGCAGCTTGCGCGCGATCGATCGCTTCAGATCGGTCGCAAGGAGGTCGAACTCGCGGGTTCCGATCGTATCGGCCTTCTTGGCCAGGTCGGGACCGACCGAGACCTTGATCTCGGCGACGACCGGCGCGGCGAGGGCGGGCGTGGCCAGGGCGGTCTGGGCCAGGCTCAGCAGCAGGGCGGCGGAAAGCATGGCGGCGCGCATGGCGGAGGCTCCGGAGCGGGAAGACTGGGCCCCACGGATGTGGGCATGCCGACCGGCCGGCGCCATAGGGCCGATCACGCGGCGGCCGGCTTGCGCGACAGGCTGAACACCAGCCAGCCCAGCAGGGCCGAGAGCACCGACCCCGCCAGTACGCCGATCTTGGTCTCGTCCTGCAGCACGGGCGCGGCGAAGGCCAGGTTGTTGATGAACAGGCTCATGGTGAAGCCGATGCCGCACAGGGCCGCCACGCCGTACAGCTGTGGCCAGGACGCGCCGCTGGGCCGATGGGCCCAGCCCAGCTTGATGGCCGCCAGGCTGAAGCCGAAGACGCCGATCTGCTTGCCGGCGAACAGGCCCAGCGCCGCGCCCAGCGTGGCCGGCGCGACCAGGGCCGCCGCGCCCACGCCGCCCAGGGCGACGCCGGCGTTGGCGAAGCCGAACACCGGCACCACCAGATAGGCCACCCACGGATTGAGCCCGTGCTCCAGCCGGTGCAACGGCGAATCCTCGTCGTCGGGCCGGGCCGGCGACTTGGTGATCGGAATGGTCATGGCCAGGATCACGCCCGACAGGGTGGCGTGGACGCCGGACTTCAGGAACAGGAACCACAGCGCCGCCCCGACCAGCAGGTAGGGCCACAGGCTGGCGACCTTGAGCCGGTTCATGGCTGCCAGCACCGCCAGGGTCGCGGCCGCCCCGCCCAGCGCCCACAGGGTCAGGTGGTCGGTGTAGAAGATGGCGATGATCAGGATGGCGCCCAGGTCGTCGATGATCGCCAGGGCGGCCAGGAAGATCTTCAGCGAAGCCGGGACCCGCGATCCCAGCAGCGACAGCACCCCCAGGGCGAAGGCGATGTCGGTGGCGGCCGGAATGGCCCAGCCGCGCAGGTTGTCGGGCGCCTCGCGGTTGATCGCCACATAGACCAGGGCCGGGATCACCATGCCGCCCAGGGCGGCGACGCCCGGCAGCACCCGCCGCGACCAGCTGGACAGCTCGCCGTCGACCATCTCGCGCTTGATCTCCAGCCCGACCAGCAGGAAGAACACCGCCATCAGGCCGTCATTGACCCAGTGGGCGATGCTCAGGCCCGCGACCTTGACGTGCAGGGCGTGGAAATAGTCCTCGGCCAGGGGCGAGTTGGCGATGATCAGCGCCAGGGCGGCGCTGCCCATCAGCAAGAGGCCGCCGGCCGATTCGCTGCGCAGGAAGTCGCGCAAGGCGGAGATCGCGCGGCGGGGGCGGGCGGTCGTCATGCGGCGGGCCTCGTCGGGAATCGTCCTTTGCTACCCTAACTTGTCATCCCGGGCGAAGCGAAGCGCAGACCGGGACGACAATGGCTCTAAAGCCCCGCGATCCGCGCGATCGCCGGGATGTCCAGCGCCTGCTCGAGCATCGCCGCGATCTCGTCCAGCGCCGCGTCGACCTTGGCCGCGTGGTCGCCCGGCCCGATGGCGACGCCCAACGGGGCCAGCAAGGCGGCGCGGGCCTCGCCGCGTTCGAACAGGCCGTGGACATAGGCCCCCGCCACCCGGCCGTCGGCCGAGACCGCGCCGTCGGACGCGCCGCCGTCGGACGCGCCGCCGTCGATGGCCAGCAGCGGGCGAGACGTTCCTGGGCCGGTCGTGCGGCCGATATGCATTTCGTAGCCGGAGAACGGCGCGTCGCCCGCGATGAGCCGGCCGGACACGGCGCGCAGCACCTTGTCGCCCAGCAGCACGGTCTCGACGTCGAGCAGGCCCAGACCCGCCGCCGAGCCCGGCGCCCCCTCGATCCCCTGCGGATCGGCGACCGTCCGGCCCAGCATCTGGTAGCCGCCGCAGACCCCCAGCACCCGGCCGCCCCGTCGCGCGTGGGCCAGAATGTCGATGTCCCAGCCCTGGGCCCGCAGGAAGGCCAGGTCGGCCAGGGTGGCCTTGGTCCCGGGCAGGATCACCAGGTCGGCGTCGCCGGGCACCGGGGTTCCCGGCGGCAGGAAAGCGAAGTCCACGGCCGGATCGGCGCGCAGCGGATCGAACTCGTCGAAATTGGCGATCCGCGACAGCATCGGCGCGACGATCCGCGCCCGCTGGTCGCCGCTGGCCCGAACGGGCCGCTCCAGCACCACGGCGTCCTCGGCGGGCAAGGTCCGGGCCGGATAGAGCCATGGCGCCATGCCCAGGTCCGGCCAGCCGGTGCGGCGGGCGATCTCGCGCCGGCCGTCGTCGAACAGCGAAGGATCGCCGCGGAACTTGTTGATGATGAAGCCCTTGATGCGGTCGCGGTCGGCCGCGTCGAGCACCAGGTGGGCGCCGGCCAGGGCGGCGATCACATGGCCCCGGTCGATGTCGCCGACCAGGGCGACGGGCACGTCGGCGGCGTGGGCGAAACCCATATTGGCGATGTCGCCCGCGCGCAGGTTGGTCTCGGCCGGACTGCCGGCCCCCTCGACCAGCACAAGGTCGGCCTCGGCGGCCAACAGGCGATAGCTCTCGACGGTGGTCTGCAACAGGTCGGGTTTCAGGCCCTGGAAGGCGCGGGCCTTGTAGGTTCCGACCACCTTGCCGCGCACGATGACCTGCGAACCGACGTCGCTTTGCGGTTTCAGCAACACCGGGTTCATGTGGACAGTCGGCGGCGTGCGGCAGGCGAGGGCCTGCAGGGCCTGGGCGCGGCCGATCTCGCCGCCGTCGGCGGTGACCGCGGCGTTGTTGGACATGTTCTGCGGCTTGAACGGCCGCACGATCAGGCCACGATTGGCGAACAGCCGGCAAAGCCCGGCGACCAGGGTCGACTTGCCCACGTCGGAACCGCAGCCCTGGATCATCAGTGAAGCCATGTCCCGCGCCTATAGGGCGGGTCGGTCACGGTCAATGCGTCGCGCGCCAGCGCGCGAGGTCTCTTGCGCGCTAGCGCGCGAGCCTTGGGCGCTCTATATCCCCGGTCACATGAGCATCGATCACGACTCCCGCCTTCGGCGGCTGAAGTTCCGGGCCTGGCATCGCGGATTTCGGGAAGCGGACCTCATTCTGGGGCCGTTCGCGGACACCCATGGCCCCAACCTGACCCCCGACCAGCTCGACGCCTTCGAAGCGCTGATGGAGGAGTCCGACCGCGAGATCTATGCGTGGATCGTCGGCCAGGAGCCGACGCCGGCCAAGTTCGACACCGAAGTCCTGAACCTGATCAAGACTTTCCGTTATGAAGCTCATGCGGTGCGGCCGATCGGAGACGGGGCTTAGCCTCCGATCCGCTCATTCCGACGAAGTCGGGGGCCACGCCAAGCAACAGCATTCACACCGGCGGCGTTGTCGCTGGCTCAGCATTCGAAGAGTTGAATGGCCTACGACGCCAAACAGATCGCCAAGGCCGCCGGGGGCCTGATCCTCGCCGGCGCGCCGGAAGGTTTCGACGCCCTGGTGATGGCCGACATCGCCCGGGCGCGCGGCGGCCTGACGGCCTTCGTGGCCCGCGACACCGCCCGAGCCAGCGCCTTCATCGACGCCCTGAAGTTCTTCGCCCCCGAGATCGAGGCGGTGCTGTTCCCCTCCTGGGACTGCCTGCCCTATGACCGCATCGGCCCATCGGCTGGGGTCGCGGCCACCCGCATGGCGACCCTGCACCGCCTGGCCCTGGGCCTGGGCAAGGACAAGCCGGCCATCCTGGTCACCGCCGCGCCGGCCCTGTTGCAGCGCGTGCCCGAGAAGACCGTGCTGCTGCGCGCCAGCTACGCGGCCCGGGTCGGCAATGTCGTCAACGTCGCCGACCTGGAGCGCTATTTCGCCATCAACGGCTATAGCCGCGCCTCCACCGTCTCCGAGCGCGGCGAGTTCGCCATCCGCGGCGGCGTCATCGACGTCTATCCGCCGGCCGCCGAGGAGCCGGTGCGCCTGGACCTGTTCGGCGACACCCTGGAAAGCATCCGGGCCTTCGATCCCGAGACCCAGCGCTCGACCCGGCAGCTGAAGTCCATCGAGCTGCTGCCGGTCAGCGAGGCGCTGCTCGACGCCGACGGCATTTCGCGGTTCCGATCGGGCTATGTCCGCATCTTCGGCGCGCCCGGCGACGACCCGCTGTACGCCACGGTCAGCGAGGGCGGTCGCCGGGCCGGCCTGGAGCACTGGCTGCCGCTGTTCTACGAACGGATGGCGACCCTGTTCGACTACCTGCCGGACGGCGCGCTGATCGGCGTCGACCACCAGGTGACCGAGAGCCGCGACGAGCGCCTGGCGATGATCGCCGACGCCTATGACGCCCGCGCCTCGGCCGACCGGCGCTCGGCCTATCGCCCGCTGAAGCCCGACGCCCTCTACCTGACCGCCCAGGAGTGGGACGCGGCCATCGCCGACCGTTCCAACCGCCAGTTCACCCCGTTCCAGCCCCAGGGCCTGGACGTGGTCGACATGGGCGCCCAGATGGGGCGCGCCTTCGCCGCCGAGCGGGCCCAGGACAGCGTCAACCTGTTCGAGGCCACCGCCGCCCACGCCCGCGACCTGACGGCTGCCGGAAAGCGGGTGCTGTTCGCCTCGTGGTCCGACGGCTCGTCCGAACGCCTGGGGACCATGCTGGCCGACCATGGCCTGACCAAGATCCCCTACGCCGCCTATTGGCAGGCGGCCAAGGCCAACGACCCCAAGATCCCGCAGCGCGTGGTCCTGCCGCTCGACAACGGCTTCGAGACCGACACCCTGGCAGTGATCTCCGAGACCGACATCCTGGGCGACCGCCTGGCCCGGCCGCGCAAGAAGCGCCGCGCCGCCAACTTCCTGGCCGAGGCCAGCGCCCTGACGCCCGGCGACCTGGTGGTCCACGTCGACCACGGCATCGGCCGCTACGAGGGCCTCAAGACCCTCGACGTGCAGGGCGCGCCGCACGACTGCCTGGACCTGCTGTATGGCGGCGAGGCCAAGCTCTACCTGCCGGTCGAGAACATCGACCTTCTGACCCGCTATGGAACCGACGGCGAGAACGTCCAGCTGGACAAGCTGGGCGGCGCGGCCTGGCAGGGGCGCAAGGCCAAGGCCAAGGAACGGCTGCGGGTCATGGCCGAGGGCCTGATCCAGATCGCCGCCGCCCGCCAGCTGAAGTCGGTCGAGGAGACCGACCCGCCGCACGGGGTGTTCGACGAGTTCTGCGCCCGCTTCCCCTACGAGGAGACCGACGATCAGCTGTCGGCGATCGCCGACGTGCTGGAGGACCTTTCCTCCGGCAAGCCGATGGACCGGCTGATCTGCGGCGACGTCGGCTTCGGCAAGACCGAGGTCGCCCTGCGCGCCGCGTTCGTGGTGGCGATGAGCGGCAAGCAGGTGGCCATCGTCTGCCCGACCACCCTGCTGGCCCGCCAGCACTACAAGACCTTCAAGGACCGCTTCCAGGGCTGGCCGGTCAAGGTCACCCGCCTGTCGCGCCTGGTGACCGGCAAGGAGGCGTCGGAAACCCGCGAGGGCCTGGCCAACGGCCAGTTCGAGATCGTGGTCGGCACCCACGCCATCCTGTCCAAGCAGGTGTCGTTCAAGGACCTGGGCATGGTCATCGTCGACGAGGAGCAGCACTTCGGGGTCAAGCACAAGGAGAAGCTCAAGGAGCTTCGCGCCGACGTGCACATGCTGACCCTGACCGCCACGCCGATCCCGCGCACCTTGCAGATGGCGCTGTCGGGCATCCGGGAGATGTCGATCATCGCCACCCCGCCGGTCGATCGCCTGGCGGTGCGCACCTATATCAGCCCCTTCGACCCGGTGACCCTGCGCGAGGCCCTGCTGCGCGAGAAGTATCGCGGCGGCCAGGCCTATTACGTGGTGCCGCGCATCAAGGACCTGGAGGACATCGAGAAGTTCCTCCGCGTCCAGGTGCCGGAGGTCAAGTACGTGGTCGGGCATGGGCAGATGGCCCCGACCCAGTTGGAAGACGTAATGACCGCCTTCTACGAGGGGCAGTACGACGTGCTCCTTGCGACCACTATCGTGGAGAGTGGGCTCGACATCCCGTCGGCCAACACCCTGATCGTCCACCGCGCCGACATGTTCGGCCTGGCCCAGCTCTACCAGATCCGGGGCCGGGTCGGCCGGTCGAAGGCGAGGGCCTACGCCTACCTGACCACGCCCAACGAGAAGACCATCACCCTGTCGGCCGAGAAGCGCCTGAAGGTGCTGCAGTCGCTCGACAGCCTGGGCGCGGGCTTCCAGCTGGCCAGCCACGACCTGGACCAGCGCGGCGGCGGCAACCTGCTGGGCGACGAGCAGAGCGGCCACATCAAGGAGATCGGCGTCGAGCTGTACCAGCAGATGCTGGAGGACGCCGTGGCCGAGCTGCGCGAGCGCCAGGGGGCCGAGGCCCTGATCGAGGACCGGGGCTGGTCGCCGCAGATCAACACCGGCGCGGCGGTGATGATCCCCGACGACTATGTGCCCGACCTCAACGTGCGCCTGTCGCTCTATCGTCGCCTGTCGGAAGCCGAACGGGCCGCCGACCGCGAGGCCCTGGCCGCCGAGCTGATCGACCGTTTCGGCCCGCTGCCGCCCGAGACCGACTCCCTGCTGAAGGTCGTGGCCATCAAGGGCATGTGCCGCGAGGCCAATGTCGCCAAGATCGACGTCGGCCCCAAGGGCGCGGTCGCCAGCTTCCGCAACGACACCTTCGCCAATCCTCTGGCCCTGGTGCAGTTCGTCGCCAAGAACGCCATCATCTGGAAGGTGCGTCCCGACCAGAAGCTGGTGATCAAGGGCGAGTGGGAGACCCCGGCGGCCCGGCTGGACGCGGCGGAGAAGATCCTGTCGCAGTTGGTGAAGCTGGCCAAGGCCTAGGGAAAGAAGGCGCGCGGAGCGTCGCCGTCCCAATTCTCGACGAAAACCGCGTGGAGTTTGTAGGGCGTGGACCGCGGAGCCGACGCGACGACGGCGCCCGTCCGCGCCAACGTTCATGCGGAGCTACGAGCGAGCTACAGCCTCTAGCGGTCTTCAAACCGCATGCCCCACCTAACTTGACGGGACGTGGGCAAGCGACGACTGTCGTCGTGGTTGTGGGCGCTTCGCGCGGGCATTCTTTCCCTAGGAAACCTATGGGAGGGGCAATGATGAAAACAAACCACTGGTTTGCTCAATGCACCGCCGCGGCGTTCCTATATTTCGCGACCCAATCTTGCGATGTCCAGGCCGAGTCGATCGACGACCTGGCATCCCTGGACATTGAGCAGTTGGGACTCATCAAGGTCACGACGCGCCGGCGTGAAGAGAACTTGATGAACGTGCCAGTCGCGGTCTCGGTGGTGTCAGCGGCGACCATCGAGAACGCGGGATTGAAGACCCTCACCGACCTTGCGGCTTTCACGCCCGGCCTGTTCGTCGAGTCTCAGGGCATCGGTTCGGTGTCGGACCGTTCGCGTCCGCGCTTGGTGTTTCGCGGCCTCGCCACCAGCCTGGGCACGGTGTTCATCGACGGCGCGCCCTACGCCGGCACCGGGACGCCGGACTTCACCGACCTTCAGCGTGTCGAAGTCATGACCGGCCCGCAAAGCGTGTACTTCGGCCGGTCCACCTTCGCAGGAGCGATCAACTACATCACCAAAACGCCGGGCAACGATTTCCGCAGCCAGGCCATTGTCGATCTCTCCAGCGATGATGGGCAGGACTATTCCGGCTCCGTGGAGGGGCCCATCGTTCGCGATCGTCTTACGGCGCGCGTCAGCGCCCATCGCTACAGCTTCGGTGGCCAATACAAGAGCGGCGTCAACGGGCAATCTCTGGGTAAGGAAACAACGACCTTCGTGTCAGTCGCGTTGGCCGCCACACCGACCGACACCCTCAAATTCTCCACCTACTATTCCTACACCCGCGATGAGGATGGCGCGCCCGCTCTCGCGGCGATCGGCAACGTCGCCACGGGTCCGACGTTCAACTGCAATCTCGGCGGCACGGGCGGCGGCTACTGGTGCGGCGCGCTACCAAGGTTGTCCGGTCTCAATCCGGCTTACATCGGCGACCATGTCTATATGGACACGCTGACCCGCAATGAACTGGTCAATAACGCCCGAGGGTATCCGGTTCCGTTCAACCTCACCTGGCTCGACCATTTCGGCCTGAAGCGCGTGGTCAATCACGTCCTGATCAAGGGGGAATTCACGCCCGATTCCGGTTGGTTGCTGGCGTCGCAAGTTTCCTACAACAATACAAAGACCGAACAATTTCGCGCACTGCTGGGCCGAGACTTATCCAACGTGCCCAATCCGATGTACTTGTCGGACCCCGCAGCGCGCGCCGCCGCTTGCGCCGCGCCATCGACCAGCGCGGCGAACGCCGCTTGCTTCCGACCACCGACGCTCCAACTGGCGGCCAGCGCCGCCAGCATTGTCAACGATTTCAGCGGAGAGGTGCGGGTCTCCAGTCCGCAGGACCGGCGTCTTCGCGCGACGCTGGGAGCCAGCTATTACAGAGTTTGGGGGCCACCGACGGCGGGCTTCGGCATTCAAAATTCCGGTCGTTTGGCCAATGCATCCGGCGGAGGCATCAAGACCACGATAAGTACGCCGGCGGTCTTCGCCGGCGTCTATTTCGATGTGACCGATCGCCTGACGCTGAATGCCGAGGCACGTTATCAATGGGACGGGATCGCCCGGCAACAAACCTTCCCGACACTCACGAACCGGCTTCACGATGTATTCGAAAGCTTTTCGCCGCGTGTGACCGCGGACTTCAAGGTCGCTCCGGACTCACTGCTGTATGCGACGTTCTCACAAGGGTATCAGCCGGGCGGCTTCAATGCGGCGCTCGTTGGTCTTCCACAATCGGTGTTGGATCAATTGGCCAGCACCAACATCAACATCCCCTTTCAGCAAGAAAAGCTGACCAACTTCGAAATCGGCCATAAGGGGACGTGGTTCGATAGCCGCCTGCGCACGAGAATAGCGGCCTACTCCATGAATTGGAGCAACGGCCAGGTGTCGAATACGGCGTTTTATGTCAACCCCAACGGCGCCAACGGCTCGACCACTGTCGTCAAAAACACCGGGAAGGTTGCTCTAAGAGGCGTCGAATTGACGTCTGAATTTTCCGCCACTGAGAAGCTCACTATTTCGAGCACTTTCAACTATGTTCACAATAAAATTTCTGCATACGTATATTCGCCTAATGGTCTATTGATCCGCAACAACACCGACGTCATTGGCAATGAACTCGACCACACGCCGCATTTGACCTTCAGTCTGTCGACCACCTACAGGCACGAGCTATCGGATCACTGGAGCGGTGTCGTGGGCTTGGACTACGAATATCGCAGCAAGTTCTTCATCGATCCGACCAATATAGCGTGGATCGGTGGGCGCAGCCTCGTAAATGCGCACTTCAGCGTCTTGAACGATCGCAACCTTGAGGTCTCTTTCTACGTCAAGAACTTGTTCAACGATGATCACCTGATAGAAGCGGCGCGTACCGGGGATGGAGCTTACGCCGCGAGTGGCGCCTGCCCCCCGTGCTTCACGGCGGCCGCGCCGCCAATTGTTTCCCCCGGTGTGTCGACGTTGAATGTCCTGTTCCTGGGATTGCCGGACAAGCGCACCTTTGGCGCGCGCATGGGCTATAGATTTTAGCTTTGGCGCATCCCGAACCGACCTGGTCGACGGCTTCGGCGTGACCTCGACCAAGGGCGTGATCCAGCGGTTGCGCCTGACCCCGACAGCCCGGTCGCGACTGAGATGACCGCGTCCGGATCCCGCCAGCCCGAGGCGCGCCGACCTGTCAGAGTCAGGGAAACCTCGAAAGGAGATTTCCGATGGCCACCATCGTCAAGCGGGTCAGCATCGACGTCGCGCCGCAGCAGGTCTGGGACGCGGTGCGCGACTGGGGCGCCGTGCACCAGCGGCTGTGTCCCGGAGTCCTGACCGACACCAAGGTCGAGGGCGAGGCGCGGATCGTCACCTTCGCCAACGGCCTGGTCGCCAAGGAGCTGATCGTCGCGGTCGACGACGACGCCCGCCGCCTGGTCTGGGCCGTGGTCGGGACACAGCTGCTCAGCCACCACAACGGCGCCATGCAGGTGCTGGCCGAAGGGCAGGGCAGCCGCATCGTCTGGACCGCCGACCTGCTGCCGCACGACGCCGCGCCGCAGGTCGCCGGACTGATGGAGGCCGGTTGCGCGGCGATGAAGGCGACGTTGGAAGGGTAGGGGCATGGCTGGGGGACAGGCCCATGGGCCTGTCCCCGTCCGCCGCTACGGCCTCAGGCGGCTTCCAGGGCCTTGTCGATCGCCTCGGCGATGTTCTCCGGGCTCTCGGCGCCGACGATCGCCAGCTTGCCGCCGAAGATCGCGAACGGCACGCCGGTGATCCCGCCCTGGACGGCCATGGCGTGCTCGCGGGCGATGGTTTCCTTGTCCGCGCCTTCCGACAGCAGTTGCAGGATCACCACCGGGTCCATGCCGGCCGCCTCGCCGATGTCGGCCAGCACCTGGGGATCGCCGATGTCGCGGCCTTGCGTGAAGTAGGCGGCGAACAGGCCCTCGACCACGGCGTCCTGCCGGCCCGCCCCATGCGCCCAGCGGATCAGCCGGTGGGCGGCGCTGGTGTTGGGCGACAGGGCGATGGCCTCGAAATCGAAGACGATGCCTTCCTCGGCCCCCGCCTCGACCAGGGCCGTGTGCACGGCCTTCAGCTTGAGCGGGTCCTTGAACTTGCCAGCCATATAGGCTTTGCGATCAACGCCTTGCTCGGGAAGGGTCGGGTCCAGCTGATAGGGCCGCCAGACGATCAGCGGCTCGACGTCCGGCCGCAGGGCCACCGCGGACTTCACGCGCCGCCAGCCCAGATAGCACCAGGGGCAGACGACGTCGGCGACGAGGTCGATCAACAGGGGCTGGCCCATGGCGCGGTCTCTCGGATGCTCTGTTCCGCGACGCACGTAGAGGCGTCACGCCCCTTCGACAAGCCTTCAGGCGCTGTCGCGCTGCAGGGCCCGCGCCGCCGCCCGCTCCAAGGCGTGGACCGCGCTCTCGCCGGCCTCGATCTGGGCGACGCCGATGTCGAACTCGCAGACGAAGGGCGCGCGGTCGTCGCCGGCGTCGAAGGCCGTGCAGCCGATCACCGCGGCGATCCGTTCGGCGGCGGCGCGGCCGGAGGCCTGGTTGGTGGCGGGCAGGGCCAGGGCGAAGACCTCCGGCGCCAGGCGGGCGGCGGTGTCTTCCACGCGCACCAGCCGGCCGACCATCGAGCCGATCTGCGGGATGGCGCGGTCCAGCCAGCCGTTCTGCCGGGCCCAGACGGTGTCGGGCTTGTCGGCGACGCGCAGCACGCAGATCGACAGCGGCCGGGCCCGCTCGCGAGCCGCGCCGGCCAGCCGCACCAGATGGGCGGCGAACAGGTCGCGGGTGAACAGGCCGGTGGCGGCGTCCATCAGGCCCGAACTGCGGGCCTTCTCCAGCGCGCCGCGGATCGACTCGCCGCGGCGGTAGTTGCGCGCCAGCTCGACGACCCGCTTGGCGGTCTCGATCTCGGGGGTTTCCGGCGAGGCGACGTCGGACACCCCGCGATGGAAGGCCTCCGACATGGTCACGTAGCTTTCGGCCTTCAGGTAGAGCAGGGCCGGGATGTGGAACAGGCGGGTGTTGCGCCGCATGCCCGCCGCGATCGACAGCGCTTCCTGCTGGTTGTCGCCGGCCCACAGCACCACGGCGTCGAAGGCTCGCTCGTGCAGGTAGTCGAAGGCGGTGTAGGCGGTGAAGGCGCCGACCACATCGGCCCCGCTGCGGGTCAGGGCGTTGGACAAGGCCAGGAACTGCGGCGCGGGCTCGCCGATCGCCAGGATGCGGAACGGCTCGGCCTGGGGCTCGGGCAGGTCCAGCCGCCGGCCGCGATCGCCGAAGGTCGCCAGGCGAAGCTCGAACTCCTCCTCGGCGATGGCGGTGCGGACCAGGGACTCCAGGCGCAGCACGGCCTGCGAGGGGTGCAGCGGCGGCGACAGGGTCAGGTCGAAGGCCTGGTGGTTGGGCTCGGTCCCCGGCTCGCCGATGGCGATGACGGGCAGGCGGCGCGGGGCCACGGCCGCCTTCAGGCGACGCGACAGGGACTGGGCGTCGGGACCGGCGCTCTCCAGGTCGACGATCACCGCCTCGATGTTCAGGTCGCCCAGCGCGGCGAGGGCGGCATAGGGGCCACGCGCGGTGATGGTCCGCCACCCGAGCTTGTCGAGCCCTTCGGACAGCGGTCCCGCGCGGGAGTCGTCGCGCGCCACGATCAGGATTCGGGCGTTCACCGCCAACTCAAGCCTCCGCCCCGGATACCGGCTATCGCCCGACGACGCGGCGTCATCGAGATTCGACGTCGCAACATAGCAGAGGCCGCTGGCGCTCATAGGTACGCATCGCCGCAGGGGCGAAACTGACATCTCGCTTGCGTGACCGAACGTCAGGGTCGTTCTAGTTCGAGCGAGACAACGCCGCGAGAGTCGGCCGGGAGGAACGTCATGGCGCAGGGACCGCTGTCCGGCCTGAAGGTGCTGGAATTCGCCGGGATCGGCCCCGGGCCGTTCTGCGGCATGCTGCTGTCGGACCTCGGCGCGGACGTGGTGCGCATCGACCGCAAGGGCTCGGGGCGCAGTTCGCCGGCCGACGTCACGGCGCGGGGCCGGCGCTCGGTGGCGCTGGACCTGAAGTCGCCGGCCGCGGTCGAGACCTGCCTGAAGCTGATGGAAGGCGCCGACGGGATCATCGAGGGCTTCCGGCCGGGCGTCATGGAGCGGCTGGGCCTGGGACCGGACGTGGCCCTGGCCCGCAATCCCAGGCTGGTCTACGGCCGGATGACCGGCTGGGGCCAGACCGGACCCTACGCCAAGGCCGCCGGCCACGACATGAACTACATCGCCATCACCGGGGCCCTGGCGGCGATCGGTACGCAGGACAAGCCGGTGCCGCCGCTCAATCTGGTCGGCGATTTCGGCGGCGGGGCGCTCTATCTGGCGTTCGGCCTGCTGGCCGGGGTGATCCATGCCCGCCAGACCGGCCAGGGCCAGGTGATCGACTGCGCGATGAGCGACGGCGCGGCCTCGCTGATGGCCATGTTCTACGGCTTCAAGGCCGGCGGCATGTGGGGCGAGGGGCGGCGCTCCAACCTGCTCGACGGCGGCGCGCACTTCTACGACACCTACCAGTGCGGTGACGGCAAGTGGATTTCGATCGGCTCGATCGAACCGCAGTTCTACCTGCTGCTGCTTGAAAAGACGGGGATCACCGACCCGCAGTTCCAGCACCAGATGAGCCGCGAGGAATGGCCGCAGCTGCACGACAAGCTGGCCGCCGTCATCGCCACCAAGAGCCGCGACGAATGGTGCGCCCTGATGGACGGCACCGACGTCTGCTTCGCTCCGGTCCTGACCATGGACGAGGCCCCGGCCCATCCCCACAACGCCGCGCGGCAGACCTTCGTCGAGGTCGCCGGCGTCACCCAGCCGGCCCCGGCCCCACGCTTCTCGGCCACGCCGGGCGCGATCCAGGGGCCGCCGCCGAAGATCGGCGCCGACAACGACGGGGCCCTGGCCGACTGGGGCTTCTCGCCCGAGGCGATCGGGGCGCTGCGGGAGCAGGGCGCGCTGTAACCACCCTCTCCACCGTCATTCCGGGCGACCAGGTTTGGCTGACATTCAGGCGCCATTTCCATTCAGCCGCCATTCAGCCGTGAAGGCCTAAACCATTCCTGCAACCGGCCGTCGCGCCACCCGTCCCTCGATGCGGCGATCGGTTCAGGTTCGTCCTGCGGAGGCCCGCC